>JANXMQ010000025.1 GCA_025354565.1 Akkermansiaceae bacterium
GGATTGCACAGAAGACACGGATAAGAAAAGAGTTACGAAAGACGCCGAACTCATCCTTTGGGTGAATACCTAAAATATTCCAACTGATTCATTATCCGTGTTTATCCGTGTGATCTGTGGTCCGATTTTCTTTTCCAGGATTAACCAAAAATCGGCAGCGGGCGGAGGGGATGGTTGGGGAAGACCTTGGCGAGGTCCGTGCCGGGGGCTTGGTGGGCGAGAATCGGGGCGAGGATGTCGCGGTAGTTGTTGAGCACCGGGAGATCGCCGGGGCCGGTGAGTTGGCTGGCGAGGTCGGGCCAGGTGACGTGGATTTTTCCGCCAGCGATGCCGCCACCTAGCAGGAACATCACGCCACCGCGGCCATGGTCGGTTCCGGTAGCGCTATTTTCCGCGACGCGGCGGCCGAACTCGGTCATGACGACGATCTGGGTGCGCGCCATTTCGGCCGGGCCGAGGTCGGTTGCGAGGGCGTGCAGACCTTGGGCGAGTCGCTGCATGGGCGGGTCCATGATGATCGACTGGGTGATATGCGAATCCCAACCGCCGAGGTCGAGAGTGGCGGCTTGCAGGCCAACGCGGCCTTTGATCAGGCGGGCGACTTGGTTGAGACCGGAGGCGAAGGAATCGGCAGCGTATTTGGCTCCGCCGGAGGGAGAGTATGGGGTGCTGGCGAGAGCTTGGATGCGTTCGAGGGCGGCAAGGGCGTTGCGCCCGGCGGGTCCGAGTTCGCGTGGGGCGACCTGATAGAGACGGGCGATGCTTTCGAGGAATCCGGCTGGAACGTGGGGGCCGAGGCCGAAATCATCGAGCGACTGGATGGCGGTACAAGACGGCGCGCCGCGGAGGCACTCCGGAAGTGTCGCACCGATGGCGACGGCGGTGAGCGGCGATTGGCCGGCATCGGGGCGGATGCGGAGAAATCGGCCGAGCCAACCGCCCGCCGCGAGGCCGCCGTGTTCCATGAAGTCCTGGGCCTCGAAATGGGAACGTGATTCGTCTTCGGAACCGGCGCAGTGGACGAGCGAAAGTTCGCCGGATTTCCACCAGTGATGCAAGGGTTCGAGATGGGAATTGAGGCCGAAAAAGCCATTGAGATCGACGAGGTCCGGGCGGCGGATGCCGATGCTTGGACGGGCGGCGTAGTAGTGGTCATCGCCATGCGGGACGACCATGTTGAGGCCATCGGCCCCGCCACGGAGGAAGACGACGACGAGGGTGCCGGTGGGATCTCGCTGCTCGCTGACGAAGGTGGTGAGCTGGGATTTCACGGCATCAGAAGGATTGGAACGCCGGACTGGCTAACAGGAGGGCGAGCGGTGCGCCGGAGGAAGCGGCGGCGGATTTTTCCAGATCGGTGGGAGCGCGGCCTAGCAGATGGGCGGCGAGCGCGGATTCGCCACCGGCGGATCGGGCAAGTTTGTCGGCGGGAAAGGAAGTGCCTTCGATGGCGCGGTTCGTGAAATCCAGGGCGAACTTCCAACGCCAGAGCAAGGTGGCCATCCACGGTTGGGCCTCCTCGGGGTAGCCGTCTGGCGTGGGGTATTGGAACGGCGCGTGGCCGAGCCGCAGCAGGTGGTTTTGCAGCGCCCGCCCGGCATTGGTGCGGGCGGAGGTGGCGCGTAGGGTGGAGACGACGAAGTGGAAGGGCCGCTTGATTTTTCCGCCACGCGAGGCCCAGAACTCGGGCGTTTCGAAGAGCTTTGTTAGGGTAGGCCGGAGTTCGCCCCTTGAGCTTAGGAATTCACTCGCAACCACGCCGACGGCGGATGCTGGAGGATTATCCGCGATGAAGCGGCGGCAAAGTTTCTCCGCGATGAAGTGGGCGGTGGACGGATGGTGGGCGACGATGTCGATGACGCGGTCGAGGTCGGCGGCACCGAGTCCGGCGGGGATGGTAACGCCTAACAGGATCTTGGGGCCGTCGTCATGGAGGTCCGGGCGGAACTCGACCTTGCCGACGGCAAATCTGGATTTCGCTCGCTCGCGGACGGTCCAACCGGTGAGACAGCGCGCGATTTCCATGACATCCTGCTGGGTGTAACCGCCATGCACGCCAAGTGTGTGGAGTTCTAACAATTCACGACCGTAATTTTCGTTAGGTCGTTCGGTGGCTTTGGCGTGGCGGTTCACGCGACCGTCGAGATACCAGAGCATCGACGGGCTGAGGGCGGAGGCTTTGAGCAGCGCGGGAAATGAGCCGAGGGCGTGGGCGCGGATGACCTCGCGGTCGTCTGCGGGCTTGAGCCATTTGGAGTCGCCCTTCGAGGGGTCGATGTTGAAGTGGTCGGACCAGAAATCGACCATCACCTCCTTGAGCTGGCGTTTGGAATGGACGGCGTGGAGGATTTTGTCGCGGGTCAGTTGGTCTAACAATTCGCGGGAATTGTATTCGAGCAATTCGCCGAGCGGCCACGCGTGGAGGGCCTCGAAACGTGCGGACTGTGCGTCGGTCCAGTGGTCGTCGAGGGATGCTGGATCGAGTTGGCGCTTGATGAACTCGCGTGCACCGAGCGTGCTTATTTCCGCGTGTTGGCCGGGGCGGGGGCCAAAGGTGAGCCGGTTCAGGACGTGGCTGGCGTCGTCGATTTCATCCGCTGAGGGCGCTTGAAAGGGGGCGAGTCCGTCGGCGTCACCTGCTAACAGCGGCGCGAAAAACCGGGAGAGTGCGCTGAATCCACCGATGCCCGCGACCGCGCCGCCGACGGTGGCGGCGTGTAACAGACTGCGGCGGGAGAGCGGGTTCACGGCTGGGTAATGGGCGGCGGCGAAGTTGAAAACGCCGCAGGGTTCAGGGCCGGCGGCGAGGTGGTAGGCTTGCGCGCGAACCAAGTGAGCACACTGGCCCCGACACCGCTGGCTAACACCAGCGGGATCACGATGAGTTGGCCAAGGAGGGGCAGTAGAAATGTCAGGGCCAGGGCGGTGCCGCCGCGCAGAACCCGCCGCCATGGCTGGTGTTCATCCACCGGCGAGGGCATACCGCAACCGACGCGGCGGGCGAGACCCGCAGTGCCTAGCAGACCGGCGATGACCGGCACAGTGGCGATGAGGATGCCCACCCATTTCATCGCGGGAGGGAAAGCTTTGGCGATGACCAGTCCGACTGTGATCGGAACCACCGTGAAGAGCAGGCCGACGAGCGTGGTGATCACCGGCCGACTGTATTGTTGCTGGCACTTTGCGACATAATCCGGAAAGAGCGAGGCCGCGACCAGCCAGTGGCTAAGGAAGACAAAATAAAAGGCAACGGTCAGAAAGACCCAAAGTAAGACATTGGCGGTGGTGAGGTAGTCCATGGTCGGTGAAATGGGGTTGCAGGATGAGCGCGGCGGGAATAATCATTTCCCAATGGCCAATCTTTAATTACGGACTGTATTGCCTGGGTTCACGGTGACAAGGATTCTCTTGGTCGTTGTTGAAATGCGTCACCTGACCCGATTATCTATTTTCATTTGATCTCTGAGTATTCGAGCTTCTCGTAGTTGAAGAAATTCTTGGTTCGATAGCGCTGGGTATCTACGAGATCGGGTCGATGCCAGACCGCTCGGTCAAGGGCCAACATAGGGAAGTAAAAAATAAAAGTCACCCAAGTTGCATCGATACCCTGCGAAGCCTGGTGTTCGAACGGCATCCAGTCGTAACCGAAACAAGCTTTGGGGGCCAAGATTGGATGCCCGTTAGGCCCTTGCAGGAGTCCGTATGCAGCCGGTTCGTAGAATCCCTTCCTCGAGACAATGAGGTAGCTGGTTGCATAGAGTGTCAACAATGCCACGCCGAATAAGAGCAGTCTTTGCTTTTTCATGGAGCTAAGGTCGATCCTTGGCAATTCACTACCGAGAGTGCCCCTCAGATTTAGGTTGAGGTTTTTTGCTATCCTCCGACTTCGACTCGGGGCGGGTAGCGGGTTGCGTAGTGCCGACATCTCCGCGGTTGGCCTTGGTGTCGAGTGTTTGCTGACGTTTGGCACAAAACTGGACATACTTCTCAACGCCGCTCACACTGATGCTCCAATAGCACCACCGCTCTCCATCTTTTCTGAATGTGAAAGTTTTCGGTGATTTGAGGTTCTCAATCGAATCCGTCGATTTCAGATCTCCGTTCTGTGTATATAAAACATGCATCAAGTTTCCATTTACGATATGGCCGACAACGTTGAGCGACTTCGTGTCATCGCACTCCGGATAAATTGAATACAGATTGCTCATGACATAAACCCAGAAATCCTGCTCTGGAATTGCATCCAGATCACTGAGTGAACCGAGGCCTTGAAACGCCGTTTTAACCGCATCTTCCGAGAATTCTTTGACCGCCGCTTTCACGATGTTCAGAGTGTATGCCTTGAAGCTCTTGAGCGCGAAGGGATGAACGGAATCGACAACCTTGGTAAATTCCGAGGTTCCTGTGGCAGCTACGTAGGCAACCAAGAGGTCTTCAGGGCTTTTCAGTTCCTCGGCGTGTGCAGTCGGAATGAATGCGAGGAAGAGGGCGGTAATGATGATCTGTTTCATGTTATGAGCTAACAGTGTTATTCTCTGACTGTGCGGAGATGCAGGTAAAAGGCGGCCCGGAAGGGTGTAATTCCGGGACGGTCTTATATGATTCAGGTTTAAACCTGTTATGATGGCGAACCAAGCAGAAATTCGGAGTTTTGAGAATCGTGATTTTAGTCAGACGAGATCAAGCGGGCTTGGGGCACCTGCACCGGGGCGTTTCATGACGTGGAGGAAGATCATGGTGGTGGAGACGTCGGTAGGGCTGAGGAGATTTTGGACGGTGCGGCGGATGGGGCGATGAGGTGGGTGAGATGCCCTACGGGGTGCTCGGAGCGAGACGCTCCAACCACTGGCGTGGATGCTTGGAATTATTGATATGAGAAAAAAGGCGCGTCCCACTATCGTGCTCCTCCGTCAAGCATGTGCTCCCTTTGAGGAAATACCTAATTTTTCAAATTTTGAACCGCCTCGGCCGAGTTTTGTTCCGGCCCCGACAAGGATTCGCTTCGTCGTTGTCGGGGCTTGCATGATTCGGGTCAGCGACTAAAACCATGGGGCACCCCTTGTGAAGAGTTATTTCCTCAGACGCCTGCTGTTGATTCCGCCGACCATGCTCGGGATCACGTTGCTGGTGTTCACGATCACCCGCTTTGTCCCCGGCGGACCGTTGGAGCGGATGTTGCAAGAGGGTGCGCGGGGGGCGGACCAGGGCGGTAAGCGTGCGGCGTCGAACCAGTCGCAAGGTGGCCTGAGCGACGAGCAACTGGAGGAACTGGAGGAACAATTCGGCCTCGATAAGTATGTCCTCGTCGCCTACGCCCAGTGGCTCGGCATCGCGCCGCGGGAGGCGCGGATTTCCAAGGGCGAGTTCGGTGCGCAGGACGAGGAAACCATCGGCGGCGGGGTCGATCCGGAGACAACGACTGAAATCGTGCTGCGGGGCGACGGGCGGGCGGTGCGGGTGAAATGCCGGAAGAATGCGACCGACGCGGCGCAGGCCATCGAGTCCGCCGTTTTTTCGAAGACTGGAAAACCCATTGCAGAGGAGGGGTGGAAAGTCCGTTATGAGACGAATGAAATCCGCCAGCAGCGGTATTTCCGGCGGAATGGGCAAAGTGATAAGGCCCCGGAATACAAGCCGCGGGCGGTGATCTATCAAACGCGCGTGTCCGGCTTGTTAGAAGGTGATCTCGGACGCTCGCAGATTTACAACGACCGGGTGGACGAGATGATCCTCGCGCGGATGCCGGTGGCGACGTATTTCGGCTTACTAACAGCCATCCTGACGTACGCGATTTGTCTGCCGCTGGGAGTTCTCAAGGCGTTGAAGCACCGGACCTTCATCGACACCGCCAGCTCGGTGCTGATTTTCCTCGGCTACTCGATCCCGGGGTTTGCGCTGGGGGTGATCCTGGTGGTCCATCTGGGTGCGCGGATGAATTGGTTCCCGCTGTTTGGTCTGATGAGTCCGAATTTCGATCAACTTGATTCATGGGCGAAGGTGAAGGACATCGCCCACCACACGGTGCTGCCGCTGATCTGTTATATGGTCGGCTCGTTTGCGATGCTAACGATGATGACGAAGAACAGTCTGATGGATAATCTAGCAGCAGACTATGTGCGTACGGCGGTGGCGAAGGGTGCGAGTTTCCACAAGGCGGTGTTTGGTCACGCGTTCCGGAACTCGATGATCCCGGTGGCAACGAGCCTCGGGGATCTGGTGACGATCTTCATCGGCGGCTCGATGCTGATCGAGACGGTGTTCGATATTCAGGGCTTCGGGTTATTGCAATATCAGGCAGTTATCGCGCGCGACGTGCCGGTGATTATGGGGACTTTGGCAATCTCGGCGTTTCTGTTACTGATCGGCCAAGTGATTTCCGATTTCCTCGTCGCCGTGGTGGACCCGAGGATCAAATTTGAATAAATCGATGCGCGCTCTCGGACTGATTTCCATCCTACTCGGTGCGCTAGCCGCCACCGGGCAGTGCATGAATCTGGCGCTGCCCACGGCGCGATGGTTTTTCGCGGTTAGCCGGGAGGTGTCGTTTTTGGGCGGGAATGGTCTCCCATGGTTCGGTTGGTTGTGCGTGGCGGTGCTTGTGCTCGGCGGGCTGGCGATGGTGATCCGCTCGTTCACCTCCGGCCCGCGCAACCCGGTCACCACGCGGCGCATCCGGCGGTTTTGCGAGATCAAGCGCGGCTATTATTCGCTCGTCATTTTGATCGCGCTCGGCGGCTTGGCGGCGCTGGATCAGGTGGTCGTCGGCAAGCGGGCGCTGGCGGTGAACTACGGCGGCAAGTGGGTGTTCCCCGCGTTTCTCCCCGGCGATTTAAAAAACAAGGACTTCGGGGTGACTGACAAGACTGCCGAGGCGTCGGCGGACTATCGGAAATTGAAACGCGCGTGGAAGGACTCGAAAACCAAGCGCGTGATCATGCCGCTGGTCCCCTACGACCCGACGGGCGACACCCTGCCGCCGCGCTCGCGCGAACTCGTGCAACGCGACGGCGTGTGGTATGAAAACTCCAGCAAACCGTATTGGGGTCTCGTCGCGAAATATCATGATGTCGCCGACTCGCGGATGCACCTGCGTTTCACCATGCGCAATGGTGTGTTGAACGGACCTGCGGATGGCTGGACCGAGGACGGCACGCCGGTGTATAGCGCGGATTACAAGGACGGTCAGCCACTCACTGAGAGTTACAATGGCACGGGCACCAGGGAGGATTTCCTCGCCATGGAATCCAGCTCGTTGCGGGCGGTGAAATATCATCCCGCACCGCCGATCCCCGAGGAGGGCAATTGGCTGGGAACTACTTCGCAGGGTTACGACGTCATCGCCTACCTCTTCGGTGGCTTGCAAGTGAATTTCAAGGCGTCGCTCATCTATCTGCCCATCGTGTTTTTCATCGGTATCACCTTCGGCATGATGATGGGCTATTTCGGCGGCTGGTTCGACATGCTCTCGCAGCGGTTGATCGAAATTTTTTCTAACATGCCATTCCTGTTCGTCGTGATCATTTTCTCCAGCATGGTGGATGAACGATACAGAGGCTTGCCGATCATTCTAACGATTCTGGTGGTATTCGGCTGGATGGGCATCACCTATCTGATGCGAACTGCAGCCTATCGCGAAAAGGAGCGGGATTATATCTCTGCGGCAAAAGTGTTAGGTGCGGGGACACCACGCATCCTTTTCCGCCATCTGCTGCCGAACACCGTCGCCATCATCGTGACGTTGGTGCCATTCACGGTTACCGGCTTGGTTTTCTCGCTGTCATCGCTCGACTACCTTGGCTTCGGTCTGCCTCCGCAATACGCGACGTGGGGTCGCCTGCTGGGCGACGGCCTTTCTAACTTATCCGCGCCGTGGCTCGTCACCTCGACTTTTGTCGTGCTCGTCGGCCTGCTCATTCTGGTCACCTTCATTGGTGAGGCGGTCCGCGAGGCCTTCGATCCGAAAAAATTCACCTTTTACCGTTGATGCGCCGCCTCTTCACCGCCCTGGGATTTCTCTCGCTGCTCGTGACCGGCTGCCGCCACGAGACGGCGGAAACCTCGCGCACGCTGGAGTTCGATGCCTTTGTGCCGGTTTATAACAAATACATCGCGGACTGGCTGCATGCCCAACAGGCCGCCACGGAGAAGGAGGTCTCCCTCCTCACCGAGGAGCTTGCCAGCGCCCAGGGCGACGCTAAAACCACTCTTGAAATCAAGGCTGCGGCGCTTCGGCTTGATCAGGAGAAATGGCAGTTCCGCCTTGGCCTCGGCGACTATTTTAAAGTGGGCAAACCCGCGGACATCCCCACGAACCTGGTCTGGCAGAATGGCATGGAGCAGCCGGAAATCGGCGATCCTGCTGCAAAAAAGGGCGGTGTGTTACGCCGCTACATCGACACCTTCCCGCCGACGATCCGCCCCACAGGGGATAATGCTAACAACTCTTTTCGCGGCGATCTCTACGATTACATCGACATGCCGCTGGTTGCCTTCCATCCGCTGACGATGGAGCTGATCCCCGGCATCGCCAAGGAATGGGCGACGTCTGAGGACGGACGGACGATCTATTTCCACATTGATCCAGAAGCCCGCTACTCGGACGGCATACCGGTGAAGGCCAGGGACTATCTTGTTTCCGTTTACATCCACGTCTCGGACAACATCGTCAATCCCTACTCAAAACAGTATTACCGCGAGGATCTCGCCCAATTCGCGATGTATGACGACAGGACCGTTTCCATCTCCCTGCCGCAGGCGAAACTCTACGCCCCGGCCATCGCAGGAGCGGCCACCCCGGCGCCCCCGCATTTTTATGATGAATACGGCCCCGACTATTCGAAGCGCTATCAATGGCGCTTCCCCCCAACCACCGGCGCTTACGAAGTTCTGCCGCAAGACATCGTCAAGGGGGTTTCTATCACCCAGACCCGCGTGAAAAACTGGTGGGCAAGGGATCGCAAGTACTACAAATACCGTTTCAACCCGGACAAACTCGTCCACACCGTCGTGCGTGATCCATCGAAGGCCTTCGAATTGTTTCGCGCCGGGGAGCTCGACACGTTTTTACTCACCGAGCCGCAGCTCTGGTATGAGAAGTCCGAAGTGGAGCCGGTATTCAGTGGCTACATCGAGCGCGTTACGTTTTTCAAACGCTACCCGAAAGTCCCGCGCGGTCTCTATCTGAATGTTAGCAAACCACCGCTCGGTGATCGGAATGTCCGGATCGGCATCGCCTTCGCGATGAATTGGCAGAAAGTCATCGACGTGTTGTTTCGAGGGGATATCCAGCGCCTGAACTCTTTCAATGAGGGCTACAAGATCTTCAGCGATCCATCCATCAAGGCCCGGCCATTTTCCATCGACTCCGCGCGCGCCGCCTTCCGCGAGGCGGGATATACCCAGGAAGGAAGCGACGGCATCCTGACTAAGGCCGACGGCTCGCGACTGTCTCTATCGGTCACCTATCCGCAGATGCCACTCTATGATCGGATTTTCACCATCCTGCGGGAAGAGGCGAAGTCCTGCGGCTTCGAACTCCGCCTCGATGGCTCGGAGGCTACGGTTTCTTACAAAAAGGAAATGCAGAAACAGCATGAGATCGCGTTTGGCTCCTGGCTGATCACACCGCCAACCCCGGATTTTTACGAATTTCTCCATTCCTCCACCGCTCTGGACGAGAAGGGTAACCCGAAGCCGCAGACGAACAACACCTTCGTCTGGCACCGCGCCGACACCGATGTACTTTGCGAAAAAGTCCGCAACGCCCGGACGGCGGAAGAACTCAGGGACGCCGCTTGGAAGATCCAGAAAATCATGCATGACGAGGCGATCTTCGTCCCGGGCTACGCCGTGGATTTCTCGCGGGTTGGTTCCTGGCGTTGGGTGAAATGGCCGGACAGCGAGACCACCCGCTTCTGTCCGCCCGTGGTTTATGATCCGCACGAGGTCTTCGTCTTCTGGATCGATGAGGAGGTGAAAGCCGAGACCCAAGTCGCCCGCCGCGCCGGGAAAACCTTCCCGGAATCCACCCGCACGGTCGCAGACTACCGCGAGAAACCACCCGAAGCCGCCGATCCACCATGACATCCGCGCCGGAAAACATCCTTGAGGTGGACCAACTCATCACCTCCTTTGAGACCGACCAAGGGCTCTTGCGGGCCGTCGATCACGTTTCCTTCTCCGTCCCCGCCGGGAAAACCGTTGGCATCGTCGGAGAATCGGGTTGTGGAAAAAGCGTCACCGCCATGTCAATCGTCCGCCTGCTGCCCCAGCCAGCGGGAAAGATCCTCGGCGGCCACGTTTATTTCAAGGGCCACGATCTCGTCCGCGCTACCGACGCGGAAATCCGCAAAATCCGTGGCGGCGAGATCGGCGTGATTTTTCAAGAGCCGATGGCCGCGCTGAACCCGGTTCATCGCATCGGTCGTCAGGTGGCCGAAGTCTTCCGCTTGCATCAGAAAATCTCCCAGAAAGACGCTTGGGCCGCTGCCACCGAGATGCTCGAACTCGTTCGCATCCCCGCACCGGAAAAGCGCATGATGGACTACCCGCACCATCTATCAGGCGGCATGCGCCAGCGCGTCGTCATCGCCATGGCCCTCGCCTGTCGCCCGTCCCTGCTCATCGCGGACGAACCCACCACCGCGCTCGACGTGACCGTGCAAGCCCAGATCCTCGACCTCATGGGCCGTCTCCAGTCCGAGATGGGCATGGCCACCATCCTCATCACCCACGACCTCGGCGTCATTGCGGAAACCTGCGATGAGGTCGTGGTCATGTATGCTGGGCGAGTCGTCGAACAGGCCAGCGCCGAGGAACTTTTTTCCAATCCCCTCCACGCCTACACCAAGGGCCTGCTGCACTCGATTCCCACGCTCGACACGCCGTCGAAATCCCGCCTCAACACGATTCCCGGCATGGTTGCCGCCCTCGCGGATCTATCACACGGCTGTCGCTTTTGCCAACGCATGGGTCGCACCGCAGCCGTCACCCGTGAGCGGCCGAGATTCTCCGAAGTATCCCCCGGACACTGGGTGGAAATTTGTCCGGAATGTTACCAACCATGACCCCGCCGCTCCTCATCTGCGAAGACCTCCGCGTCCACTTCCCGGTTCGCGCCGGTGTGCTATTGCGACAAACCGGTGCCGTCCGCGCCGTGGATGGTGTTTCGTTAGACATTGCGCCCGGCGAGACGCTCGGCCTCGTCGGTGAATCCGGCTGCGGGAAATCCACCCTCGGCAAGGCCATCGTCCGCCTGCTCACACCCACCTCCGGCACCATCCTGTTCAATGGCAGCGACATCACCCGCGCCAGTCAACGCTCGCTCCGCCCGCAGCGCCGTGACATCCAGATGATTTTCCAAGACCCCGCCGAATCGCTGGACCCGCGCATGAGTGTGCGGGCGATTATCGAGGAACCCTATATCATCCACGGCATCGGCACCCGCGGCCAGCGCGTCCAATGGGTCAATGAACTCCTCGACCGCGTCGGCCTGCCCGCCAGTTCCGCAGAGCGTTATTCCTTCGAGTTTTCCGGTGGCCAGCGCCAGCGCATCGGCATCGCCCGCGCCCTCGCGCTCAAGCCCAAGCTCATCATCTGCGACGAACCAGTTTCCGCCCTCGATGTTTCGGTCCAATCCCAAATCCTCAATCTCCTCGTCGAACTCCAGCAAGATTTCGGCCTGTCCTATCTCTTCATTGCCCACGATCTATCCGTCGTCAAACACGTCAGCGACCGAGTGGCCGTGATGTATCTCGGAAAAATCGTCGAGCTTGCCAGCGCGGACGCCATCTATCAGAATCCACGCCACGCCTACACCCAAGCGCTGCTCTCTGCGATTCCCTCTCATGACCCAAAAGAGCGGCGTGAAAAAATCCTGCTAGAGGGCGATGTCCCTTCACCCATCGACCCACCCGCCGGCAGTGCCTTTGGCCACCGCATGAACCACCCGCGGTATGCGGAAACCATTGGCATGGATCTCTCGTTGCGGGAAATTTCGCCTCAACATTGGGTCGCCGCCGATCCCTGCTGCGTCTCCGCCGGGGATTGGGAGAAACTCCGATCGGCAGCGGGCATTGCCTGATTTTTCAGGCCGCTTGTGCGGCGTGGAACCGGGTATTTATCCTCACTGCGGAAGCGCGGGAGGCACATTCGGCGGTGGTGGTGGCACCCATTTCGGTGCTCTCGGCGTCACATCCATCCGCCATGCGATGAGCGCCAACCCGATCAAGCCGAGCGCGCCGCCCCAACCCAAGGTCACCGCCGTAGCCAGGCCGATCACGAACGGCGCGAACACCAGCAAGCCGAGAATCATGCCACTCGGATTGACCTCGTAAGCCAGAACTGCCAACCGCAGGCGCGACCGGGCCAAGGCCAGACCCGCCATCGTATAACCCACCACTGCCGTCAATGCCGTGAGATGATAAAACCAGCCACAACCGCCAGTCTGCGCTCCAATTCCTAACAACGGTGCCGCGCAGCCCGCAAGCATCGACAACAAAAACAGCGCCAATACCGCGAGCCTCATCCCGGTCCGTTTGAAGGCGGATGCCCCGATGGCCCCCGCGCTGATCATTGCCGAGCCGCCCAAAATCGTCCCAGCGCACGCCGCTTCATGCCACCACTCGATCCCGCCCACCATGTAACGCACCACCACATACGGCAGCAGGGAAATGAAAGTCAGCGCACACAGTCCCCACAGGGTGAGAAATTTTCCGCCCACGACTTTCCAGCGGTCCAGCTTCGTGAGCAGCAGCAACTCATGATTTCCCTCCTCCAACTCTTGGCCCATCAGCATAATCCCGCCCATCGGCATGATCAGCAGGCAGATCCCGGAAACCACCATCCAAAACGGCCCGGATGTCCCTAACAGCCAAAAATTCAACGCCCCGGTGTATTGGGTGCTCTCCGACGCGTGGCCGTTTTGGAACTCCGCCATCATCGCCAGCACCGCAAAGAACTGGATCGCCAAAAACGGATAGACAAAACTACCGCGCCGCAGACTTTGCCGCAGTTCCTTGGCCGTCATCGGGTCAAATCCCTCAGGCAAATCGTTTTTCCAAAACGTCTCCAATGCCACGAGCCTGACACCATAAATCCCGGTGGGCAATACCAGACCATTTGCAAAAAAGAACGCCCCGATTCGCTCTCCATATTGAATTCCCCGCGCGCCGCGTGGATTTTTTTCCAAGGCGATCAAGCTAGGGAAAAAGGGGAGCATACGCGCCCTCGCGTGTCGAATGAGACGCCCTCGTCTCATTCCGGCTGAGTTTCCTTAAAGGTTAGGAACGCATTTCGATTGAGATAAGAGATAGATCCAATGACTGGGAACACAGGTTTTCGACGAGGGCGTCGAAAACTACACGCGAGGGCGCGTGTGCTCCCCCTAGCTTGATCGCCGTGGATTTTTTCACGAAATCCCGCCTTGCCATGATGGGAAAAACCGTGCATAGCCCCGCCCCCTTCCTGCGGAGGTCGTTCTTTATCCACTCGCTGCCATGTCTTTGAAAATTCGCAATCTCGCCATCATCGCCCACGTTGACCACGGCAAAACCACCCTCGTTGACCAGCTTCTCCAAGCCGGTGGCACCTACCGTGAGAACCAAGCCACCACCGAGCGTGCCATGGATTCCATGGATCTCGAACGTGAAAAAGGAATCACCATCAAGGCGAAAAACACCGCGATTCTCTGGGAAGGCTACACGATCAACATCGTCGATACGCCGGGCCACGCCGACTTCGGCGCCGAAGTGGAACGCGTGATGAAAATGGTCGATGGCGTGCTCCTCGTCGTGGATGCGTCCGGCGGCCCGCAGGCACAAACCCGCTTCGTTTTGCGGAAAGCCATGCAGGAAGGCCTCAAGCCGATCGTCGTCATCAACAAGATCGACCGCGCGCTCGCCACTCCGCTCAAGGTCCACGACCAGGTCCTCGAACTTTTCCTCGACCTCGATGCCGACGATGAGCAATTCAACGCCCCCTTCGTCTATGGCTCCGCTCGCGACGGCTATTTCATGGATCACCCCGATGACGAGCGGAAGGATTGCATCCCGCTGCTCAAGAAAATCATCGAGTTCATCCCCGAGCCAGTTGCCGATCCCGAGGCCCCTTTCCTCATGCTCGTTTCTAACATCGAGTGGGACGAATACGTTGGTCGTGTCGCGGTCGGCAAGGTTCTCGGCGGCAGCGTGAAAAAGGGCGACACCATTTTCCTTCTCCGCCAAGACGGCACCAAGGTCCAGTCGAAGGTGATGAAAACCTTCACCTACTCCGGTCTCGCCACGGCCGACTCCGATGGCTGCGGCGCAGGCGGCATCGTCGGCATTGCTGCGGGCATCGAAAACATCGACATCGGTGAAACCATCGCCGGCAACTCGGAACAGGAGCCACTGCCGTTTGTCGCCATCGACCCGCCAACGGTCTCGATGCAATTCTCGATCAACGACGGCCCGCTCGCTGGCAAGGAAGGCAAGCACGTCACCTCCCGCGCCATTCGTGAGCGCCTGATGCGCGAGTTGAAAACCAACATTTCCATCACCGTCGAGGACACCGACATGTCCGGCGTTTTCAACGTCTCCGCCCGTGGAGCCATGCAAATCGCCGTGCTCGTTGAGCAAATGCGCCGCGAGGGTTTCGAGGTGCTCGTCTCCCGCCCGGTCGTGATTTATCGCCGCGACGACAATGGCAAATTGCTGGAACCTTTCGAGACACTCTACGTCGAAGCTCCCGGCGACTACACCCAAGGCATCCTGAAAATCCTCATGAACCGCAAGGGATTGATGGAGCACATGGACACCGAGGCATCCGGCCGCGTCTTCATCCAAGCCACCATCCCGACCCGCGGTCTGATCGGTTTTGAAACCGAGTTGGTCAATCTAACATCCGGCCACGGCATCATGTCCCACCTCTTCAAGGAATACGCCTTGCACGCCGGCGACATCCAGAACCGCACCACGGGCACGCTCGTTTCCATGGATTCAGGCACTGCCACTCCGTTCTCGCTCCAAACCCTCGAAGACCGCGGCATCCTGTTTGTCGCCCCCGGCGATGCGGTTTACGGCGGTATGTTGGTGGGTGAAAATCCACGCGTCGGCGATCTTCCCGTCAACCCGGTGAAAGAGAAGCACCTCGACAACATGCGCTCCTCAGGCAAGGACAAGACTTCCAAGCTCACCCCGGCCCTGCGGTTTTCGTTAGAACGCGCCATCGAATACATCGATGCCGACGAACTCGTGGAAGCCACCCCGCTCAACATCCGTCTCCGCAAACGCATCCTCGACGCCAACGTCCGCAAGCGGGCGCAAAAGGGCACCGAAGACCGCGCCGCCCGCTGATTTTACAGCGCGCGGTTCGTAGCCAGCAATTCCCAAAGTCCCGGCGCAAGTCGGGGCTTTTTGCATTACAGGCCGGAGCGCGGATCTTCAGTCCGCCTCTTCCGAATCTTTATTTTCTCAGACGACCTCAGAGCGTGCAAAGTTGTCCACCGCGTCAATTTGTCCGATGAGGAATGCGCCATAATGTCGCGATTTCCACAAAACCCACGAGTTCGCCATAGCTCAAAATATTTATATGTCACACATTGTCAGCATTTAAAGTGAAGTCTCGATTTTTCTGGCACACGCCCTGCGAAAGCTTCGCCATCATCACCGCCCCAACGGGCACAAACCAAAAGGAAACCTACCCCAATGTCCAAAATTCTCGGAATCGACCTCGGAACCACCAACTCGTGTATGGCTGTCATGGAAGGCGGCGAATCCACGGTCCTCGAAAACTCAGAAGGCGCTCGCACCACCCCATCGGTCGTCGCCTTCGCAAAAAATGGCGAACGCCTCGTCGGCCAAGCCGCCAAACGCCAAGCCGTCACCAACCCGCAAAACACGATTTTCTCCGCCAAGCGCCTCATCGGCCGCAAGTTCTCGGAGCTGAAAGACGCCGACAAACGCATGCCCTACACCATCGTCGCCGCCTCGAATGGCGACGCCCACATCCAGGTGGAAGTCGCTGGCGAAAAGAAAACCTACTCGCCGCAGGAAATCGCCGCGATGGTCCTAGGTAAGCTCAAGGCCGACGCCGAAGCCAAGCTCGGTGAAAAAATCACCCAAGCCGTCATCACGGTTCCCGCCTATTTCAACGACTCCCAGCGCAATGCCACCAAGGCCGCAGGCGAAATCGCCGGCCTCGAAGTGCTCCGCATCATCAACGAGCCGACCGCCGCCGCCCTCGCTTACGGCCTCGATAAAAAATCCGACGAAAAAATTGCCGTCTATGACCTCGGCGGTGGCACCTTCGACATCTCCGTCCTCGAAATCGGCGACGGTGTTTTCGAAGTCCTCGCCACCGATGGCGACACCTCGCTCGGCGGTGACGACTGGGACAACACGCTGATCCAGTGGATCGTCGGCGAGTTCAAAAAAGACCAAGGCATCGACCTCTCCGGCCAACCCGACGCGCTCCAACGCATCAAGGAAGAAGCCGAAAAAGCCAAGATCGCCCTCTCCTCCACCCAGTCCTACGACATCAGCCTGCCCTTCATCACCGCCGATGCCACCGGACCAAAGCACATCCAGCTCACTCTCACCCGGTCGAAATTGGAGCAGCTCACCGACTCTCTCTTCGAGCGCACCAAGAAGCCGGTCCGCGATTGCCTCAAGGAAGCTGGCCTAACTGCGAAGGAAATCGACGAGCTCGTCCTCGTCGGCGGCATGACCCGGATGCCGAAGGTCGTGGAAATCGCCCGCGAACTCGCCGGCCAGACCCCGCACCAAGGCGTGAACCCGGATGAAGTTGTCGCCATCGGCGCAGCCATCCAAGGTGGCGTCCTCCGTGGCGATGTCAAAGACGTGCTGCTCCTCGATGTCAGCCCGCTCACCCTCTCCATCGAGACCATGGGCGGCATTGCCACCGCAATGATCGAGCGCAACACCACCATCCCCGCCAAGAAATCCCAGATCTTCTCGACCGCCGCCGACAACCAGCCAGCCGTCGATATCCAAATCTGCCAGGGCGAGCGCAAGATGTTCGCCGACAACAAACGCCTCGGTAATTTCAAACTCGACGGCATCTCCCCCGCCCGCCGCGGCGAGCCGCAAATCGAAGTCACCTTCGACATCGACGCCAACGGCATCCTCCACGTTTCCGCCAAGGACAAACAATCCGGCAAGGAGCAGAAAATCTCCATTCAAGGCTCCTCAGGCCTTTCCAAGGACGAGATCGAAAAAGCCAAGCGCGACGCCGAAGCCCACGCCGAAGAAGACAAGAAGCGCGTTGAAAAAGTCGATGCCAAGAACAAGGCCGACAACCTCGTCTTCAACGTCGAAAAACAACTCGCCGAACTCGGCGACAAAGCCCCCGCCGAACTCAAGTCGATGCTTGAAGGCAAAATCCAAGCCGTCAAAGACGCCATCAGCAGCGACGACGTGGACAAAATCAACAGCTCTGTCAGCGATCTCGAAGGCTCCCTCCAAGCCCTCGCCGAAGCCGCCCAACAAGCCGGTGCCGGATCCCAAAACCCCGATGTCGAACCAGCCGCCGAATCCGCTTCCAACGAACCTAAACAAGCCAAAGGCAAAGTCGTGGACGCCGAAGTGGTCGATTGATCCAAAAGGAAAGGAGCACAGGCATCTTGCCTGTTCTTAAATTCCTCACCCTAGCCCTCCCGCCGATCAATTTACTGACCTCAGTAAATTGATCCGCCCAACAAAAGCCTCACCCGCCAAGCCCGACCTCAAATCACCTCTTCAGCCCCAACGGGGCGTCATTCGACAGCCCAGTGCATCGCCCTGGGTCACGTAATCAAAAGAAATCCAAGCCCTGAAAGAGCGACAGAATCTGACTAAATTATAACAGCTAAACATCTAGAATTATGCCAGAAATCTCTTTGACGGACTTTGTCGATTTTGTCGCAAAATCAGGAACTCCTCGGTTAACCCACGTTCGCCAAATCAAGGGTCGTGGAGAATATTCCCCGGCAGAAGATTTCTGGCGACGGTTGCGTCAAGATGTTGTCGAGTTTCACAGCTCGGGCCAAACTAACAAAGCTGTACTAGACGCGACACTTGTTGCTTTATCAGATCCAAAGAAGAGGTCCAATTATGCGGCCGTCCTGAAGGCTTATAAGCTTTTTCTCGGAAACAAAAGGATCCAATGGTTCCAGCCTGCTTCAGTTAGGTGGAATTCAGGCGGCTTAATCGTGAGGGTTAACCCAGAATTGGGTCTTATCTTCAATGGAGTTAGGCATCACGTTAAGCTCTACTTTAAAGTTGACGCTCTTACCAAAGCAAAAGCGGACACGATTCTACTTCTGATGGAGCAGAACCTGCCCAACAAGCAGCCAAACGACAATTTTTGTATTTTGGATGTCCGCAGGGGAAAACTCTTTGGATCGTCAGCGCCAGATCCCGCAATTTTGCCTCTGCTAATGGGAGAGGCTTCAGCCTTTTCTACAATTTGGACTAATCTTCCTTGATGTTCGGAAAATGGAATCGCTACTGACATCCAAACATCCACGCCTCGCCGCGCTGCGCCCGCTCTCTCCAGAGTCGGTTGCCAGCCTTGCGGCGGCGTGGGATGTGTGGATGGTGACAAACCCCGATCATTTTATCGACCTCAGTAAAATGATCCCTCACCGCCAGCCATGAAGAAATCCGTCATCACAAAACTCCTGGCAGAGCTCGAAAGTCTCGTCCAAACCGAGTTCGAGTCCGGCGTGGAGTTCTGGCTGGCGCGGGATCTCCAAACCGTTCTCGGCTACACAAATTGGCAGAATTTCCGCAAGGTCATCGAGAGTGCGGTGACAGCTTGCGAATCCTCTGGGAATAAGGCTTCCGATCAATTTATTGAGGTCAGTAAATTGATCAGCCACGGCAAGGGCGGACAGCGCGAAATCCAGGATTTCATGCTCACTCGCTACGCCTGTTACCTCATTGCCCAGAACGGTGATCCGGCGAAGGACGAGATCGCGTTTTGCCAGACCTATTTCGCGCTCCAGACCCGGCGGCAGGAACTCATCGAACTCCGCCTTGCCGAGGTTGAGCGACTGCAAGCCCGCAAAAAGCTGACGGAATCCGAGAAGCTGCTTTCCTCGCTCATTTTCGAGAAACTCGAAGACGACCGGAGTTTCGGAATCATCCGCAGCAAAGGCGATCAGGCGCTGTTCGGTGGCAAAAGCACCCAGGACATGAAAACCCGCCTCGGCGTCCCGGACAACCGCCCGCTCGCCGATTTCCTCCCGACCATCACCATCAAAGCCAAGGACTTCGCCAACGAAATCACCACCTTCAGCATCACCCGCGATGGCCTGGACACGGAACGCGACATCTCCCACGAACACGTCAAAAACAACACCGACGTCCGCAACCTGTTAGGCGAGCGGAATATCGTTCCCGAAAATCTCCCACCCGCAGAAGACCTCAAAAAAGTTCAACGTCGCCTCAAATCCGACGAAAAAAAACTTCCTTACAAAGGAAACTAACCATGACCCTCACCACCAAACACCAACGCCTCGCCGCGCTGCGTCCGCTCTCTTCGGAGTCGGTTGCCAGCCTCGCGGCGGCGTGGGATGTGCGGATGGTGTATGAGTCCAACGCCATCGAGGGCAACTCCCTCACGCTTCGCGAAACCGAACTCGTCCTTTCCAAAGGCATCACCGTTTCCGGCAAGCCGCTCAAGGACCATCTCGAAGCCGTCAACCTCGCCCTCGCCTGGGACCGTGTCAAAGCCCTTGCCCAACCCGAATCCACACTGACCGAGCGCGATCTTCTTGATCTCCATCAGATTGTCCTCACCCGCGTCGAGGACAGCCACGCCGGTTCCTATCGCGCCGGAGCCGTCCGCATTTCCGGTTCAAACCACGTCCCGCCGAACCCGATCAAAGTCCCGGATCTCATGACCGGGCTTTTCACCAGCCTTTCCTCCATCGCCGATCCCGTCGAACGCGCCGCAAGACTCCACCACGGCATCGCCTCCATCCATCCTTTCACCGATGGCAATGGCCGCACCGCTCGCCTCGCGATGAATTTCATCCTGCTCGCTGCCGGATACCCGCCCATTTCTGTCCCCACCGATCTCCGCCAAGACTACTACAACGCCCTCGAAGCCGCCGACTCCGGCGATTTCCAAACCTGGCAAAATTTCATCGTTCATTTACTCAATCAAGAACTTGATGAGTGGCTTTCCGCTCTCGATCCAGTCTCTTCCACTGCTCGCTGATCACTCGGCACTTTTCCCAAACACTTTCCACTCCGTGAAAACGGCGTGGCTTCTCACAGAAAAAACAACAAACCAAACACAACCAACAACATGGCTAACATCAAACCACTCGGACAACGCGTCCTCGTCAAGCGTCTCGAAGCTGAAGCAATCAGCGCTGGCGGCATTATCGTTCCAGACACCGCCAAGGAAAAGCCCCAAGAAGCTGAAGTCCTCAGCCTCGGCACTGGCGGCAAGGATGACAATGGCAAGGCCATCGACTTCACCGTCAAGGTCGGCGACAAAGTCCTCATCTCCAAATACGGCGGCACCGAGGTCAAACTCGACGGCCAAGAAGTCCTCATCATCAACGAATCTGACATCCTCGGCATCGTGGGCTAATCGCCCAATCTCCTATCTGAAATTTCAAATCTCAAATCATAAACTAACATGGCCAAACAACTCCAATTCGACGAAGCCGCACGCCAAGCCCTCTTGCGCGGTGTGGAAAAACTTGCACGCGCCGTCAAAGCAACCCTCGGGCCTGCTGGACGCAACGTGATCCTCGACAAAAAATTCGGTTCCCCAACCATCACCAAGGACGGTGTCTCGGTTGCCAAGGAAATCGAACTTGAGTGCCCTTATGAAAACATGGGTGCCCAACTGATCCGCGAGGTTTCCAGCCGCACTTCCGACATCGCAGGTGACGGAACTACGACTGCCACCGTACTTGCCGAAGCCATCTACAAAGAAGGCCTTCGCAACGTCACCGCCGGTGCCAATCCGATCTCGCTGCAACGCGGAATCATGAAGGCCACCGAAGCCATCGTCGCCCAACTGAAAGTTCTTTCCAAGCCCGTCTCCGACGCCAAGGAAATCGCCCAAGTTGCTGCCATTTCCGCCAACTCGGATCAGGAAATCGGCGGCATCATCGCTGAAGCCATGGACAAGGTCGGCAAAGACGGAACCATCACCGTGGAAGAAGCCAAAGGCATCGAAACCACCCTCGAAGTCGTCGAAGGTATGCAGTTCGATAAAGGCTACCTCAGCCCTTACTTCGTCACCAACCCCGAGTCCATGGAAGCCTTCCTTGAGAACGCTTACATCCTCATCAACGAGAAGAAGATTTCCTCGCTCAAGGACATGCTTCCGCTTCTTGAAAAGGTTGCCAAGACCGGTCGTCCGCTGCTCATCATCGCCGAAGACGTCGAAGGTGAAGCCCTCGCGACCCTCGTCGTCAACAAGCTCCGCGGCATCCTCAACATCGCTGCCGTCAAGGCTCCTGGTTTCGGCGACCGCCGCAAGGCCATGCTCGAAGACCTCGCCATCCTCACCGGTGGCAAAGTCATCACCGAAGACCTCGGCATCAAGCTGGAGTCCGTGGAACTCAGCGACCTCGGCGAAGCCAAGCGCATCACCATCACCAAGGAAAACACCACCCTCGTTGAAGGTGGCGGCACTTCCGAAGGCATCACTGGCCGCGTGAATCAAATCCGCCGCCAGATCGAAGACACCACCAGCGATTACGACCGTGAGAAGCTTCAAGAGCGTCTCGCCAAGCTCGCAGGCGGCGTCGCCGTCATCAACGTCGGTGCAGCCACCGAAACCGAGATGAAGGAAAAGAAAGCCCGCGTCGAAGACGCCCTCCACGCGACCCGTGCGGCCGTTGAAGAAGGCATCGTCGCCGGTGGTGGCACTGCCCTCATCCGCGCCCAAGCCGCCATCGGCGACCTCGGTCTAACTGGTGACGAAAAGACCGGAGCTGGCATCGTTGCCCGCGCCGTCGAGTCCCCACTCCGTCAGCTTGTCGCCAACGCTGGCCGCGAGGCTGCACTCATCGTCGAGCAAGTCAAAAAAGGCACAGGTGGCGAAGGCTACAACGTCGCGACCGACAAGTTCGAAGACCTCATCGCCTCCGGTGTTGTCGATCCGACGAAAGTCACCCGCACCGCGCTGCAAAACGCGGCGTCCATCTCCGGACTCCTGCTCACCACCGAGTGCCTCATCACCGATCTCCCTGCCAAAGAACCGGCAGGTGGCGGCGGCGGCCACGGTCACGACCACGGCGGCATGGGCGGCATGATGTAAATCGTGGCGGCGGTTTTCAACCGCCAAGCCCCACCAACCAGAAGCCGGCCAGGGAAACCTGTCCGGCTTTTTGTCACTCTCTTTGAGGCCATGGTATCCGTCCAGAAAAACGGCTGCTCGCCCGACCCCCAAGCGCATTCGCAGATTATTCTGACATTCAGGCAAGCATCGCCCACATTTACGCGTATCCTCGGCGGCTGGGTCGCCGTCAGAGTTCCGTTTTTTGCAAAAGGTTAATGTCCCGAGTCGCCGCCGTTTTTACATGAAATCGATCCGTTTGTTGGTATTTTCCGGCTGTATCCTCTTGGGAAATGGCAGTTGTGGGGTTCATTCCCCTCTCGCCCACGCACCGCTGCCCCTGCCTGCGGGTTGGAAAAACGCCGCCAATTTTCCCGTCGCCTCACCCACGAGGGATCTGTCGCGCTGGTGGCATCGGTTTGAAGACCCCACGCTCAACCGGGTGATCGTGGACGCCTTGCACAACAGCCCGGACATGGCATCCGCCGCCGCCCGCATCCGCGAGTCCCGGGCTCGTCGCAATGCCACTGCGGCGGCACTTTTTCCGTCGCTCGGCAGCACGGCCGCCGCTGGTGCCAGCGCCTCTCAGAACGATAGCGGTAGCAGCCATTCCAACTCGTCCTACTCCGGCGGGCTGAATGCCTCGTGGGAGGTGGATCTATTCGGGAAAAACCACAGCGCGCTCGCCGCCGCCGCCGCTGACTTGGGCGCCACTGAGGAAAATTTCCACTCCGTCCAAGCCACTCTCGCCTCGGAAATCGCCATCGCCTACACGAATCTCCGCGTCGCCGAAGCTGGTCTTCAGGTGCTCCACCAGACGATCAAATCCCGCGAGGAAACCTCGAAGCTTGCCGCCTGGCGCACCCAAGCCGGTCAGGCGGATTCGCTCGAATCCAGTCAGGCCCTCAGCAGCCTCGAACAGGCCCGCGCCGCCGTCCCTGCGCTGGAACAGACCATCGCCCAAACCCGCAATCAGCTCACACTGCTCTCAGGGAAACTCCCCGGCAGCCTCGACGGCCTCCTCGCCAGCGGCAAGCAGACCATCCCAAACCCGTCGCGCATCCTCGCCGTCGGCATCCCCGCCGATACCATCCGCCAACGGCCCGATGTCCGCGTGGCTGGCTATCAGCTCCTCGCCGCCGCAGCGAACAGCCGGGCCGCCGATGCCGAGCGCTTCCCCTCTCTCAATCTAACCGGATCACTCGGCTTGAACACACTCGGCTCGGAAAAACTCTTCAATCCGCAATCCGCCACCGTCGGCATCATCGCTGGCATCAGCAGCCCGATCTTTGACGCGGGCCGCATCCAGGCCAACATCGCCGCGCAGACTGCCGTGGAAGCGCAAACCTATCAGAACTATCGCACGACCGTTCTAACTGCGCTCTCGGAGGTCGAGGACGCACTCATCGCGTGCCGCCGCACAGGAGAACGGTTAGAGATTTTGGAACGGGCCGCCGCTGCCGCCCGAGAGGCCGCGAAACTCGCCCGCCAACGCTACGCCGCCGGGGTGGTCGATATTCTAACTGTTCTCGATACCGAGCGTGCGCTGCTCGGCCTGGAGAGCGATCTTTTCACCATCCGTGCGGACCGAAGCACCGCCTATATCCAACTCTACAAAGCCCTCGGTGGCGGCTGGTCCTAGATTTTCCCCTTTGATTTCTTCTCATGAAAAATGACGCATCCGGCAAGGAACTCGCCGCCATCATCACACGGGCCAAGCCCGGAAAGCCGCTATGGAAATGGCTGGCCCTGCTCCTCGTCCTGCTTCTAGCAGGCGGTGGCTACTGGTTTTTCACTCACAATTCCGGCACAGAAACCGGGCCGATCTACGAGACTCAGGATCTCACCCGCGGCGATCTTTCCCTCATCATCACCGCCACCGGCAACCTCGCGCCAACCAATCAAGTCACCGTTGGCAGCGAGCTTTCAGGCACGGTCACGGAGGTCTATGTCGATACCAACGACACGGTGAAAAAAGGCCAACCCATCGCCCAGTTAGACACCGCGAAACTCACTCAGCAAACCGAGCGCAACCGCGCCGCCCTGCTCGCCGCGAAAGCCAAAGTCAGCCAGTCAAACGCCACCCTGTTAGAATCCACGGCCTCCCTCGCCCGCCTCGAAGATCTCCACCGCATCAGTGACGGCAAGACCCCCTCCAAAGCGGACATGGCCACGGCTGTGGCCACGGTGGATCGCGCCAAAGCCGATCTTGAGAGTGCGAATGCCGCCGTCGCCCAAGCCGAGGCGGACGTGAAATCCATCGAGCGGGATCTCTCGAAAGCCATCATCCGCTCGCCGGTCGATGGCATCGTGCTGACCCGCTCCATCGAGGTCGGCCAAACCGTTGCCGCCTCGTTCACCGCACCCGTGCTTTTCCTCATCGCCGAGGATCTGCGGAAAATGGACCTCGTCGTCGCCGTCGCCGAGGCGGACATCGGGCGACTCGACAACGGTCAGTCCGCGACCTTCAAGGTGGATGCTTGGCCCGCCCGCACCTACACCGCCTCCGTGACTCGCGTCTCGTTCGGTTCGGTGGTGACGAACAACGTGGTCACGTATCAAACCAAGCTGGCCGTGACCAATGAAGATCTCAGCCTACGCCCCGGCATGACCGCCACCGTGGACATCGCCGTCGCGAAAAGTGAGGATGTGCTGTTAGTGCCGAATGCCGCCCTGCGCTTCGATCCCGCCATCGCCCAGGCGCTGGGCAAAGCGGATCAATCGAAACGCACGCTCGTCCAAAGTCTGTCGCCCGGCGGTGGCCGTCACTGGGGCCGCGGCACGCCCGCGCCCAAGCAGGTTCCACGGCCCAAGGGTTCGCGCGTGTGGACTTTGAAGGATGGTAAACCAGTGGAGATTGCCGTCACCGTTGGTCTAACGGATGGTCGCTTTACCGAGGCCAGTGGTGAGGGTCTCACGGAAGGCATCCCCATCATTGTCACCGCCCAACCTGCGCCCGCGCCATGACCGCGGAAACTCTCATTAAATTGCGCGGGTTGACAAAAACCTACGGCAAGGGCGACGCCGAGTTCAAGGCGCTGCGCGGCATCGACCTGGACATCGGCATGGGTGAATTCGTCGCCGTAATGGGACCCAGCGGTTCGGGGAAATCCACGCTGATGAATTTGCTAGGTTGTCTCGACACCCCTACGGCTGGCAGTTATATCTTCCAGGGAATTCCGATAGAAGGACTCGCCAAGGACCAACGCTCGCTCATCCGCCGCCATGCGCTCGGCTTTATATTCCAAGGCTTCAACTTGCTCGCCCGCACCTCGGCCTTGGAAAATGTCGAGCTGCCGTTGCTCTATCGCGGCTACCCGCGCAAGCAACGCCACGAGATGGCCCGCGCCGCGCTCGCCAGCGTCGGCATCCCTGAAAAGGAACGCAACACCCCTGCCGAACTCTCTGGCGGCCAGCAGCAGCGCGTCGCCATCGCCCGCGCCATCGTCACAGAACCCGGCACCCTTTTCGCCGACGAACCAACCGGCAATCTCGACTCGCAAACCACCGTCGAAATCATGGACTTGCTCTGCCGCCTCAATGCGGATCGCGGCATTTCCATCATCATGGTCACCCACGAGAACGAGGTGGCGTCCTATGCAAAACGTGTCGTTAGAGTGAAGGACGGCCTCATTGAGAGCGATGTCATGAACCCGGAAAGCAATCCGCACCGTCATTGAGATGTTCTTCAACGCATTCATCATCGCCGTTCGGGAAATCCGCCGGAACCTGACCCGCGCTTTTCTAACGGTACTCGGCGTGGTCATCGGCGTGGCGGCGGTGATTACCATGGTGACCCTCGGTCGGGGGGCCACCGAGATGGTGAAAGCCCAGATTTCCAACCTCGGCAGCAATCTAATCGTCGTGCGCCCCGGACAAGGCTGGAGTGGCAACGGCGCGCCGATGTTCACCGGCACGGACGTCGTCGCGATCCAAGAGCAAATCCCCGGAATCAAGGCCATCTCGCCGATGATCAAAGCGCAGGCACCGGCCATTTTTCTCGATAACATTCGCGCCGACACGGATGTCCAAGGCGTGAACATCGACTATTTCGAAATCGCGAATTGGAAACTCGCTAGCGGCCGGTTTTTCGATGACACCGAACTGCTAGAAGGTGCCGCCGTCTGCGTGATCGGGGAAACTGTACGCAAGGAACTATTTGGTAAAGGGGACGCCATCGGGCAAAAAATCCGCGTTCGTAACACTTCATTTATGGTCATCGGGACCACTCACGTGAAAGGGCAGGGTGGCTTTGGCGACGATCTCGACGACAACATCATTACTCCGTACACCACGGTCCAGCACCGCCTCAGCGGCCAACCCACCAAGCAAAATGTCAACCAGATCATGATCTCCGGTGAGGATGGCTACCCAGGCGCGAGCATCGTCGCGGATGTGGCCTCCCTGATGCGCGAACGCCGCCATCTCAACAGCAACCAAGCGGACAATTTCTCCGTCTCTGACACCCGCCAGATCGCGGAAGCGATGAGTTCCAGCACTCAGGTGATGACCTCACTGTTAGGCGCAGTCGCGGGTGTGAGCTTGCTCGTCGGCGGCATCGGCATCATGAATATCATGCTCGTTTCAGTCACCGAGCGGACCCGGGAAATTGGCATCCGCCTCGCCATCGGTGCCCGCGCCCGCGAGGTTCTGCTGCAGTTTTTGGTCGAGGCGGTCACGCTCTCTTGCGTCGGTGGCGTGACTGGTATCCTGCTTGCCTACGGCCTCTGCGTCACCTTGGCCAAAGTAGTCGGGGCACCGTTTTTATTCGATCTGAAGATCAACCTGATCGCGTTCGTTTTCTCCGCTGCGATTGGCATTGTCTTCGGTTTCATGCCCGCCCGCCGCGCCGCCCGCCTGGATCCCATCGAAGCGCTGCGGCATGAGTGAGCTAAGCGCAGCGCCTATTTCTAGCGAATTTACCGCACCACCCGCGCGCCGCCGCCGCCGATTTGTTTTTCCACTTCCTTGCGGGTGGCCATGGAGGTGTCGCCGGGCGTGGTCGAGGCGAGGGCCCCGTGGGCGGCACCGTATTCGACCGCTTTTTGGGCGTCGTTGAACTCGAGGAAACCAAACTGCACACCCGAGGCGAAGCTGTCACCACCGCCGACCCGGTCGAGAATTTCCAAGCCGGGGTACTTGCGGCTTTCGTGAAATTTCCCCTCATGCCAGAGGATCGCGGACCAGTCGTTCACGGTGGCGGTGATGACGCCGCGCAGGGTGGTGGCGGCGACTTTGAAGTTAGGAAACTCCTTGACCGCAGTCTCGATCATGCGCTTGAAGGCGTCCAACTCGATGGTGGAAATATTGTGATCCACGCCTTCCACCTCGAAGCCGAGCGAGGCGGTGAAGTCCTCCTCGTTGCCGATCATGACATCCACGTATTTCGCGATCTCGCGGTTCACTTCCTGCGCCTTCGCCAGGCCGCCGATGGTTTTCCAGAGCGAGGGGCGGTAGTTGAGATCGTAGGAAACGATGGTGCCGTATTTGTTAGCCGCCTTCACCGCTTCGACTGTTAGGGCGGCGGTGGTTTCTGATAGAGCGGCGTAGATGCCACCCGTGTGGAACCAGCGCACGCCAAGTTTCCCGAAGATGTGATCCCAATCCACGTCGCCCGGCTTGAGTTGGGAAGCCGCGGTGTTGCCGCGGTCGGGATTGCCCACCGCGCCACGCACGCCGAAGCCGCGCTCGGTGAAATTCAAGCCATTGCGCACGTTTCGGCCGATGCCGTCGTCCTCGCGCCATTGGATGAAATCGGTGGCGACGCCGCCCTGCATGATGAAATCCTCGATGAGATGGCCGACCTCGTTATCGACGAAGGCGGTGACCACTGCAGTCTTGTAACCGAAACATTTGCGCAGGCCGCGCGAGGTGTTGTATTCGCCGCCGCCCTCCCATGCGGAGAACTGACGGGCGGTGCGGATACGGCCCTCGCCGGGATCAAGACGGAGCATGACTTCGCCCATCGAGATTTGATCGAAGGCACATTCGGATTTCGGTTTGATGGTCAGTGACATGGTGATTGGATGGGTTGGGTCGCCGGAATTGAAAGGGCGGCGGGGCGGTGGTGTAAAGCGTTTGGATTGCCGCAAAGACACAACCAGACCCACCCCGCCGAGCGGAGTAAAAAACAAGGCACGCAAAAATGGAAGGGCGGGCTTTTACTCCTCCACCGCCAATAACCGTGCGTAGCTCCTCCATTTCCTCTGTGTCCTCCTGTCGAAATTTTCTTTAAAGCCACGGGAATCAAATCATTCCCCTGTCCGCATTGACTGGTGGGCGGAAATATCCATTCGAGTGTCATCGTTCACTCCACGCGCACTCGCAAATCCCTCGCCGCGAATAGCCCTCTAGCAGCCACCGCCACGCCTCGCATCCTCCTCGCTCCATCCTTGCGCTTGGCACTGAATCGTTCGCGGGCCGCCACAAAAGCTTCATTCACGAATTCCTTGCTGCCGATCACCGCTCCATCCGTGAAATATCGCACTCGGCAACGCAGCATTTTGGCCATGCCGAGCTCCTTCAACACCGTTTCATTCTCACCCGACTCTAACGCCTCGGCGGTGTTCTTCGTTTTCTGTTGGATCGCTCTTGGATCCACCTTCGCCTTCATGGATTTCCTCTCCAGAGCAATGCCTAACAAACGCCGATAGATCCGCGAGACTTCCCGCCAGCGATCCGCCTCAAAACCGGCTCCTGTATGCCCCATGCACGCTCTAACCAATCCTTCCCGCGC
>JANXMQ010000031.1 GCA_025354565.1 Akkermansiaceae bacterium
CGGGACCGGTGTTGTCCCCCATCGCATCCGCGGCGCGTGCGGAAGGCGCGGCGGGGGGTGAGGGGGCGGAGTTTCATGATGGTTCGGTGGGTTGTAAATACGGATTTTGCTAGATAACGATACTAAACATCGCTACTTTAAAAGGAGGGTTTGCTGGCGGGTTTTTATAGAAAAGGGGTTTTTCAAAAGTGATGCACCACATCGCGCAGCAGACTGCGTGGATGGGAAAACACCACAACTCAATGAATAAGTTGAGGAACCAGTATCCCTCCGAATCAGGAGCGTCAAATACTATAATCCATCTTTTTTTTGCAAAAAGGGTTCTTTGCAGGCGGCAGTATCGGCCCAGTCACCATTTGAGCGAATACGAGGAGTGAGTCATGAAATGACCTCCGATGCGATTTCAAACCGCGAAAAAACGACGAGATTTTACGACCCAAAAACAAAGCCCCGGCACCGGCTCCCTCGTGATGCCCGGCCCTTCCCATTCCACGCTCAATTTTGACGGCAATTTCCCACGTTGGGCAAAATCGAGTTTCAGCGGATGCCAGCCTGCGTCGAGATGAAATTGGCTCTTGCTCTTCGTCCGATCATTCGACCATGCGTCCTCGTCATCGGTCCACTTTTCATCAAGCGAAATCCGGGTGCGATACACCGCGACCTCCAGCGGCGCATCCGCCGCCGGCTCGCGCTCGGCCGCTGGCAGTCCGTGCAAGACATCCGAGAGTCGCGAACAGGCCGAGGACAAGTAATCGCAGCTTCATCATTTGCAGCCGCATGATCCTGTGCCGCACACGGCGCGTTTGCCGGCAAGGCGTTGTTCAATGGCCAGTGAGGTGGGCGTGATCGACAAGCCGCCCAGCGCGGTGCAACGCAACTCACGGGGCATTTGTTTGGCCACCTGCTTCGCCGTCTCGATGACTTCATCCAGTGGAATCACTTGGTCAAAACCGGAGAGCGCCATGTTCGCGCACGACACGGCGTTCGCAGCGGCCATGACATTTTTGCCGAGGCACGGCGCTTCCACCCGATTCGCGATGGGATCACAAATCAGCCCGATCATGCTTTGCATCGCCATCGAGGATGCGGCGACGGCTTGTGCGAGCGTGCCGCCAACCATCGTGACCAACGCTCCGGCGGCCATCGCCGCTGCCGAGCCTCCCTCGGCCTGGCAGCCGCCCACTTCCGCCGCGAAGGTCCATGCCGTCGCGATGAAAACCCCGATCAGGCCGCTTGCTAGAATCGCGCGGGCCATATCTTCTTCGCCGAGTTTCATCTCCTCCGCCATCGCGATGACCGCGCCCGGCAGCGCGGCGCAGGCACCCGCCGTCGGCATCGCGACGATGACGCCCATGGAGCTTTTCACTTCCATGAGCGCGGTAACATAAAGAATGATTCGGTTCAGCGCACCCGCATCGAGCAGTCGCCCCTGATCCATCATTTCTTTAAATCCGCCCGACTGAAATCCGAGCACACGGTCTTCATAACTGGTCCCCGCAATGCCTTGTGCAATTGAACGACGCAGGATGCGCACGATGCCAATCATCATATCAATCACCTCGCGCTCGCTCAAGCCACCGCGCTCACATTCGTATGCAACCGCGAGCTTCCATAGCGGCGTGTTTTTTCCGGCGTCATAGGCCAGCATCTCGGCACAGGTCGTGAAGGGCACTTTGGTCGTGCGGCGTGATAAAACTGGCAGTACGGCAGCGATGCGTTTCACGGCTCCAACCAGCCCCGCGCTCCTCAGTTCCGCGATGATGGCATGCGGCACAAATTTCTGTGCCTTCACCTCCACCAGTTGCTTGCCGTTGCATTCATGAAGCAGCACGGCATCCGCCTCCACGAGCGATGCGAGCTTGTCCCGCAGTGCTGCCCCATCCCCTTCCGCCGATAACAGCGTCTCGGAATAATCCCCGAACATCGAAACCGCGAAGCCGTCCACGTCCAGCACTTCCATCATTCCGCCGCCGGTGGAAATCGCGCGTAGCGTGTGCTGCTCGCGTTCATTCGTGAGCGTGAGCCGATAGGTGTTAGGATGCGGATCGTTCACATCCACCGTCTCGATGCGGATCATCACGCCGCTGTCGCGCAAGGTCTGCATCGAACCCGGCAAGCGTTCATCCGCCGCGTCCCAGCCCATCAATCCACCAAACAACCCCATGTCTGAACCCTGAGTGTCGTGGGTCGTCGGCAGCGAGCCACTGCGGTCAAACTCCACCAACACCTCGCGCAGACCCCCGTCCATGAGGTCGAGCCCGAGCCGTCCGATGCGTAACGCCGCCGCGCAGTGCGAGCTCGAAGGCCCGCGCATCACTGGACCAATGACATCATTGAAAATACTAACTTCCATAACTTAATTTACTTGTTAGTTCCCCAGATGCGCTGCAATACCCCAAACATTTGTGGGTCATGCTTTTCCAACTCGGCACGGGTGAAGGGAAAGAAGTCGTTGCGTGAAAAGAACGCCTCGGTCGATTCGGCGAAATATTCTTTGTGATCGGTCATCGCGTAGGCGCGCTCGAAGGTGTTAGGTTGCCCATTGCCGTGCCAGCGTTCCACGCGATCATATAGTTTCGCGGCTTTGGCATGATCGTATGCGGCAATAATGTCCGGCTGTTCAAAGGTCAACACGCGGTCATGATAGCCGTGCGCCAGTTCATGCAACATGAAGTTCGGCATCCGGTTGGTTTCTTTTTCAAAACTGGCCACGTCCGAAACTTGGACGCCCTTCGCCATCGCCGGGTCGCGGCCGTTTTCCCGCAGCCAGTCGGCCTCGGGATGGTATTCGGCGGTGCCGCGCCCCCCCTTGGGCGGCAGGGTGAAAAAGATCGGCACTTCACGCAGCTTCACCACTGCAGCCGGTGGCACCACGCGCACGATTTCCTTCAACTGTTTTTCCAAGAATGGCATCGCCGCCTCCACGGCCTTCGGTTGCTCTGCCATCAACTCTTTGGTGAGGTGCAGCGTCCAGCCTTCGACGTTTCGCGACGGGCCGCTCATGGCGTCTTCAGCAGATATGGGCAGGATCGAGAGCGCTGCGGCACCGGCGACGAGTAGAGTTCTATGGGTCATGGTTTAATAATTGCTAGATGAAATTGCTTTGAGCGAGAAGCCTCTGAACCGCCGCTAAGTCTGACCAGTGGGCCGGGAAACGGAGGCTTTTGGATCTAAAACGCTTCTAAGTGAACGTAGCTTTCAGAACCACTTTGCCAAGAATTTATATCGGATGAATGAGCGTTCAGGCTTGAATGCGTGCCATGAACTTCGACCGCGACAGCCCGAAATAAACGAATCGTGAGGGCTTTGCCCCCCCCCGGTCATCGGGTGAACTCCTTGCCATACCATCCGTCACGCCGATGGATTTTCCAATCGATGATCCCACGATTAACTCATAAGATCACTTGGTCACAACACCGCGTAGAGAGGAGTATGCACTCCACGCGTGCGCCCGGATACGCCTGCCGCATGACCTCACGATAAGCATTCATTTGACCAGAATACCTCAAGACCAATTCATTGATGTCATCCAAGGCATCCGTCTTGAAGTCAATCACTTCCACCAAAGTCACGGCCCCGGCTGCATCGCGATGAAGATGCAGCCGGTCGATCACCCCGCTCAACCATTTGCCATCGAGCACGGCATCCACGGGTTGTTCGCGGAAAAGTTCAATGCGGCGTCCCTTGCGCTCGAAAATAGGTCGTAGGCTTGTGGATAATAACAGATCGGCCACCAGCTTCCCCGCGTCACTAGCAGGCAAAATCGGTGTTTCCTCATCCACCCAGGCAACTTGCTCGAAGGCCTCATGCACCTCGCTGCCGAACCTCATGCCGCTGGCGGAATGCGTCACGGCAGCCGTCGTTTTTTGCTTCGAGCCGCTCGGTGTCAAACGTTCGCGGCGGGCCACTCCGGCAGCTAACGGCAGGATTTCTACCCGAGTTTTCGCACGACGGGTTGCTGGCAGAGTTTCCACCCAGTCCGGCGCTCCGGTTTGATAGACTAAGCCGGTTTGTCCTTCCGCTCCCACCGCCCTAGCCAACCAGTTCGCCAGTGAGGGCTTGTCCGGTTCTTGGGTTTTGGCCGGTGGTTCGAGGAAAATGTAGAGTCCGCGCTTGGCTCGGGTTAGAGCGACATATAACAGGCAGAACGCCTCGTAACGCTGGCTGTCCATCCATACCGCCTCAGCCTCGCGCATTTCCGGGATCAAGTCCCGCGCCCATTTCGGCGGCGTTTGTGTGATCCAGTCCCCACCCTGCGCAACGTCGAAATATTGTGAAGATGGAATGCTGTCGTTCGGCACATCCGGCAGCACCACCACATCGAAACCGAGTCCCTTCGCCTTATGAATCGTCATCACCTGCACGGCGGCGATGCCAGGGCTTTGGGCAATTTCCAAACTCTCGATCCAGTCCGCTGCCTGCTGGGGCGTCGCTCCGCCGCGTGCGTCCAAACTGGCGAGCGCGGTCATGATGTCACCCGCCCGGCGGCAGCCGAAATCCGACCAACCCGCCAGCAATGGCCCGATGACCGTCTCGATCATCGCGGCGAACCCCGACTCGGAAACGCTGCCTAACAAGCCCTCCCACGCCACTTGCCAATGCCCTCCGAAACGTGTCTCCAGGACGGCTGCCAGCGGTGACATCGCCACCACTTTCTGGGCAAAAGTATCCGCCGGGTTGGCCAGCCATTTGAGCAAATTAGCCAACACGATGCCCACCGGGCTGTCCTTCGCGGGCTCCCGCCGACCTTCCTCAATCACGTCAAACCCCTTGGCCCGCAACTCATCCGCCACTTTTCTCACCATGGAGTTACTCCGTACCAGAACTCCGCAAGTCAGCGGACGTTCACCGATACCGATCTCATCCAATAATTTTCCTAACCGTTCCAAACGCTCTTCCAATTTGCCCTCCACCACTTCCACCCGCGCCTCGCCGCGCTTGGCTGTGACGGTTAGAGAGTCGGTGGAAAAATGGTTCTCAAACTTCCAATTTTCTGCAGCAGTCCCAAACAGTTCGCCCATTGTCATCGCATCCCCGCAGACTCGGTTGACCAGTCCCAAGACCTCCGGGCATGAGCGCCAGGACTCCTCCATCGTCTCGATTGCTAGGTCGCCGCCGTAGTTGCGGATCACTTCGTCAAACAAGCCGACCTCACCGCCGCGCCAGGCGTAGATCGCCTGCTTGCGGTCGCCTACGATGAACATCGTACCATCACCCGCGCCTGCCGCCTCGTCGATGAGTGGCACCAATCCCAGCCAATCCGCACGGCTGGTATCCTGAAATTCATCCAACAGCCAATGCTCGTAGCGGGCATCCAAGCGGAAGTCCACGGCCTCACGCCGCAGTCTCGCGTCTTCGCTTTCCGCCCACCGGCCCATCAAACGCTTCACGTCATCGAAGCCCAGCAATCCACGCCGTCTCAATTGTTTTTCGCAACGGTCATCATAAACCGCGACCACCTCACGCACCGCCCGGGTTCGGTGCAGCGCTGCCGCCATTTCGCAACGGGCTGCCAAATTCACCAGCTCGCGCAGCGCGTCACCCGGCGGGCCAGTGAGAGTGAATTCTTTGTAAAACTTCATCACCAGCGGGCCGCCCGTGCCAACGGCGGCGGTTAAAATACTATCTAGCAGACTGGTCGCCCCGCCCAGACTGCCACTACCGATGGTGTGGTTGGATAAATTTTCGAGCGCCTTTTCAAATGCCTCTCGCTGTCCTTTCCGCGTGTAGTCAATGTCATCCAGCCCTCGCAATACCGTGGCATAAAGTCCTCCCTTGTGTTTTTCCCAATCCTCCAAATGCACACCCGCCAATTCCTCCGGCCCCCATACCAAGCGGTGATCGGCCCGGTAGTGACCTTGCCAGCACTTTACGAAATCGCGCAGGCCATCCAACACCCCCTGATCTTCCTTGCCGATCGTCGCCCGCCGGAAGGCATGGAAAAACTCGTCACCCTCTGCAGGCGTTTCACCGAGGATACTCGCGAGGATCTCATCGCTTGCCGTCTTTGCTCTAGCACCTTCTAGCAGATCGAATTTTCCACCAGTCAGCCCCAATTCGTATTGAAATCCCCGCACCACCCGCGAGAAAAAACCATCCATCGTCCCCAGCATGATCCGCGGTAAAACGCGGACCACTTTCTCTAACGACTCGTCAAAATCCGCAGTCGGCAGCGCCAGTTCGCGGCGCAAGCTAGTGGCGGTTAGATCATCGCTCGCAGCGGCGGCGAGTTTCGTCAGCACCGAGTCCGCGAACTCCCCGGCGGCCTTGCGGGTGAAGGTGAGCGCGACGATTTTCTCCGGTGCCACCCCACTCGCCACCAAGCCAATCACGCGGTTGCCGAGTTGGAAGGTTTTCCCCGAGCCGGCGGAGGCGAGAATGAGCAGGTTCTTCGCGAGGATTTTCATCGTGGGCCGCAGCATGGCTAGGTCTGCGCGAGTGGCAAACCATCAAGTGTTGAAATCAGTAATTTTCCGGCTTGTCCCTGCTTTGCCGACGGCCATTCTCAAGTGGTGAACCCAAAAGAATCCACTGTGGCGACAAGACTGGACGGTCACGTTCACCTCGTCGGAAATGGGCGTAATGGCAGCGGATGCTGGATCAAAATGCGCGGCTGGCATCGCATGATGGGTCACCTGATGAGCCGAATGCTCGGGATGCCGGTGGGTTTTGAAGATGATGATTTCGATGAAATCTATGTCTCACGACTGGCGGGATTGATCGCGGAATCATCGCTCGATCAGGCATTGCTGTTAGCGCAAGAGGAAGTCTATCGTGAGGACGGCAGCAAGCAGGACTTCGGCTCGTTTCATGTGCCTAACGACTATCTGTTCGCCATTTGCAAACAACACCCGGTATTTCTCCCCGCCGTGTCGATCCATCCCGCCCGCCGCGACGCGCTGGCGGAACTCGACCGTTGCCTGGCACTGGGTGCGCGGGCTTTGAAGCTACTCCCGAACTGCCATAACGTGAATTGTTCCCGACCTGCCTACGATACTTTCTGGGAAAAAATGGCTGCCGCAGGTCTGCCGATGCTCGCCCATACCGGTGGCGAAATGACCGTGCCGGTGGCTAACAAACTCTATCAAAATCCCGCCTATCTGCGGCGGCCTCTGGAAATCGGCGTGAAAGTGATCGCCGCCCACGCTGCGAGCAGTAGCAGCTCGCTGGACCCGGATTTCTTCGATGATCTGGTGGCAATGATGCGGGAATTTCCCAATCTCTATGCGGATAGCAGTGCCTTGAACACGCCTGTTAGAAGTGCTGCGTTGAGAAAAATCCTGGACTGCGACCTCGGTGAACGCTTTGTCCATGGCAGTGATTTTCCAGTGCCCGTGGGAACATGGTACGCCTGGGCGCGCGGCTTGATCGATGGCGAGGCCAGGGTCCGCGCCGCACGGATTCCCAACCTGATCGAGCGCGACTTCATGCTCAAGCAGGCGATGGGTTTCGATGAGGCACACTTCACCCGACTGGGTAAAATATTACGGTCGGTCTAGCAAGCAATCCGACTCCCACCGATCCAGCCCTGAAAATTAAGATCCTGAGAGATGCAAACTACGACCACAGCGTGGAAAATCGCAAGTTATCCATTTTGTTGCGGTGCGTGAACCGACCCCAGAGAGGCTGCTCCATTCATACGAGACAAGTTTTCCATTCGCTCCTCCAGCCAGTCCCGCCCGTGCCGGGTTGAGATGAATATAGTCGGCCACCACCCGGAATTGAAACGGATCGGATGCCCGCTGCCCGGTCACCGGAATCGACTTGTAACGGCCTTGAAATACGTGCCCGCGCCGCTTGTAACGGCGATTCCAAGCCTGCCCGAATGAGCCTAGCAACAGCCTCATCCCGGAAACCAGATTGGCTTCCGGCGTCTCCAAGAGTAGATGGAAATGGTTCCCCATCAGCACCCAGGCATGGACGCGCCAGCCATGGTTACCGCAGACCCGGCTCAATCCATGCGTCGGGTAATGCTGCCGAGGGTATTCCCCGAGGGAACATCCGGGGAGGGAGGGACCCGCTTGCGGGAGGCACCCGGACCGAGATGCAGCATTACCCCGCGCACGTCACATGGACCCGAAGGCGAGCAGCACGCGTGACAGCACGCAGCGGGATGGAAAGGCGGGGCGGAGCGACGATCTTCCGGGAGGGGGTTTTGCCGGTGGCTAGGAGGCAGATTACCGACTGGAGGACTCAACAAGGGTTCAGTCGTCGTGGGCCGGATTTAGCTTGCGAATCGCATCTATAAAACTTTGTCCGAGTTGATGTGATTCTTGGGTCGAATAGTTATAGGTAGTCAGAATCGGCTCGTCGCAATTCTGAATAACGCACAAGTTCGCGGATCCCGAATTTTCGGCTATTATAAGGAGTTCTGTTTCATCAATTTGAACCTCCCTAGCCTCAGCACCAAGAATTCTCCAATGACCAATTCTACAGCTGCTTGCCTCACATAGTAATTCACGAAATTCTAATGGGAGCTTCAGACTGTCTAGCGACCTTCCATTTTTCAGTATCTTTTCGCTGAGAGGTGGAGTAATTTCACTGACAGGATAAATTTCATTTAGCCTATCAATAATTGGTGTAGTTCCCGGGATTGCCATATGTTCTAAACTATTCGGCCTCATTGGGTCGATGTGTAAACAACAAGATGAAACAATGTATTTGTCATCCATTAATTTCAGCGGAGGCTTATCAAATATAAGCGAAAAAATCTGTCCGCGAACCAGCCACACTGTCGCGGTGATTTTAAATTTCCTATCGCTCGCGCTCTCGATGGTCAAAGTTGCGAGCAATCGCTCTTCACCTTGATCCGCAAAAAGCAAATCCAATTTAATTGGCTTTTTTGGTCCCGCCATTGAATAGAGGTTCACTTCTTTTTCGTTAGAGAGGCGCTGCACAAGATTCATCTTAGAGAGCTGATAATCTAGGACTGATTTAGCATCGTCACAAAGTTCATTTCGGATACGACGAAAAGCAGCGTGCTCATATGCCCTCATTTTTGAATCGCCGGAAGTCAGAAGTCTTAGCGCCAATTTTTGGATTATGTTCATGGGCAACTTCCAGCTGAATTACTTGCGTGTCCACCCGCCGCAGCAGCAGCACCTGCCGCAGCACCGATAGGAGCTCGGGGAAGACGATCTAGCTGCTGCATCAACCTACTCCATTGAGGATTCGACGATTTCCACGCTTTCGACATAAACCTTCTTGCCCAGTCATCATGTAAGGCGTGCCTTGCTTTCGAAACATAGTTGCCATTCAATAATGATTTTCCGAATGTATTTCGAATGAAATTACTACCGCTCTTCTTAAGAATGCGATCAGGTATCCAATGCGAAAATGCTTTTCCTGCCCCTTTGGTTCCCGCTGCTTTCAATCCACCTCCTACACCAGTGGCGAGTGTTGCTGCGGTTGCTGCATAGTCGCCAATTACACCGCCCGCACTTTGCATGTCATTCTCGTAGCAAGGTTTGTATAGCCCAAACGACAAGTTCTCAGCAGCTCCCTTTGCCTCTCCTGCATATACATCGCCAACATCACCAAAGTATTCACCCCAAGAGTAGCTATCACTTCCTGGTGCCCATTCTGGCCACATCCCATTGGGATCATAAAGATTCAGCGGATTTCCGTAGCAGTAGGCATAGAGGTTCATCCCTCCCTCTTCACCCATCGGATCGGCAGATAGCCACCTTCCCAATTCTGGATCATAGGCCCGGTAGAGCGTGAGGTTCAGCCCGGAGGAAGCATGATAGTAATGCCCGGTGAAGCCGAAGTCACAATCGAGATCGCCGCTTAGTTTCGTCCGCTTTCCGTATGGATCATAGTCATATCTCGCCCGGACGGCGGCGGTGCTATCGGTCATTTCCCGGATGCTGCCAAGGTGGTCGCGGGTGTAATAGTAATTCCCGGCATCCGTGCCGCCTAGCCGTTGCTCTCCTTGTCCATAATAGCGTTTCTTAATGGTCGTGCCTGCGACATCCCGCTCTTCCGCGATTTGTGCGCCGTCCCATAACCAACGCCGAGTCATCGTGCCGTTGACTTTTTCGGCGACTTTGCGGCTCAGACCATCATACGTGAATTCATAAACATTTACGCCTTGGGTGATTTTCACCAAACGGTCTTCTGCGTCCCATCGATAGGTTCTCAAACTGTCACTTAGCGTGTTGCCGTTGGTGTCGTAGCTGAAGCTGCGGGCGGTGCCGCCAGTGACGTTGACGCTCCATGATTTGGTATTAGTGTTCGGCGTCGGGGCGTAGTCGGTGGCGGCTACGGTGATGGTGTTCGCTCCCGGCGTGACGTCGATCCACGCTTGATATAAATTCTGCGGCGGCGGGGTGACGGTGGCGGGCTTGCTGTTGACTGTGACTCTGGCTGGCTTGTTAGTGTTTCCGGCGACGAGAAGTTTTCCGCCACCTGCGGTGCTGGTGATTTGGTTGGCGTTGTTGTGAGTGGCGGACGTGATTTGATTGCCGATCTGTTGGCTGATTCGGTTACCTGCCGAATCGTATTGGTAACTGTAGCGCTGGGTGATGGAGGACAAATTCGCCACAGGTGCGACGTTAGCCGATGTGAGTTGATTGGCAAGATCGTAACCGAGGGTGAATTGCGTGGCCGGATCGCTGCCGAACTGCCGTTGCCAGGTGGAAATGCTGCCGTCCGGGCTAAAGGTGTAGTCGTAGCGGCTGATGGTGCTGGCGGGATTGCTGGCGCTGGCGAGGTGGTTGATGGTTTTCAGGCGATAGTCTCCGGCGGCGGGAAAGTAGTCGAAGGAAGTTTTCTGGCCGTTGGGGAAATTTACATAATCCAATCGGTCGGTCGCTCCGACGTAGCTATAGCCGAAGCTGCCGAGGTTGTTGACGGTGGAGGACATGCGCCCGAGGTTGTCGTAGTTGAGGGTGACGAGATTCTCAGTGCCGAGCGGGCCGATGTTTCTCGTTTTCCCACGGCCTAATTCGTCATACGTGTAGGTGATGAGATCGGTCTGGCCAGCCAACGGGCCGTCGATGGTGGCAATCGCCAACGCCCCAAGCTGACCAAGCGGACGATAAGTGTAAGCGGTGGTGCCGGTGCCGTCAGTCATGGCGATGGGGCGTGGGAAGTCTGGATCGTAGATGAAGCTGGCTCCTGGAGTGGCGGTGGTGACGTGGAAGTAGGCGTAGCTTTTCACGGACCCATCAAGATTGTAGTTGTAGCTTTTCACTTGGCCCTTGGCATCAGTGCTGGTGTTGAGGCGTCCGCTGTAGAGTTGGTAGGTGGGCGTTTCTTTGCGTCCGTCGGGATAGGTTTTCTCGGTGACGCGGGCTTGGGCATCGTGCTTCCATGAAGTGACTTGGCCTTTGGGATCGACGAGCTTGCTCATCGCCCCGCATTTACACCATTGGTATTGGGTGGCTTGGCCGAGGGCATCGGCAGTGAGAATGGGTTGGCGGAGTGAGTTATACCATGTGCGACTCCATCTGCCCTGCCGATCCTTGGTGGCGATGAGGTCCAGCCGGTCATAGACGAATTGTTCTGTAGTGGCATCCGGGAAGGTGATCAAGGTGACGCGGTTGAATGCATCATAATCATAGGTGGTGATAAATCCTGAGGAATCTGTGACGGTGCGGGGGCGTTCGTAGCCGTCATAGGTAAGCGTGGTGGTCGAGCCTGACTGTGGGCCGGCAATCTGATAGACCCGGCCAAGTGGATGGAGGGGATCCGTGGTGGTGGTGCCATAGGTGAGCGTGGTGGTCTCGTTTTTCGCATTGGTCACCGTGAGTATCTGGCCATTGGTATTGTAGGTGAGCGTGGTGGTCTGGCCCGAGGCATCGGTGACCGACTTGGGCCGATGGGCGGGGTATGTAGGATCGTAAACCAAGGACTGCAACGTCTGGAAAACGCCACCAATTTTTTGTTTCACGGCAGTGGGGTCGATCCCATTCGTGTCGTAATCAACAGAAGTGGTGCGGCCCACGGGGTCGATGGTTTGGATGAGGTTGCCGAGGGCATTGTAGGAAGCGCTGTCGATCTGGGTGGCGGTGCCGCCGTTTCCATCCTCGATGATACGGGCGATGGTGGATGGTTGGGCAGATGTGCCCTGCCAACTGTATCCATTGGTTTGGCCGGGATAGCGGTACCAAATACGATTTTCAAAGGCTGGCTTTTCCGAATGAGGCACTCCAGACGCGACGGCATAGCCATCCGTCGTGCACCAATGGGTTAGATGAGCTTTTGTGAAATCACCGGGAGCCGTGGCCCATGCCTTTTTATCCCAATAGAAAGTATTCACATTATCACCATGGTAGGTGCTGAAAGTGATACCCGGAACAGTTGGCGTATCAGGGGAGACTAACCAAGTGGGACTTCCGGTGACGGTGGATGAATTATGAAATTCCAAGCGTTCGATGTCGCCTTGTGAATCCTGCGCCTGCACCCAACGGACCAACCCAGTGGTGCCACCATTATTGCCAGAATCAAAAGTGGTCCGGCCATACGGTGTCACCAGCGCATTGACCTGACCACTGACGTTGTACTCAAAATTCGATTCGATGCCGATGGTGTCGGTGATTTTCACCAATCGTCTTTCATTCGCCACGGTCTGGTAGGAAAAGCTGGCGACGCGCCCAAAGGGATCAGTTACGGAAGTAATGAGATACGGCCAAGTAGTGTCTGTGTAGCCCAGTGTGGTTACCAAACCGGTGGCGTCGGTAATATTGCTCAGACGCGTGGAATACGAGACATTGGTGTCGTAGTTTAATACGACGGTGTTGCCGATCGGATCGACAACTTGGGAGAGGAAAACTTTGCGTGATGGACCAGTCGTCCCGATGGCACGGGCATATACATCCTTGGAGCCATCGGGATAACGGCGTTCGTAGGTGTTAGCGTTGATTCTGGCGAGAGTGGTATCCCAACGCACGTTTTTAGTGAACAGTCCGGTGGTGGCATTGTAGCCCGTATGAATCTCGGAGCCACCGCCACGCAAATAAATAGTTACATCCGCCGCAGGAGAGGTGGGATCATCCTCGAGATAGGATACCCACTCGCTGACCCATTGAGGCGAAAAATTGCTATACGAGATTGAAGTCGGTTGGCCGTATTCACGCATGTTATAAGCTACGGTGAAATTTACGGCCGGTCCTCGCGCTGGTGAGTGACTCAAAGGCGTGTCTGAAATGTGCAAACTCGCAAGCAGGCTGTGGAACGAATAGGTTGCCATTCCGTTGTCGCAGCCCGATTTGCTTTTCTTACTGCACTTCGATGTCTCCTTGGTGTCCGAACTGGTTGACATGCCTTTGCCATAAATGGTGCCTGCTTCTGCATCCCCGACGGGTGTCCAGCCAGCAGGAAGTGGCCCGGCGGGGACCAAGAAATAGCCACTCGACTCATCATCAATGGCTTGCTTACTCATCCATGTGTCATTACCAAAGGTCGGATCTTTCAGGTAAACGGAGCCATCTTGCTCGCGGATGAGGGCGCCGTAATGCCCGATTTTCCAATGCACGACAGAGGGTAGGATAAGCTCTGCGCCGGGCGTGCGTTTCGCCACCTGCATCGGTGTGTTCAGTCCGGTCTGGGCAAATCCCCTGAGTTCGGTGAGCGAGAAGCCTCGGGGGGGCGATGCGATATTTTCCATAAAGTTCACGGGTGGCGCACCATGAATATAGGTATGAATGAGATTGAGGGCATAGGGACCGCAACGGAATGACATTCCAGGCCGATTTCGCATGTCTTTGAGTCCGTCACGCGCCCGATCCAACAAGATCAAAGTGCTGTCTTGGAATACCCGGTTAGATGTTTCCGCCAAGACAGCGGCAAGTTCTTCAGTTCTGCCGATACGGGCAAGCATCACCGCATATTCAGCGACGGCGGCATTCGCAATCGCAACCGCATCCGGCTCGGTCATTTCACGGGTCTGGTCCCAAGCGGCTTTCCACGCAGCCATGGCCTTGGAAAACCATCCTTTCTGATAGTAATTGCGACCGAGATTCAGGCGGAGAGATGGCGTCCAAACAGAATTTGGGTGCACGGATATGAATCCTTCGAGAGTTGAAAAATCATCCGAAACCGTGCGAGTCAGCCAGCCTTTGATCGCCAGCGAGAGATTCGCCCGTTCCGCATTATCCGAACCGGCTGCGACCGGGCGCAAGGGTTCCACAAATGCCTGCATTGCTGAGAGTTCCTGATCGGATGGAACTGTAGGCAGTGCGAGCGTGACCGGGCCGGATGCGGCCTGCGGCTGGGTCACCCGGTTGACTGTTACCGCCGTGGGTGTGAGCACCGGGGCGGGGGCCACGAAAGGCTGGTCTGATAATCCTTGCGCGAATAAGGACGAAAACCCGATAATGGAAACGAGCGGCCAAGTTGTAAGAAATTTTCGGAATGAAGTGGAAGAATCAAGGTAAGTTATCATAAGAAAAAAAGTTAAAGTGGAACAGCACCCTCTGGCGCAGTGAGAACGATCTGCGGTGGAGTCACATCACCGGTCGTCCCTGAGGGAGCGGACGAGCGGGTGGGATCAAGGGGAAAAGCATCCAGATTGTCCGGCACGCCGTCACCATCGGTATCCGCAACGAACGGATTGGTGCCGAGCAGGGCTTCTTGAACATTGGTTAGACCGTCCCCGTCATAGTCCAGCGTGGAGTAATTGAATCCGGGCTGGACCGCAATGCTATCGAGCACGTCAGGATATAGGGAATATGGGCTTCTCGGGTCAGTGCCTTTGGTCATTTCCTGAAGATTGGTCAGTCCGTCATTATCGGGATCGTTCGCGGCATCCGAGGGATCCAGTGGATCAAGACCATGAGCCAGTTCCCATGCGTCCGTCATGCCGTCTCCATCGGTGTCGATGGACAATGGATTGAGACCGAGGCGCTGCTTGGTCCAGTTATTGACACCAGCGTTCATGTATTCATCTGCGCCGCCTTTGCTGAAATTCCCGAAATAAAAATACTCCCAGCTATCGGGAAGTCCGTCTCCATCGCTGTCATCCTTACCCAGATTCAAATTGTGGACATTTACTAAAACATGCTTCTCGACGATGGTACCATCACCCAATTGGCCAGATGAATTATCACCACATGAGAACACACTTCCATCGGCTTTGGCCGCAAGCGAGTGATAACTGCCTGCTGCTACTTTGACGAAGCCAGTCGCCACTGGGGTCGGCACATAGACACTTGCATTATTGGTGGTGTTAAAACCGAGCTCACCATACCCGTTATCGCCCGCTGACCATAAGCCACTGTCAGATGTCGTCACGAGTGAATGACGCCACCCTGCGGCAATTGAGGTCGGAGGATAGGTTCCCCAAAAAATTGGCTGAGGACGTGTAAGCGTATTTGTATTTCCGGTGCCCAACTGGCCATAGCTATTATCGCCCCATCCCCATAAAGAACCATTAACGGCTTTGGCAATCACATGGCGATAAGTCACCGCGATTTCTGACATTGCTGGCAATTGCGCCATCGTATTGGACCATTTGATTTGGACTGGGATGCTTGACGCGTTTGGTTGGCCATCTCCTGAACTCCCACCATTGTGCCCCCAAGCCCACACATTTCCATTTGCATCAAGGATATAAGACTCCTCCCAGCCCGCAGCTATCTGGATGATCGGCGCCATGCCTGTTGGGCGGGTTATCGGGACCGGATATAGATTTGGGTTCGGATAATCAGTTGTTGTCGTACCGTTACCATATGTACCATTATAATTGTGTCCCCATGCCCAAAGGTTGCCACTTAAATCAACGGCTAAGGTGTGATAGAATCCGCAAGCCAGAAGACTTACCGGTGGTAGCGCAACCTTGGTGGGAAGAGCTTGGTTGTCACTGTTTCCGTTTCCGAGTTGACCGTAAAAATTGCTACCCCACATCCAAACGGCACCGTTTTCATCGACGGCTCCACTGAAGCTTAATCCTGCGGAAATTCGAGTGATCCGTGCCATGCCCGAAACAATTTTAAGTGGGACTGGCACATTTGAATTCACCAGTGTGCCGTTTCCCAACTGGCCCGTATCGTTCTTTCCCCATGCCCAAACATGTCCGTCAGAAGCTAATGCGAGAGAGTATTCATCTCCTCCCGCTAAAGCAGCTCCACTTCGCGGACAAGATGATGCATTCTGCGGATCACTGCCAGCGGCATATTCCTGCACGTTGGTGAATCCATCTCCATCGGCGTCAGCACTTGAACTGATGCCAGTGGTGCCGAAATAGCGAATTTCCCATAAATCCGCGAGATTGTTGTTGTCCGCGTCTTTTTCAAATCTCAAAGCAAACACCGCTTTGAGCTGCCCCACGCTGGCTATAGCTTTGTTGGAATCGTCCGACGAGGAAGAAGTCCATGGGTAAATAAAGCCGAAGGCGGCGGCATCCTGGGTGCCGTTGGCTTGACGCTGGGCTGCCAGCCATGTCGGCGCGGCGGCATTCAAGCGGGTGTAAAACGGAGCAGCAATCGCTTTGAGCTGACCGACTAACAAGGGGGCATACTGCGCTTCGGCTTCCGCCGTGTTCGCTGCCGGTGGCGTCCAGTTAGGGATCGTTTTCCCGACACCCACCAGATCGGCTGAAATCAAATCCGCCACGTCAGGACTCATCTGATGGAGAGCTTCCAAGGCACACTTCGCCATGTATTTGGCTTGGCCGATGTTCGCGACGCCGAGCGGTTGGGAGGCATTGCCATTCAAGGGCGGTGGGCTACCCATGGACCACCACTGCGGCGCGGGTTCGGTGGCATTGGCGACCCGGAGTGTGCCCAGCAAGACAAGCCCCGGAATGGAGACAGATACCCTTCGGAAGTGCGAAGGCAGGCGCGAAATGGCGTTCATGGGAGTCAAAGTGGGTCAATTGCCGTAAATCCCCATGGAGATGTCGCCTTGGGCGCGACCGAGGATCACACCGCCGTCCGATGTGACTCGCAGAGCGGTGTTTGTGGTGCTCGCACTCGAACCAGTGCCAACCACCAACACGTCGTTGCTTTGCATGGCGTCGTTAAACTTGCCAAGGGCGGTGCTTTGGGTATTTGAAGCGGTCAGCCCGCTGCCAATTGCAACGCTCTTGGTGCCTGTCACGAAGTTACCATAGCCCATGGTCCATCCGTTCACGGCGGCGATTTGATTGTTGAGGCCGATGGAGGCAGAGTGATAGGTAAGTGAACCGACCGTTGGTCCTCCAATGGTATTCCCGGTGCCGCTCACCAGCGAGGCATTCGCCAGCACAGAATTGGTATTCCCGCCGACCAAAAGACTTTCACAATTTTTATTTAGGACATTGGCTGAACCGGAGATTACTGAATAACGAGTTGATTCGCCCAAAGTCGTTGCCGTATTGGACACCAGATTGGAGTTTCCAACCACAAGGGAATTGACTGCCCAAGCGTCGTTGGATGAGCCAACAACCGCGCTGAATGTTCCCCCCGAAGATACGACATTAGACGCGCCGATGATCAATCCGCGTCCTACCTGTACATTGCTAGTTCCACGAACTATGTTGTTAGATGTTCCAATAATTACTGCCGGGGTGGTCCCAAAAGTGTTCGCGCTCCCCGTGCCATTTCGCACGTCGATGATGCCATCACGGACGAGGACATCCCCGGAATTCACCAATACATCCTCGTTGGTGGGAGGACTCCACGCGACCAAGCCAAGGAAGGTCAAGCAGCCGAGAGAGAGTATAATTACGGATTTTGGTAGAGTGCGTCTGGTGATTTTCATAATTAGTTCTTATGGTGGATTCAGGTGATGGTTTAGTAATAATAAAATCAGTTGTCCGGCGTGTCGTCGGCGGGTGGCGAAGGTGCCACGTCGCAGAAAAAGCGGTAAGAGCCACGGTGTTTCAATTCGAGAGCCCGCAGGTCGTCTTCTGGGTCGGGCGTGGCGGCAGCAGCAGCCAGAGCCGCTTCTACCTGCTCCAAGGAGGCGTCCACGATCAAGCCATCATTGACTGCTTCGATAACCGGATCAGTGCCCGCCTCGATCACGATCTCCATTGGCGCACTCATTCCAACCCGGTCCTGAACTTCAGCGATGGCCGCGTCTAGCACCTCGTTATTCACCGGTTCTTCACGGCTTGCCAAATCGGCGTCAGAAACCTCGCCACCGGGGGCATCATCTGGCGGAGCACCAGATGCGCCGCCGGGATTTGTATCATCTCCGCAAACCGGCAGAGCAGTTAGAAGCAGAATTTGAATGAGCGTGAGCGAGTAACGATGCAGTGGTTTCATTGAAGTGATTGTATTTCAGTGATTAATGACGGAAGCTATCGGAAATATGGAAGATTTGTGCTGTTAAGAGCGGCGGACAACGTTTGCTCGCATGTAACACACGATCCGGTAGGTTGAATTTCGTGACCTTGCGAGAGAATTTATTGAAGTGAGTCGTTAGAGCCGATTTGGTGCTAATCAAAACGCCGTGGGAGTCTCTGGAGGCATGCGCTAATTTCCCGCACAGTTGCGAGATTCTTTCATTCTTGTGGCCGCTTTTGGGACTACCTTGTTAGGTTGTTTGCCCGTTTGTGCCGGTTTTGACCCCGTTTCGCGAAAGGTTAGGAAAGGTGAAACATTTTTGCAATTCGGCTCAACGAAAGACTGCGGCTTGGCAAGTGACATGTAAAATCAGATTGAAGGCACGACCTTACTGTAGTGCTTCCAATGGGCTAGCGCAAGAGAAGTGCTTCGCGCAGGTAATTGCTCACCGCATTGGCGGGTGGACAGCAATTTCCACCCTCCTTCCATACCTGAAATCTGTGGTTCACATCGTTTCAATTGCGGTTAATCTCTCGGCCGATGACAGACCGCGATGAATGTGCTTTTTTCGAGTTTCAAGCGACGGAGAAAAGCGCCTCTCCCCGGACGCTGGCGAACTATCGCGATGCGCTGGCAGCCTATCAGAAATGGCGCGGCGAGAGTTTCAGCGGTTGGCGGGCCGCGACTGCGGATGATTTCCGGGACTACTTGTTCGCCCTGATGAAGCTGGGCTACAAGCGTGCCACCATCCGCCTGAGATTCGCCGCGCTCCGGTCATTTTATAAATATCTAGTCCTGCGCCAAGGACTGGCTCATAGCCCGGTAGCCGAGGTGCTCCTGCCGAAACCCGAGCGCGGACTGCCGGTGGTTCTAACGGTTTCACAAATCGACGAACTACTAGGAATACCGTTGACGCTGGATCCAGATAAAAAATCGCCGCCATGGCTGCCTTTGCGAGACGCGGCGATCCTTGAACTCTTCTACTCCTGCGGGCTGCGGATTTCCGAACTACTGGCCTTGGACGTGAGAGATTTGGATTTCATCGGTGAGTCGGTGAAGGTCATGGGCAAGGGCTCGAAGGAACGGATTGTCCCGGTTGGCGGTCCCGCGCTCAATGCGATCCAGCGCTATCGCCAAGCCGCCGCGATCACCTCCGGGCCGCTGTTTCTCAGCACGCGCCTGCGCCGCATCACTCAACAGGCGGTGGATCAGTTGCTAAAGAAATATCTGAAACGCAGCAGCATCCCGTTTGCCATCAGCCCGCACAAACTCCGCCACAGCTTCGCCACGCATCTGCTAGACGCCGGGGCAGATCTTCGTAGCGTGCAAGCGTTGTTAGGTCACGCCTCGCTGTCCACCACGCAGATCTATACCCACGTCACCAAGGAGCGCTTGAAACAAGCCTACGACACCGCACATCCGAGGGCGTGAAACCGCAGATTTGGTTAGGTTATGTTTTTCAAGTCTTCGCGGGTGGATATTGATCCATAAAAGGGACGATAAAGAATCACCCAGGACAGTCTATGTCCGGTATTGTGAGCTAAAGTTCGTTCATGGCTCATGCATCGTCTTCGACTCCAAACTTTTTTACGCTCACTCCGCACCACTTGCCGAAGGTGGTCGGATTTCTTTACTGGCTCTGTGCCTGGGCGGATCCTAGACACCGGCAGACGTCGGAAGAGTTGCACCAAGCAGGCATCATCATGCTACAAACCCTGCTGCAAGAGATCGGCGGCGCGAAGATGGATTCATTTACCCAAGTCGAGTTCGTCAAGCATTGTGGCCCTGAGTTTGCGGAAGCGTGCTACCTGCGGGTGAATGGAACACACCGCCTCCTTCTGTCCGAGATGGAGAGTCCGGATAACGGCGAAAAGTCACGGGAAATTGGGTGTTGGGGCGACAATGGGTTGATACTTGTTGCGATCTGCTGTGAGGAATTGCCCATGTCCTGGCAGGGGGTGGAGACCAATCATTTCACCCTGGCGGCGTGGGAACGGGATCCCAAACTGCACTATCTAAGTTTGGCGGAACTGAGTGCAGTGCCGGTTTTTCAAGAACCCGACAAACACGGCTGCCATCCCTTGATCGATGAGTTTCGCCGGGCGCTTCTAGCAACCGTAGATGCCGAACAACAGTTTCACAAAATCCCGCCGAGACTGTGGAATCCGCAAGCCTGGCGCGGGTTTTACAAACTCATAGCCGCTTCATTCGGGGGGAAATTGTATTTAAAGCCGTCGGGTGTGCTGCGTCGCCCATTCTGCCGAATCGAGTGGTCGGAGGGGACCATGGAACTTTGTTTGGAAGACACCAGCATGAGTGTGGTTCTGCATGGTCCGCTTACTCCGATAGATAAGCTTTTTCACTTGCGTTTACTTTTAGGTCAGGACGCCGCTGCGGCCCTTGGATTAAGAGCAAGCCTCGAGGGGTATGAAGTAAGAGAGATTACGCCTTATCTTGAAGAATTCGAACTGGAGGAAATCTATCAACTGGTGAAAGTCCCATTATTCAGGAATTTCTTCCTGCTAGACAATCTTGGACTCGTGGATGTTTCGGCAACGATGGATCGTCTGATTGCCGTAAAAGAATTTTTATCGCTGACGTCCCAGGAACGCGGCTCCTTTGCCTCGGTAACAGACGAAATGATGGTCTGGCTCGAAGGCAATATGAGTACCTTAGGACAAACCATGCAACCTACGGATTCCGACCGTCCGGACCCAGCAAACTCCAGCAGAGTGAATAGCAAATGTCTGGTAGGGCGATTGATCGAACACGCGCTGCAAGGGATCAACGTGATTTCAAAAGAGGATATACACGCGATCTTTGAGTTACTCGGGATTCAGCTTGTAGGAATCAGGACGAGGCATTTTAACCAGTTCGGACCAGACGCCTCCGAGTATGGCGCGCTTCGTGAAGGCCAAGAATCCCGTTGTTGATTTCCACCCCGGACAGCTTTTGTCCGGCATCAAGGGTTAGGTTGGCCGCATCGAATCTGAATTCGATCCCAACACACCGACATCATGAACTATCTGCCACCGCCTCTCTGCAAGCAAATCCCCGACGCTGTTTTACGCAAACTCAATGACATGGACGAGTCCACGCAAATGGGATTTGCCGAAGAATTCGCCAGAAAAAAGAAATCGCCCCTGATCGCATTCCTGTTGGTGGGAGCAGGACTCCACTATGCCTACTTGGGACGCATTTGGCTCACGCTGTTATTCCTTTTCACCATGGGCGGATTTGGCGTCTGGTGGTTGATCGACATCTTCCGCGTATTCGGCATGGTCCGTGACCGAAACCGTTCGATTGCCATCCAGGTGTTGCGGGACATTCAGGTGTTGTGCTGAGAATTCACCCGGAAGGTTTGCCAAACCCGTTCAAATAAGCCGCAATAGAGACCCACCCAATGCCGAAGGCCCATTTCATCCAAGCTGTGAAGTCCATGCTGCGCGACGGTCGTGAACACACGGCCGACGACATGGCAGGACATATCGAATGCCACGAGAAAACGGTGCGCCGCTGCATCGAACATCTTCGCGATGTCGAGAACTGGCCCATCGAGAGTGGCAAGTCTGGGTTTATCCTACGCGAACCATCCATCGCGGAGACTCGGATGACCTCACCACAGGAGGTGGCGGCACTGGCCATGGCATACGAGGCCCTCAGGAAACTGGGTTCCACTGAGTTGGCATCGCGCATCCAAGGTGAATTACTCAGCGTCTGCCGCCACTCACCGGATCTGGGAGACATCCGCTGGAAAGAGCTGGGAACGGCGGTGATCGAGCGAGCCTCATCCGGCGAGGCCAGTGTGAATCATGCGGTCTTTGGCGAACTCACCCTTGCCATCCTGCAACGCCAACCGGCGGAGATCGACTATCGGAAACTGGAGGACGAACATGCCTATACGGTCCGGGTTTTCCCGCATCGGTGGATTTGCCGGGACCAATGCTGGTATCTGATCGCCTCCGATTTGGAACGCGGCGGCCAAAGGATCTACGCCTTGCCACGAATTTCCCGTGTGGCGGTCATGCCTCGACCAAAAAATTTCTGCGAACCGGAATGCGACGACCGCCACGAACACGCCTTCGGCATCTGGGCTCCATGGGAAAAGGACGCGCCGCTGATCGACGTGTGTGTCGAACTGAATGGTTACTGGGCACGCATCGCCCGTGAGCGGCAATGGCATCCAAGCCAGCGTCTTGAAGATCTCGCTCCGGACCAAGTGCGCGTGCATTTCCGCCTCAATGAGTTAGTGGAAGTGAAAAGCTGGACCCTCAAGTTCGGCGGCGCAGCCAGGGTGATCGCACCCGATGAACTCCGGGATCTGGTGCTAGAGGAGCTGGATGAAATGCGGAGCAACTACGAATCAAGATGAGTTCGAAATTATTGTTCACCGGTTTTCAACGCGTGCGCGTTGATTCAAGCTTGCGGCTATGTCTCCCAGCAGATTGGCGACGGCACGCTGGGGAGCATCTGTATGTGATTTTAGGCCGCAATAACGGTCATCCCGTTATCAAAGTGATTACTCAGGAGCAATTTGACGAAAAAATGCAGGTTATCATGATGAGTTCATATACCCCGAGTGAAAAATGTCAGTTTGTTGCAAAATTAGCAAGCCTTTGCAGAGAGCTAACAACTGACAAAAGGAACAGGATATCAATTCCGCCAGACCTTAGGGAAAAGCTTGGACTTGAAAAGCCAGGTGCCGTGACGCTCGTCGGCTGCGGCAGTCATTTCGAGATCTGGAAGCCCGAGGAATTCGAGGCATTCCTAGAGCAAGAGCTGGCAGGAAATGGAACGCGCAGCGTGGGCGCAAAACACCAAGGAGCGGCGGATTGCCTTCGGCCATGCGGGAAGCGCTTCGCGGTTTACAAAAACTCGCTATCGCTCGCTCTGCATTCCGATCCGCCGATGTCCATGGGTGGACAATAAAAGCGGTTTTCCTCAAGTCATTGGCGGCCCATGGGCATGGCAATTCGGAATGCAGAGCAAGTGACCACGAGGCCTTTTATTCGCGAAGCGCTTCCCGCATCGCCGCAGGTGAACCGCTTCTCCTTGTTACGCATTTCGAGGCTGCTCATTTCATGTAATGGACATCATGTTTGGCGGAGAGTGTTAACCGAGCTTGATTGTGGCTCGGGGCTGGGGTAGTTTTCGCCATGCACACGGTATCGGTAGAACATGCCAAGGCGCACTTGGACGCACTCCTAGACGAGGCGATCCACGGGGAAGAGGTTGCGATTTCTTTGAGTGAAGATGTCGTCGTGCGTTGGACAGTGGAGCGGAAATCGCCTGCGGTGGAGGCCAAATCAGTTGGCTGGCCGTTCATGGGCTTGTACGAAGGACAGGGATGGATGGCTCCCGAATTTGACGAAATTCCAGAAGGCTTCGAGGAATACGTGAAATGAGAACCTTGGTCGATACTCAGTGCTTTTATTGGAGCCTGTGCGAAACTGGAAATCTGAGCATCTCGGCTGCTCAGGCGTTGCAGAGTCCGTCGATGGTTAAGTGTCTGAGTGTAGCCAGCTTTTGGGAGATGGCGATCAAGACTGCATTGGGGAAGCTCACTTTGCCAAGACGTGTCGAAATTCTTTGGCAGGAAGCAGAAGCTGCTGGCATCGCAATATTGTCCATCCAGCCAAGACATCTTGCCCGTCTCGCGACCTTACCCCATCACCATCGCGACCCGTTTAATCGGCTGATGATCGCCCAAGCGTTGGAGGAAGGCTGGTCGGTGGTGAGCAGTGATGACCAGTGGGATGCCTACGGGGTGATGCGGATCTGGTAATGATAACAGGCTCGCTGAAATTACCACTTCTCCTCTTAAAATCCGATAATCCGGTAAATCGCGATTGCCGGACTGCCATTTGAATCGGCGAGGCTTTTACTCACGCTGGACGAGGCAAAATTTCTTTGAGTCGTGGTACATCTCTCTACCGAAAATGTCTCATTCTGTTTGACTGGAAGAATGGAAAATCATCCCGGTCAGCTTCTGCCCGCGTTGATAGGATAGGGTGATCCGTGAATGATAGATCTTCCGATGCGGCAGTTAAAACAGGTGCAATCCAAGACGGTGATTCGGCGGAGAAATCAGCGAATCCCCACTTGAAAGAACACGCGCTTACACCCGAACAATTTCGTTCCGCTGTTTCCGCCGCAAACCAACAGTTCAACCTGATCCGCAAAAAATACCCGGACCTCAAAGCCTATCTCGTTGTTGGGCTTTCAGGAGAGCAGGCAAAATTGGATGAGCCCCCTCTCAATATGTTCAAGGACTTTCAGGGCGTTGTGTTTAACGATGCCGCTAAATCGGAAATGATCAAATTCCTCAAAATGCCAGTGAATAAAGAGGCGACTAAAGAAGAAATTAAAAAACGGGAAATGCGATTTTTAGAACTCGCCGAGCAGGTCAAATACAACGGGAATTGCCGTGTCGAGATTCGCTTCCACCAACTCGACTATGAATGTGTCTGGAAATTGCAAGTGGATGAACTGGTGAACCGCGCCATGACTCCGCAAACTCGGGCGTCCATCCGCATCGTTCTCGGCACGGTTTCCGACTTCGCAAAATGCACATAACTAACATCGACCCTAAATAATAACTGAACGACGGCTTGGACTACAAAAACAATAGAATATCATGCCCGAGGCGACGGAGTTCCTCGACGACACGTTTGGGGAAGTTCTCGTTGGAGTAAATCGAGGCCATCAGGCTTCCTGATTGAGGCGGATGGTCTGCTCAATTTCCTCGCGGTGGGTTTCGACGTACTGCCAGGCGGCTTCTAAGTCAAACACGCTCAATCCGGGGTAGTCCTTGAGAAGGTCAAGATCACCCACACCCGTGCGGCGGGCATCTTCTAGCATCCAGACGGCGATGCGGGTCATTCCCACACAGGCTTCTCCGCCACAAACGCCGGCGCAGCGTTGGATTCGATCCGGTGAGCCGGAATTAGGCAAGATGCCGGCCCGTGCTTTGACAAAAAGCACAAAATCGAGTATCTCCGCTTGGACAGGTTCGGGGGCGGCTTCGATCTCGCTTACGATTCGCTGAGTAATTACGGACATGGCTGAAGGTTAGTCGAATTTGGGGGGGAGGCAAGACCGACTTGCCGCCTCAGTCCCGCAGTCATTCGGGCATCATTCTTTTTAGGTATCGCATTTCAAATAATAACTGAACGACGGCTTTAACTGCAAAAACAATCATAATGAACCACAAAGAGCACAGAGAACACAAAGGTGAGAAATAGAGAAAAGAGTTTATCAAAAACCGACATGAAAATTCTACCTGTCGATTTCCTCTTTGCGCTCTTTGCGTTCTTTGCGGTTAAGTCCCACCACCTT
>JANXMQ010000034.1 GCA_025354565.1 Akkermansiaceae bacterium
CAACGCTGCGTTTTGGCAGCCGCGCCCATTATCGCGCTGGAGTCCTCTTGGGTAAAATGGCGGCCAGCGCCTGGGCAGGTCGTCGTCCGGCGGAGGCGCTGGGCTATTTCATGGAGGCGAGGAAGCGCATCGGCCTAGCCAGTGAATTGCCACGCGACATTACCCCGAGTCAGCGCGTCGAGTATCTCGACTATCTGGATAAAACCATTGAATACCTGAAAGGTGCTAAAATTGAGCCGCTTGATCCAGCGCTCAAATGATTCAGCGCGAGATTTGATTCCAGTCGATCTGATGCTCCGAGAAATCCGCTAGAAATTTCTGGATCTTCGTGTCCGCCTCCGCCTCACTGACTTCCTTGGCTGTGATCCACGGCACTTTTCCATACTTCATGGAAATGCTGATATAAGCCCACCGTTGGTCAACACCGTGAAAAAGCCGATCTTTCATGTCAATAAAAGTACGGGCCAAATGATCATTGGTCACCCGGTCGTGACCGACAAAAAAGTAATAAGTCAGACAGTTATATTTCAGATACTCTTCGCGCTTGGTATTGCTCGCATTTCTAACGGATTGAACCGATACCAGTCGTTTGGCGGTAAATTGCCGACCATTAGCGAGCTTGAGAATCTGATCGCTGGACCCAGTGATATTATGCCCCTGAGCAGGCATACAACGCTCGGGTCGGTGGATTGAATTGTTAATATCCGAACCGGATAAAACAACCGAAAGATCCACCCAATCCGCGATGGGATAGCCATCGGGATTTGTCTCACCCGGACGCGGACTGAAGCAGAGGGCTTTTGAAAATTCAGTATCTGGCGCAAGAGTCGAGATCTCATCCTGACTGGCGGTGATTTCCTTAAATGACCAGACGCCTATATGATACGGCATTTTCATAATCACCGCAGATTGCGCCACCGCCCCGACCTTGGGAAGAAGGTAGGTGGCCCCCATCGACCCGCCCATCAGCAAGGGCAGCAACCATGCTTTGTGTTTCATGATTCCGGGATAAAAGATTTAGCCGTATCTTGACGGGTGACCACCACCCGTCGCAACTGTCTCGGATTGGATTGTTTCCACGGCAGGCCGCCTTCCAGCAACGAATGAATGACTAACAGTAGCATCAAGGAAAACGGATAGAATAACAGCAGGCCAGACCAACTGTGCCAAGTCCCCCGCGCAAATTCCGAGTTGCCATATTCAGCGATGACGAAGATCGAAATCACCCGCAGTGCGTTGCCAAGGATCGCCAGTGGAAATGCCGATAAAAAGAGCAATGCCCGTTTCCAAGTCGCCATCTTCGCCACGTAAGCCCATGCGGCGGAGATCATTAGCAAAGCCATTAACGAGCGGATCCCACTACAACCTTTCGCAATGGACAACGGCTCCCAATTTCCTTCCAAAGGCAACACCTTGGTCCCCTGCACGTAAGTCCCCACGCCAAACAAACCGGAGCCGTAATGAGCGAGATGGGTAGCCAGTAATTGTAGGTGGGTCGTTGCCTGTTGGAAACTCGGCAGCGGAATGGCCAACCAAAAAAAGAACAGCGGAAACGTCAGCATCCGCGCCACCCGCCAGCCCCAGAAATACAAGGCCGAACCCCACAGGATGAATGGCAGGCCGACCATCGCGATCCGCGGTTGCAGAGTCCGGCAGGCAACCGCATAGAGCAATACGCCCACTAAACTGACGAGCAGCCCCCAGTAGCTGCCATTACCCACGGCGGCTTTCAGTTCCTTGCGTTTATAGAGGATCAAACCGGGAATTACGAAGGGAAAAAGCACGCCGTGCTCGTAATCCAAATCCTCATTCCAAGCGCTCTTGATCCAAGTAGCTGCTGACACATCGTGCCCGCCCCCGTAACGCGGCACGACTCCGTAAAACCAGATCACCACCAACGCGCTGAGCACCAGCGAACTCCAAAACACCCACCGTGCGACTCGATCTGGAGCCGTCGGCTGCTGGCCAACAACTGGCTCGATTGGGTTTGATGACATGGAGGACGAGGAAGGTGGACGATTTCCGAGCAAAGTATTGCCGACACACCCTCCCCTGTCAACAATCCCCGCGCCCTCCCGCCCATCGCTACTTTTTCTCATGAAAATCATCAGTGGAACCGCTCACCGCGCGCTTGCCGAACGCATCGCAGAATGCCTCGACCAGCCTCTTGCCGACGTCCATGTCTCGGCCTTTCCCGATGGGGAAACCGAGGTGAAAATCAATGAAAACGTCCGTGGGGCTGATGTCTTCATCGTCCAGCCGAGTTGCCCACCGACGAACCATAACATCATGGAATTGCTCATCATGGTGGACGCCGCACGCCGCGCCAGCGCGGAGCGGATCACCGCCGTCATGCCGTTTTTCGGCTACGCCCGGCAGGACCGGAAAGACCAGCCTCGCGTGCCGATCACCGCCAAGCTGGTGGCAAATTTACTCACCTCCGCCGGCGTCAACCGCGTCCTCACTATGGATCTCCATGCCCCGCAGATCCAAGGCTTTTTCGACATCCCCGTCGATCACCTCTACGCGAAATCAGTCCTCATCAGCTACCTCCGTCAGCGGCACCCGGACACCTCGAATCTTACCGTCGTATCACCCGATGTCGGCGGCGTGAAAATGGCCCGCGCCTACGCCGACGCACTCGGCGCCGAACTCGCCATCGTCGCCAAGCACCGCGTCAGTGCCACCCGCGTGGAGGCTATGAACGTGATCGGCGAGGTCGAAGGGCGCGATGTCCTGCTAGTCGATGACATGACCGAAACCGCTGGCACCCTTACCGCCGCGGCGGAAATTTTGCACAAACACGGCGCCAAGCGCATCTACGCCGGAGTTTCTCACGCCATTCTCGGCTCGCTCGCCCACCAGCGGATCCGGGACTCCGCCATCGAGGAAGTCATCACCACTGACTCCGTCCCCCAGGCCGCCGGGCCGAAGGTGCAGGTCGTCGGCATCGCCCCGCTGCTCGGCGAGGCCATTCGCCGCATTCACGGTGGACAGTCGATCACCTCGCTTTTTTCGGTCTGACCGGCATTCCAGCGTTTCCCGAACAAGTTTTTGACAAGTCCCGATCCGGAGGCTACACCCACCGCCCCGTACTGGGTGCAGTAATCCCCGGCGGAACCTAAAATACAAACGACAAATCGTCATGGCCAAGAAGACATCCCTCAAAGCAGCTCCACGCTTACGCACCGGCTCCGGCCGTCTCAACCAAATGCGCCGCGAAGGCTGGGTCCCCTCCGTCATCTACGGAAAAGGCACCGAAAACCTGAACCTCAAGGTCGATGCGAAGACCTTCTCCGACCTCCTCGCCCAAAGCAGCTCGGAAAACATCATCGTCAACCTCGACATCGAAGGTCACGGCACCCGTCTCGCCTTCCTCCAGTCGCTCCAGCACGACCCGATCTCCGGCAAAACCCTCCACGCAGATTTCCGGTCCATCGACGAAAACACCGCCATCACCGCCCACATCCCGACCCACCTCAACGGCGAGTCCGCCGGGGTCAAGGCCGGCGGCCTAATCGAGCAATACGTCCACGCCATCGAAATCACTTGCCTCCCCAACGACTTGCCGGAAACCATCGAGGTCGATGTCAGCCACCTTCAAGTCGGCGACTCCCTGCACATCGGTGAAATCAAATTCCCGGCTGGCGTCCGTGCCACCCATGCCGCGAATGTCGTCGTCGCCCACGTTGGCAAGCCAGCCGCCGCCGTTTCCGAAGAAGCCACCACAGCTCCTGCCAAGTAAGCGATCCATTCGTTTTTCCGAAAACGCCCGGTCTGCTCACGCGGCCCGGGCGTTTTTTTATTTCAAATCTGAGATCTCAAATTTCAAATTATCTCCCCATGTCATTCTCCCTCATCGTCGGCCTCGGCAACCCCGGACGGCAATACGAAGAAACCCGCCACAACGTCGGCTTCATGGTGCTGGACCGCCTCGCCGCAGCCTGCGGGGCCACCTTCCAATCCGTCCCCAAATGGCAGAGTCACCTCGCCAAGCTCCCCGGCTCTAACACTATTCTCCTCAAGCCCCAGACCTTCATGAACCTGAGCGGCCGCGCCATCCAGCAGATACTCTCGTTTCACAAATGGCCGCTGGAGGAAATGCTCGTGATCTACGACGACGTATCCCTGCCCCTCGGCACTCTCCGCTTCCGTGAGAAAGGCTCCGCCGGTGGCCACAACGGCATCAAATCCATCCTCCAACACCTCGGCAACGATGCCTTTCCCCGCCTCAAACTCGGCATCGGTGCCAGCCAGCCCGGCGAAATGACCGGCCACGTCCTCGGGAAATTTTCGCCCGATGAGCAACCCTTGCTCGAAAACATGCTTGCCACCGCTCTCGAAGCCGTGCAGCTTTCGCGTTCCCAAGGTATCGCCACTGCGGCGCACCGCTTCCACACACGCAACAATCCACTCCCAGCCCCACCCGATGAGTCGCAAATACCAAGGCCTGATCGTCCTTAACACCAAATCCATCGACGGCTCCGTCGATGATCTCGTCACTTCCATCTCCAAGGAATTCGAAGCCGAAGGCGCGAAAATCGACAAGGTCGCCCAGCTCGGTCGCCGCCAATTCGCCTACAATGCCCGCCACCTTGAGTCCGGTCATTATGTCAATTACACCTTTGGCGGTGGCCCCGAAGTGATCACCAAGATCCAAAACCGCCTCAAGCTCAACGGTCACGTCCATCTCCAGCATTTCCTGCGGATCGCCTGATTTTTCCCATCGCTTCCAAGGGCGCGAACCTCCAACATCTCCCCGTTATGGCAAATCTCAACAAAGTTATGCTCATCGGCAATCTCACCAGGGATCCCGAACTGCGCCACACTCCGAAAGGTCACGCCGTCTCCGAAATCTCACTTGCCATCAACCGCAATTGGACCAACGAACAGGGCCAGAAACAGGAAGAGACGACATTTGTGGAAGTCACCTTCTGGGGTCGCCAAGCAGAAGTGATTCAACAATACGTGACCAAAGGCAGCCCGATCTACATCGAAGGTCGCCTGCAACTCGATTCGTGGGATGACAAGGAAACTGGCAAGAAGCGGAACAAGTTGAGAGTTGTTGGAGAAAATTTTCAATTCCTCTCGGGCAAGCCGGGTGGCCAGAGCGGCGGCGGAAACTCACAAGGCGGAGGCGGCTACAACGCACCAGCATCCAGCTCCCCGCAACAACACTCCGGCCCACCGCAAGGTGCCTCCGCAGCGCCTCCCGACGAATTCCAAGAAGACGACGACATCCCGTTCTGATTTGCCACATAGATCTACCGACTTTCTGACAGCGTAGCCGCCCACGCGGCTCCGTTTTTTTTATGTCCAGAACCCGGACATTCATTTCGCCTCTTCCGCTTTTTGCTGAGAATCGCATCACCAATGACAAGGCCCGACACGTTGGCGATTAGGGTGAAAGGCCATTCATATCAAAACCGGGCATTCCGCACGGCAAAACCTTGGTTTTCATCGAATTACTGGCCTGTGAAATGCTTGAAAGTTGTGCCGAGTGGACTAAAAACTTGCCAAGAACCTCACCACCGATATTCAATTTCTTGACTGCATTCTAGCAGCTTCGATTCCGCTACAAGTCTGAAACCTCGTCCCGAAATGTTTCCTTTTTCGAAAATCAGCGCCCCACTTCTCGCCAAAAGGCGCCGCAAGTTTTGGCACCCGGTGGTCAGGGAAATGAAAAGCCGGGCCGCATGGTCGATGCCCAATCTCGTCCCCGTCCAGAATCTCACCCATCTCATCAAACCCAAAGACAGGTTGCTGATGACCATGGGCCGCGATGAAAACGCACGGCTCCCCTACTTTCTCAAATATTATCGCGACCTCGGAATCGATCATTTTTTGTTCGTTGACAATGAATCCGACACGCCAATGGCCGAAATCCTAGCGGGAGAGAAAGATGTCTCGCTGTGGACAACCAATGAATCCTATGCCGACACCCGCTTTGGCGTGGATTGGATGAACGCCCTGCTGGGCCAATATGCCGTCGGCCACTGGGTGTTAACCGTCGATCTCGATGAGTTTTTTGTCTATCCGTTCATGGGCCAACGGTCATACCAAGAATTGCTGGCGTATCTGGATGATTGTGAGAAGTCCTCATTCTATACCCTGTTGGTAGATATGTATCCAAAGGGCTCGATCGCATCCGCACACGTCCCGGTTGGCGAGTCACCGCTAAAACATGCGTCCTATTTTGATCGCATGGGCTACTATGCGGTCAAAGGGGGTCATGAGGATACTTGGACCCGTGGCGGACCACGCCTGCGTGCGTTCAACTCCGAAACTCATGATGCCGCCCCCGCCTTAAACAAGACTCCGCTGATCAAATGGCATCAACGGTTCGCCTATCATCTCAGCACCCACGCCGCTTACCCAGCCTTTCTGAATCATGCACACAAGCGTCACCACGACCCCACCGGGGCGTTGCTGCATTTTAAATTCGTCTCATCGTTTCGTGAAAAAATTGATCAGGCCATCAAACACAATAACCACTATGACAACTCCAAAGAATACCAAAAATATCTCGCGAAATTGAAGACCTCCGAGGCCTATACATTATATTCCTCACTATCCGAACAATACACAGGTCCAGAGTCCTTGATAAAGGCCAACCTCATGACCCCCGGTGCATGGAAATAGCCCGGACGGATCAATCAATCGCATGAAACTGGGGTTTATCATACTCGCACACAATCAACCGTCGGCCATTCGCCGTCTGGCGGAAAATCTGACAAAGGAAGGCGACCGCGTGGTCATTCACTTCGATGTCGCAGCCGCCAAATCCGATCTGCTGGCGGTGCAACAAATCGCCACCGATCTACCCCACCAAGTGCAGGTCATCTCGAAAGTCAAAGGAGTGTGGGGCGAGTGGAGCTTGGTCGAAGCCGTGTTACTCTCACTTCAGGAATTCGCACGCCTGCCCGAGCCTCCAGCGTATATCCATCTCATGAGTGGTGCGGATTTACCACTGCGCCCGCTGGCCCAGTTGAAGGAATTCCTCCTCACCAATCCCGGATTGGACTTCATCGAATGTTGTGACATCTCCAAACAGTCGTGGGTCAAAGGTGGCTTATCCAAAGAACGATTTCAGTATTATTTTCCCGTAAACTTCAAAACCCATAGGAAGTTGTTTGATCGGTTAGTCCGCTGGCATCGAAAATTAAAAATCCGGAGACGCATGCCGCTCGGCCTGAAACCTAACATGGGTTCCCAATGGTGGACTCTGCGTTGGACCACTTGTAAGAAAGTCCTGGATTTCTCCAAAGCGCATCCCCAAGTTCCCCGCTTTTTCAAATCTACTTGGATTCCGGATGAATCCTACTTTCAAACCGTTATTGCCAAAATCATTCCCAATCGGGAGATCGCAAACCTTCAGTTGATGTTCCATCATCTGACACCTACCGGGCGGCCTTACACCTTCTATAACGATCACGCAGAGATGGTGCGCAAGCTGCCACACTTCTTCATCCGCAAGGTTTCACCACAGGCATCGATCCTGTGGGATCATATCTGTAATCTGGAACCGCGCCGCAGACGGATACCATCTCTGAAATTACTCCGTAAAACCCGACAACTCATCCAGAATAGGATCGATGCCAATCACAAGTTGATCACAACCGTGCCAGGTTACCATGACGGTTGGTATGGTCCCGAACTCAAGGCGGAGAAGCGACCGCTGGTTTTGTTGTTCATCACGGATGATATAATTCTGCCCCAGCTTGAAACAATAACCCGCTCGATCGCCGCCTTCTGCTGGCTTGGAAAACCCTTCCACCCGAAATACATCGGGATGCCTAAAGACGCGCTCGAGCGCATCGGCATGACTCGCGAAAGCGCACCGATTCGCGATAATTTCAGACAGCAGTTCATCCACCATCTGATTGCCAGCACCCCGGAATCGCAAACTCCGGTTGCCGTCCTCTCAATGCCCGAAGATCAACCTGACTGGTATGGATTGAGCCTCTTGGAACACGTCATTCCCATATTAGTGATTGGGGCTTCTCTTAACAATCTCCATTTATCCCGGGCTCTATCTGTAATTCGCAATACGAGTCCCCGCATACTGCAGAAGACCGTCCATATCGAACTTGATCAAGTCCCCGCAGCGTTAATCAATCTGGCCGAAGATTTCAAGCTATGGCAAGCGCGCGAAATCCATGCGCAGTCGCTGCGCGACAGCCTGCTGCCGGAAGATCCCCAAGCATACTCCAATACATGACACATGCCTCCAATGAATGAACCCATACACCAACTGCCCTCTTTTCTCTGTATCGGTGCCCAAAAAGCGGCGACATCTTGGCTTTGGGTGATGCTACGACAGCATCCGCAAGTCTGGATGCCGCCACTAAAAGAAATTCATTTTTTCGACCATCTTTACATACCCGAAAACCGCGCGTGGACGCCATCCCATATCAAGAAAGGCGTCACTGAGGCATTGAAATGGCATGTCGAAAACGAAACCATTAATTTAGATCATTTCAAGTATCTCGTCGATCTTGCCATGGTCAATCCGTTCACTGAAGACTGGTATCGGTTCTGTTATAACCGCACCACCGCCAAGGGCAAGATCCTCGGTGACATCACCCCGGAGTATTGCACATTACCGGAAGAGGGGGTGGAATACGTAAAACAATTGTTAGGTTCAAATCTTAAGATCATTTACCTCATCCGCAACCCCGTCGAGCGAGCTATCTCTCAACTCAAGATGAATCTCACGCGCCGCGGACAAGAAGGTGAGAACGAGAATTTCTGGATCGCAGCGGCAAAGCAACCGGTGATTTACCAACGTGGTGACTACGAAACCTATATTCCCCGATGGGAAAGCATTTTCCCCAAGGAAAACATTCTTTATCTCCCTTACCGTCAGGTGAAAGCAGATCCCGCCCGGCTGCTGGCTGGGATTGAGGATCATCTGGGAATTCCCCACCATGCCGGCTTCAAAGGGATTTCCAACCGCGTCCACAAGACCAAGGAAACACGTGTCCCTAATGGCGTAGTCGCCTATCTGGATGAGCTTCTGGCATCGCAATCCAGTTTCCTGAAAAGCCGCTTCGGAGAAAAATTTTTCGCGCAAACGTGACGAATTCGACTAGGGACAAGGATTCCAGTATAACTTCACACTCGTGGATCATTTATCCCATTTCACAGAGACCCATCTGGCAGGAACTTGCACGCGGGTGTTCGATTCCCCCTATTGCAGGATCGTCGCCACCGGTCATCCGGAGACCATCGTGTCATTCTCCGCGATCCAATGCCCACCCGGAAAGTTTTTCACCTCCAGGATTTTCACCGGCATCCCGCAGAACGTCGTCTTCCTCAATTGCCCTGGCAACGCTTGGTATCTCGACGGCATCCCCGGCCTTGGAAGCAGCATCGAAGAGGCAGCGGCAGGATTGCGAAGTGTTTTAGAACAACTTGGCATCAGCGCCACCCGGAAAACCTTCTGGGGTGGATCGATGGGAGGATTCGGAGCCGTGCTTTACGGAGCGCTCTGCGATGCCGATATCATTGTCGCCACTGGAGCGGAGTTGACACTACTTGTCGCTGGCGGAAATACGGAGTTGATTCTCAAACAGCGCCAAGGCCGCAGCCAATTTCCGGAACTCCACCTGGAATCCCGGGTCTGCGACAGTAAGGGACGCTATTTCCTTTACTGCGGAGAATTCGCATATCATGACCTAGTTTCGGCTAAGAGTATTATGTCTTTGCCCATGGTCCGGGTCGGCACGCTGAGGGACTTTGGTCACGCGCTGCCCGGCTACCTGGAGGAGGTTTACGGTTTGACAGAATTTCTGGCCGCCCATCATTCCGTAGATACAACCTTCGCTTTCACCCGGGGAGAAACTGGCTTGTTATCACGCCATGCAGATTGGTGGGACGATCTGCATGCAGTCTCGATGGGAACCAGTAGCGCAGCAGAGCAGCGCGTCCAGTTGGGACTAGCTGCTAATGATTGCATCCCCACCGATCTCGCCGCTCACTGTGGCTACGCGCTGTCTAAAGGTGCATCCCTGAGGGGCGATTATCAAGCCGCCGTCCGCTATGCAGAACAGTCGATCCAGATCAGTGGAACGGGAAGGTATCCGGTCTATCGTCTTGTCTGCGCCTTGAGAGAAGCCGGGGTCCCAGTGAATTATTGGCTTAATCACGCCATGAATATCCCTGATCTCGCGGATCCGAACCGCCTTGAATTCGGGGACAGCCTGGTGCAAATGATTGCGAATGGTTTGTTGAGTTCGGGCAACCTCAGGGGAGCCCGAAAATTCGTCACGAATCAATCCAAACTCTCTGCACGACATCCGAAGCGCATGGAAATTCTGGGAAATATTTTCCCTAAATCGGAGGAGGATCAGACATGGCGGTTTGAATTCACACCAGCCTGTCGCGAATCATTCCTCCGGCTTCTGTTAGACCGCAGCGAAGACCTTTCCAATAAACGTCGGATTTTGATCACGGGACTCATTTTGGCGGACCGACCGGAAGAACGGATTGCAGAGATATTCCTGAAAGATAATGTCGGATCGATTATCAGTTTCTCGATGGACCTCGACTCTCCGGGCCTGGCGAAACTCTATCCGGCACTGCCTCACGCCAGACATTCCCGTTTCAAAATCGAGATCCAGCTCAGCCAGTCGGCCGTTGATACGCTCACTATTTGCGGAAAATCATCTACCGGAGCAATGATAGATTGGCTCACCATCTACAGGTCCGCGCGCCCAATTTCCGCTTGATTCCCAATGATTATTGTCGGCGGTCATCCCGCCTAGATAACAAATGAATCCGCCGGGTATTTCTCTAAGTCGTGCGTCAAGACGCTAATCCGCTAGGGACTTGTCATATTTTCTCAGGATTGATCACCATCTCAGGATGATGGGTCGCTACATAGGCTTGTAATTGGTCGAAATTTTCGAATAGTTCTGAGTAACGTTCCGTGGTTTGCTTGTGAAGGCTGACATTGATGACTTCCGGTTGGCTTGATGCACCGATAAACTCGGCGATCTTACGCACTGGTTCGATCGCGGCGATTTCGTCATAGGTAATCGTTACCGTCGATTCAGGCCGATTTCCCGCGATGACTTTCATGCAAGCATGATTGTAGAGAACATTTCGCATGATTTTTTGAAAATGTTCTGGGTCGAACCTAAGCAATGGCTTGTCAGCTAGGGTTTCGCCTTTCTTGTCAATCCAGCATCCGGTCGCTATCGCCCTGGTTTGAGAGACATAAATATCAAACGGCTTGCGCAAGATAATCACGCGGTTGATGCTCTCCGAATGTGACAGCTTCTTGCATAGTTCCGCATGATGATTGGCAAAAAATTTGAAGCCCGTGTGAACATCCGGGGTAAGTTCGAACAAGCGCTTGATGAAAACTATCGGCTTTGCATCTCTGGTTTGCACGGTCGCCTTCATTTTTAAAATCGTTTCTGCGGGCAGTTCGATTCTCTCTTTTTTAAAGATCTCACCATGGCATTTGATCCCGGGGAACTGATCGAGAATGCTAACGAGTAGATAGGATCCTGTTCGCGGATATGCGAGAATGACGAATGGCTTTTTCGGCAGCGAGTCAAGCAACGGTGTTCTCATGAACTAATGATGTAAAATGATTTTGCGGGAGGAGATGAATGAATCGAAATGATCGGCTTGGTCACAAGGCGGTGTCTGGATAAAACAACTAGACTTCACCGACAAGTGAAAATCGAAGATCGTTCCGCATCAGCCGCGTGGTCGCTCAGCCATAGAGCATGGTTTATGCCACCGCCGGTCCGGTAGCCAGCCCGGCACGTAGGGTTTGGCTTGGCAAGCAGCGGATACGGCTTAGTTTGGACGGCCAGTGATTGAAGTTCGTTTCCAACGTGGTCTGCACTTGCCGGAGCTCGATCTGTGGCTGGACCCATGGGATGCGAAGCCGTGGGCATTTGTCTCGCATGCCCATGCCGACCACTTCGCCCGTCACGAGTCGGCGTTGTGTTCGGAGGCAACCGCCGCGCTGGTGCAATGCCGGTTTCGGCTGGCGGAAAGCCGGATCGAGGCGTTGCCATACCAAGTGCCGGTCACGCGCGATGGCTTCCGTCTGAGGCTGCTACCGGCCGGTCACATTACCGGCTCCGCGATGTTGCACGTCACCCGGCTCAAGGACAATGCAACGCTGCTCTACACTGGGGATTTCAAAACCCGCCGTGGCCGCACCGCCGAGCCGGTCAATTTCCTCGCCGCAGATACCCTCATTCTGGAAACCACCTTCGGCCTGCCGGGCTACGACTTTCCCAATCCTATGGAAATCGAGTCGAGCATTCTGCGCTTCATCAACGACGCCTTCGCCGATGGGGAAACTCCGGTGCTGTTCGGCTACTCGCTGGGCAAGGCACAGGAAGCGCTGGCCTTGCTGACCGAGCACAGCATTCCCGCGCTACTTCATCCCGCTGTCGCGGCGATGACCACCGCCTGCCGCGCGGCGGGATTTGAAATGCTGCCGGAGCCGGTGGTGTTCGACGGTCATGCACCGCCCGGCCATGTAATCATCGCGCCGCCGCATTCGATTCACTCGAAATTGCTGCGCGGCTTGAAGGCCAAGCGCACCGCAATGCTGACGGGCTGGGCGCTGCAAACGGGGTCCAAATACCGCTATCAGGTGGATGAAATTTTCCCGCTATCAGATCACGCGGATCACGCCGGGCTGCTAGAATGCATTCAACGGGTCCGTCCGAAGCGCATTCTAACGGTACATGGGTTCGCCCAGGAGTTCGCTGCGGAACTGCGAGCGAAAGGGCTGGACGCGTGGTGTGCGATGGGCGGCGACCAACTCGAACTCTCGATCGCCCAAGCCGCCCACCGATCCGGCAATGCCAACGGTCCGCGCCACAGCCGCGCGATTTGTGCGGTGGCGGACTTCAGCGATCTTTGCCGCCTCGTCGGTGAAACGAGCAGCCGTGTGGCGAAGACTGGATTTCTAGCAGCCTATCTGCGCGGATTGACGAGCGATGACGATCTTCGGTTGGCCGCCAACTGGCTGACAGGCGAGGCGCTGCCGGGGAAATCAGGTGAGCGCCCGCTACTGTTAGGCGTAGCAACCATTCGCCGGAGCTTATTGTCTCTGCCGAACGTACGGGCGGAACGATGCCGGGAAATTTTCCTCGCGCAAACTGATCCGGCGCGTACGGCGCGCCTCGTACTTCAGGAAATTCCGCTCAAACCGCAAGCGCTCGATCTGCCGGGTTTGGCAGCATTTTTCCAAGAACTCGCTGCTACCTCAGGCTCGCTGGAACGCATCGAGCGCTTGGCGGCGCGTCTCGCCACATTGCATCCGATGGAAGGCGAAACTCTTGTGAGACTGCTCACCGGGGATCTCCGCATCGGGCTGAAAGATGGGCTCCTAACCGATGCCATCGCAGCCGCCTTCCAACGGGATGCTACGGAGGTGCGACACGCCCAGATGCTCACCGGGGACAGCGGGGAAACCGCGCTGCTCGCCCGCCACGGGAAACTTGCAGAAGCCAGTTTGCGGCCCTTGGTCCCGGTGAAGTTCATGCTCGCGGCACCGCTCGCACGGGATGAGGACGACAAGCGCCCGCTATTCGAGCTACTGCCCTTCACACCGCCGATCTGGCTGGAACCGGAATTCGTCGGCATCCGCGCCCAACTGCACAAACTGGGCGGTGCGGTGTCACTTTTCTCTCGAGATCTCAGGGCGCTTGATGATGATTTTCCTGAGCTGTTAGCTTCAGCCCGCGAGCTGGCTGGAGATTTCATTCTCGACGGCATCCTCGTCACCGATGCGGATTTCCAAAAGCCACTCGAGCGCGGCATCATCGGTGGCGATCTTTTTCATGGTGGTGTCGCGCCCCTGCGATTCATCGCCTTCGATCTGCTATGGCACAATGGCGGAGATCTGCCGGGACTACCATTGTTAGAGCGGCGCGAGAAATTGGAGGCACTGGCGCTCACCCCGCCGTTCGAACTCATCACCATCCTCGCCGCCGAAGATGCGTTAGAGTTTGAGACGGCGTTCCAACAAATGTTTCTGGACGGCCATGCGGGGATGATTGCGAAAAATCCCACGAGCCCCTACGCGCCCGGGCGACACGGCAAAGCGTGGCTCACGCTGCAACGATAGGCTCTGCATCACTTTTCCGCCTCGGTGTCAATCCCGTGTGCCCGCGCGAACTCGGCAGCCGCGGCGGCATCGTTGGCCGGCCAATTATGATAGATCGCCACCAACGTTGTCTGGCGTTCCGGACCGGCGGGCAGGGTGAGCGCCCATTGGATCGCGGTCTGCGGCTCATACTCGGCGACGGTGCCGGCGTAGGTGCTGACCGCCGCGTTTTTCGCAGGGCCATCCGGCGCAGCGCTGAGCCATTTCCCCGCAGCCTGATAGTCTTGCTGGGTCCATTGCCCGAGGAGGTTATCGACGTTTGCGCCCAACTGATCCTTGGGCAGGGTTTGCCCCATCCAGTCGATCCAGCGTCCGGTGTCTTCTTGGGTGTTGAAATACGAGAGTCCCGCCGCGAAATGGGCGCTTTCCTGCGGGCTGAGTCGTGCGGTGGCCAGCCATGATTTAACCGAATCAAATCCTTCGTCCGAGAGATTTCGGCCCATGCTTTCGAGGGATTCTTGGAGCACTTCGTCACGCGCCACCGCGTCAGGCAGTGTGGCAGCGTGCTCGCGCAACGCTTCTAACACCGCAGTCCGCTGGGCGGGGGTTTTGCCAGCCTCGACGAGGGCCTGGATCGCGGACGAGGCGTCCTCAAAGTGCATTTCACCGATCAGCTTGAAGGCGAGCTTGGGATCCGTTAAGGCGGCTCCTGCGATGATGCCGCGCTTCGCATCTTCGTCAGCAAGATCCGGGTGGGCGGTCGCGTTTTTCCGAATCCACTCCAACGCGGCGAACGGATCATCCTTCGCCCAGCGGCCCAGCGCGGAGGAAATCACTTGGCGACTCAACGGGCTTTCATCGAGCATGTCTGCGGACTCCGTAAAAAGAGCGAGCACGGCGGCGGGATGCTCTTCACTGAGCATCATCATGGCAATGCCAAGTATGTTGCGCCTGGCGGAATCCGTGAGCGTGGCGTCACCGCGCAGGCCAGCGATGACCGCCTTGATCTGGGTGGCATCCAGCGCCATTAACCGGGAGATCATTTCCAGTCCACGTTTTTGAAATGCCGGGTCAGGTGTCACACCGGCTTTGCCTTGATGTTCCATGTCGCGTGAGAAGGCGACGAGTTCCGCCGCCAGGCTAGCCGCCTCGTTTTCGCGATCTCCACGCTGGCGCTTGGTCACGGTCAGAGCTCCGAATTCATCAGTTAGATCAGGAGTGATTCCAAGTTTTTCCGCTTGTGCGATGAGCTTCTGGTGGTCCGCCCGCAGCACTGTTAGGCGTTGCTGATGGAGCAAACCGAACACCCCCCCGATGGCGAGAATGATGAAAGCCGTCGCGAGTGAAAATTTCATGGGGGTATTCATCGCAACTGCTGGAGAATTTCATCGCGGCGTTTTTCATCGGCGATCATATCCGCTAGATGCTTGGCCTCCTCGAGATTCGAGTGAGCGGAATAGCCCTCTAAGAATGCGATCAAGACCTCATCGCTGCCACTGCTTTGTTGATACTGGAGGACGAGTTGGGAGGCGGCTGAGTAATTAAAAGTCCCCTGCTCCTGAGCGGCCTCTGCCAGCGCCTTGCCGGTGATGCGGTCCACCTCGCCGGGGGCCTGGCGGGTCAGCCACTCGCGCAATTGATCGACATTCGCACGGGTCACTGTGCCCTCGCTACCTAACTGTTCGAGCTGGGATTCCGCCGTTTGTTTCGCGGCGGCGGCACGCTCCTCGGGACTGGCGTTCACGGCATCGAGAAAAGTGCTGACCTTGCCGTAGCCCTCAGCATCGACCAACTGCGAAGCGATGTGGGCGAAAGAGCCTTCTCGCTCGTCGGCGGGAACCAACTGACGGACCATTTCCGCATAAGCCTTCTGAGCCTCGGGACTGAGTTCCGGGAACGAGATTTGTTCTAAAATTTCACGCCGCTGGTCTTCGGGCAGGTCGCTGAGACGGCGGTTGGCTGCTGCTAGATCCGTCGAAATCAAGGAGTCCATCAAGGCCGCCTCGAACTGCGAACGGACCTCGCTTTTGCCATCGAGCGTCTTGCTGTCGAAGGCTCCCCCTGCGATCTGCTGGTCGAACCACGCCGCAGCCGCCGTTAGATCCTGCTTCGCCCATGCGCGCAGGGCGGTGGCAAGCTGCCAGCCCACGCCGCTCGGGTCGGTCTGGATGCGGCCCGCGTAGTGCTCCAGCGCGAGCCTGGGGTCTTTGCCAATCAGCGGGCTGATCAGCATCGCCTCCAGCGCTTGGCGGGCATCGCTGGATAGGCCGAGCTTGGAAATATCATCCAGCGCGGCGATCATCTCCTCCTTGGACATGGTCATCACTCGCTGTTGAAAACTCATGATCGCACGGATGTTAGACATGCCCCCGCCATTTTGCATTTCCTGCATCAGGCCAGAGAGCTGCCGCCAGTCGATGGGATCTTTGCTATCGGCGACCGCGTTCCTACCGCTGTGGGCCGCGCGCGATGGATCCACGGGGACATCTCCGGCAGCCAGGGTTGCGGCGATTTTTTCACGCAACATTCCGCCATCTTTTTCCATCGAGGAAATCGAGCGCATTTGGGCTGCATTCCAAGCGCCAGCCAGAATGAGTGCCACCAACGGCGGGATAATATGGACTGCTTTCAACATTGGAAAACTCGCTGCATGGATAGTCCGCTGTCAAGACCCGTGATCGACCTGTAAATTTCCACCCGCCGAAAAAAACCTAAGCTTCCCCTCGCACCGTGATCCTGCGATGAGTTCTGGCCATGAAGCTGTTATTTAAATTCATTCTCCCTCTAACACTCGCGGCCTTCGTCACCTCCTGCGCGACCCACGCCCCCACCCATGGCACATCCACCACGTATTCCAGAGGCCTCGATGTCTATGGTCACCGTCCCGGACCCAAGGGCTTTAGAACCGTCATCATCGACGCGGGCCACGGTGGCAAGGACAGCGGCGCGAGCAGCCCACACACCGGCCAAATGGAAAAACAACTTACCCTGGACACCGCCAAGCGCCTGGCCGCACAGCTCAGCGGCGATTTCCACGTCGTCCTCATGCGCAGTGACGACACCTTCGTCGAGCTCGATGATCGTGTCGCCCGCGCCGATCATTACCCGGATGGCATCCTCGTTAGCATCCATTACAACAGCGGCCCGTCGAATCTCCGTGGCCCGGAATCCTATTACTGGCGCGTCGATAGCCACGGCCTCGCGGTCCGCTGCCAACAGGCATTGAACCAAGTCTGTGCGGTAAAAAGCGGCAACCGTGGCATGGTCCGCCGCCACATCCGCCTGACGCGCAACCCGCAAATCCCCTGTCTCCTGCTGGAGTGCGGCTACATCAGCAATGCCGCCGAGAGCCGACTTTGCGCCGATCCCGCCTACCGCCAGAAACTCGCGGTCGCTATTGCAGGAGCCATCCGCACCCAAGCCGCCATCGGCGATGCCGGGACCGGCCCGCTGCCCGCCCCGATCAATTCACCGCCCAGCAGCGCGCACGATCCGCGCCAGTGATGGTTTGAGGAATATTTCAGGAGTTCCACCTTCGTCAGTAAAGTGATCGCTGGGGGCTCTCCTCGCGTGTCAGCACGAATGATGAAAGAATCGTTCACTGCGGGGCTTACCCTCTTGTTGACCATGAAAAGCCCGCTTCACGGAATCATCCCGCTATTCGTTTGCTGCCTCCCGCTCGGTGCAGCACCCGCGACGGACCCGAAGACAGCCACCACAGACGCCCGCGAGATTGACGCGCTGCTGGTGAAGGATTGGAAGGCGAACAACATCCTGCCAAATCCGCCCGCCAGCGACGAGGTTTTCGTGCGCCGCGTCTATCTGGATGTCATCGGTCGAATTCCGACGACCGGTGATGCCACCGCATTTTTCGAATCCAAGCAGCCGAACAAACGCGCGGTGTTGATTTCCTCGCTACTGGACAGCGAGGGCTACGTGCAGCATTTTTATAATTATTGGGCGGATGTGCTCCGCCTCCAGTCGCAGGGAGCGCAGGCCGGGCCGACCACCGGTTACGCATATTCGAACTACATCCGCCTGAGCCTACGTGAGAACAAGCCCTATGACAGGCTCGCCAGTGAGCTGGTTTCCGCGACCGGCTTGGCATGGGAAAATGGCGCGATTGGCTACTACATGCGCGACAAGGGGATGCCGTTGGACAACATGGCGCTGACCTCGCGGGTGTTTCTCGGCACCCGGATCGAGTGCGCACAGTGCCACAATCATCCCTTCGCGGACTGGACGCAAAAGGAGTTTTACGAGATGGCCGCGTTCACCTATGGCGTGAACGAGGGGGACACCGACAAGCGCATCGGTCTGCGGGACGCGTCCAAAGCCCGGACCGATGAAATTAATGCGCAGTATGCACGGGATAAGGCGACAGATCTGGTGAAAGCGAAACAGCAGCACGACGCCGCGCTGGCAGCCCATGGCAAGGTGTCGAAGAATGTGAATACGGTGTTGAATCAGATCAATGGCTCCACCTTGCGTGGCACCGAGCAGGTCGAGCGCGACCGGGATCTGAAGCTGCCGGCAGATTACAAATACAAGGACGTGCCACCGCTCTCCGTCGTGAAGCCCGCGACAATCATGGGCGCGCCGGTCGCGCCGTATTCAGGTATGCGGCGCACGGAGGTTTTCGCAAAATGGATGACCTCGCCTGAGAATCCCTGTTTCACCAAAGTGCTGGCAAACCGCTTGTGGAGACAAGCTTTCGGTGTGGCCCTGATCGAGCCGTTAGACGATTTGACTGAGGACGCGAAGGCGATGATCCCGGATTTGGAGGAACATCTGGAGAAACTGCTGATTGCACGGCATTACAACATGAAAGCGTATCTCGCGGCGCTGTTGAATACGCGGGCTTATCAGGCGGCTGCCACCCGCGAGGAGTATCACGCCGGGGAGATCTATCATTTCACCGGACCGGTCCTGCGTCGCATGGCTGCGGAACAAATCTGGGATTCCTTCGTGACCCTCATTCGGCCCGACCCGGACACGCGGAACCTCGTGGCAGAAGCCGAGGCGGAGCAGCGGATGAGTATAGTTAGAAAACTTAACGACGCATTAGTGGCCACCCCGCCGACCGAACTCTTCGATCATTTCGTCGCGGCCTCGTCCCCCTATAGCGAACGCGGGACGCAACTGAAGACGCTCCAGATTCAGATCTCCGAAGCCCGGGCGAAGGAGGACAAGGAGCGGGTGAAAGAGCTAACAAGTCAGGTAAGCGCCTACGAGGCGTTAGCGCAGAAGGCGGTCATCGACAACATCCTTAATCCCGTTCTCATCAAGTTGCAGGAAAAAGTAACCGGTCATCCAGCCAAGGCTCCGTCCGAGGTCGGGGCAGAAAAAAGCAACCTTGCCGGTGGCGGAGAAATGCAGGGCATGGAAATGCAGAAGAGCTATGGGGGTAACTCAATCACGCAGTTTCTCAAGACCATGACCATCCCCGGTTACGACAAACCATCACAAACGAACGCCCAGGAAACCGCCCAACGCGAGGCCCAACGGAATGCTTTCTCCGCCGACGCGGATGCGCTGGGACTGAGCGCGAAGGAACGTCCGCAATACCTCGAATACCGCAAGCGGGCAGCCCGCGAATGGTTGCGCGCCGCGGAACTCGAAAGCCCCGCACCGCGTGGTCATTTCCTGCGCGAACTCGGCCAGAGCGACCGCGATTTCGTGGAAAACGGCAGTTCCGCCGCAAGCGTACCGCAGGCGCTTCTACTGATGAATAGCCAGCTCATCCCGCAGATCCTCTCGCCATTTTCCCCGTTGATGCAAGGGGTGAACCGGGCCACTACCGCTGAGGGTAAACTCGAAGCGGTATGTCTCACCTTGTTTTCCCGCAAACCCACGGCGCGGGAAAAGGCAGTTTGGGCCACGGCGGTCGCTGGCGGCATGTCATCGGCGGATGATCTCGTCTTCGCCCTGCTCAATACCCAGCAATTCATCTTTATACAATAACTATCAGACCCCATGCAAGACCCGTTCATCCGCGCTGACGAACCAAGCCGTCGGCAGTTCATCGCCCGCACCGCTAGCGCCTTGTTAGGCGTCGGGCTGCTGCCGGAATTTTCCACCAACGCCTTCGCCGCCGCCCAGGCATCCACCCTCAAACGCCCCGCCTGCGCGAAGAATGTGATCTATCTCTACATGTCCGGCGGCCAGAGCCATCTCGACACTTGGGATCCCAAAGAAGGGGTCGATAGCGCCGGACCGGTGAAGCCGATCAATACCAGCGCCGACGGCGTGCGCCTGTCCGAATACCTGCCGCTGACCGCCCAACAGATGCACCACGGCACCGTGATCCGCTCGCTGACTTCCACCCAGGGCGCGCATGAGCAGGGAAACTATTTCATGCACACCAGCTATCAGGCGCGCGGAACCATCCAGCATCCGTCAATGGGCGCATGGCTCAGTTACCTGCAAGGTGGCGGCAATCCGATGTTGCCCAGTTCGGTCTATATCGGAGGTGCCAGCAGGCATCCGGGCGCGGGCTTTTTCCCGCCAGCCCACACGCCGCTGTTCGTCAACAGTCCAGAGAACGGCATCAAGAATATCAAGCCGCTGCCCGGCATCACTCAGGAAAAACTGACATCACGTCTGCAACTCGCCGGTGAGTTTGATGCGGATTTCCACAAAACCTTTCCACAGCGCAACGTGAATGCCTACTCGGACATGTATGATCACGCGCTAACGATGATGAAATGCAAGGACATCACCGCCTTCGACCTGACCAATGAGAAGCCGGAAACGCGCAAGAACTATGGCAAGGATCCCTTCGGTCAGGGCTGTCTGTTAGCCCGCCGCTTGGTGGAACGCGGCGTGCGCTACGTGGAGGTCAGCCTGGGTGGCTGGGACACCCACGCGGCGAATTTCGTCCGGGTGCCCGAGCTGTGCGAGATTCTCGACAAGGCGCTCTCCAGTTTGCTCGCCGATCTGGATTCGCGGGGAATGCTGAAGGACACACTGGTCGTCGTGGCGTCGGAATTCGGCCGCACTCCCACGATCAATAGCAACGAGGGCCGCGATCACTATCCCAAAGCATTTTCCGGCGCCCTGTTCGGCGGCGGGGTGAAGGGCGGTGCGGTCTTCGGCTCCACCGACAAGACCGGCGCGGTGGTGGAGGAAAACAAGCTCACCATCCCGGACTTCAATGCCTGCATCGCCTACGCCCTCGGCCTGTCGCTCGATCAGGTGGTGATATCTCCGTCCAAACGGCCCTTCACCGTGGCCGACAAGGGCCAGCCAGTGCCGCAACTTTTCACCTGATCTCTGGTAAATCCCCCCCCGCCTTGCTCGGTGTGATCGCCACCTTCCCGAGCGGAACCACGTCCACTGTCGTCTGAGGGAAACAGAGTCGGACATTCGCTCGACTCTCGGCTCGCGCCCGCCCACGCTGGCGGCATGAAACGCCTTTTCCTGCTCGACGGCATGGCCCTGATCTACCGCGCCCATTTCGCGTTCATCCAAGCACCTATCAGAAACTCCAAGGGCGTGAATACCTCCGCGCTCTACGGCTTCATCAACACGCTGCTGTTCATTCTGGAAAAGGAAAATCCCACCCACATTGGAGTCGCCTTCGACACCTCCGCGCCCACGCCACGCCACATCCGCTACCCGGCCTACAAGGCCCAGCGCGATGAAATGCCGGAAGAACTCGCCGCCGCGATTCCCCATGTGAAAACCCTCTGCCGCGCGTTCCACATTCCCGTGTTAGAACTCGATGGCTTCGAGGCGGATGACATCATCGGCACGCTGGTAAAACGCGCGGAGCCGGATGATTTCGAGTCGTTCATGGTCACGCCGGACAAGGATTTCGCCCAGCTCCTTTCATCCCAAACCTTCATGTGGAAACCCGGCCGCAAAGGCAACGACCACGAAATCATCGGCCTGCCTCAACTCCCGGAAATCTGGGGCGTCACCGAGCCTCACCAGATCATCGACCTGTTAGGGCTGATGGGCGACGCCTCGGACAACATCCCCGGCGTTCCCGGCATCGGCCCGAAGACCGCGCAAAAACTCATCGCGGACTACGGCTCGATAGAAAACCTCCTCGCCCACACCGCCGACCTCAAAGGCAAGCAGCGGGAAAATGTCGAGACCCACGCGGACATGGCCCTGCTCTCAAAGGAACTCGCCACGATCATCCTGGATGTCCCGGTCGAAGTCTCGTGGGACGACCTCGTGCTCTCACCACGCGACGACGAGGCTCTTAAAAACCTCTTCAACGAGTTTGAATTCCGCACGCTGTCAAAGCGCCTATTCTCCACCGGGAGCGCGGAATTCATTCCGCCCGAATCATCTGCCGCCACCCCCACCATCTTCGAAACCTTCAAAACCATCCGCGAGGTCGCCCACACCTATCATCTCGCCGACACCCCGGAACTCCAGCAACAACTCTTCACCGAGCTTGCCCAACAAAAAGCTTTCTGCTTCGACATCGAAACCACCGGCCTCGACCGCTTCACCTCAAAGTTGTTAGGCATCGCGTTTTCCTGGAAAGCCCATGAAGGCTGGTATCTTTCTATCTCAAATCTCAAATCTCAAATCTCAGATCTGAAATCCGTCCTCTCCTCCCCGGCGGAAAAAATCGGCCACAACCTCAAGTTCGATCTCTCGATCCTCCATCATCACGGCATCAAGGTCACCGGACCGTTCTTTGATACCATGCTTGCCGATACCCTCATCGCACCCGAGCGCCGCCACTCGATGGACTACCTCTCGGAAATTCTGCTAGGCTACACCCCGGTTAAGCTCGCAGACGTGGCGGCGGCTTCCAACCGCCAAGCCCCTCCCTCCGATGACCTCTTCGCCCACGCCGCAATCACTAAAGCCTCGAAAGACCTCGACATCGCCGCCATCCCCCTGGCCGTCCTCGCCGAGTACGCCGCCGAGGACGCCGATGTCACCTATCAGCTCGCGCAAAAACTTCGCCCGCTGCTCAAACATTCCGGCCAGGAAACAATCCTCCACGACATCGAAGGCCCACTCCTCCCCGTCCTCGTCGCCATGGAAATGGAAGGCATCGCCATCGACCCCGCAGCCCTAACCGTCATCGGCGACGAGTTGCAAATCCAAATCGATAGTCTCGTGAAATCCATCCACGCCCACGCCGACCGATCATTCAACATCGCCTCGCCAAAACAGTTAGGCGAAATCCTCTTCGACCAGCTCGGCCTCGCGGACAAGGCGAAGAAAACCAAAACCGGCCAGTATAAAACCGACGAGCAGACCCTCGCCACCCTCGAAGGCAAGCACCCGATCATCACCGACATCCTCGCCTGGCGTGAGGCCACGAAACTCAAGTCCACCTACCTCGACGCCCTGCCCACCCACATCGTCGCGGAAACCGGCCGCATCCACACCCATTTCCACCAGCTCGTCGCCGCCACCGGCCGCCTCGCCTCCACCGATCCGAACCTCCAGAACATTCCCATTCGCTCCGAAGCCGGTCGAAAAATCCGCAAAGCCTTCGTCCCTAGAAAATCTGAAATCTCAAATCTCAAATTTGAAATCCTCTCCTGCGACTACTCCCAGATCGAGCTCCGCGTCATGGCCGCGCTCTCGCAGGACGCCACCATGATCGAGGCCTTCCAGAACGGTGCCGACATCCACACCATTACCGCCGCCAAGGTCTTCGTCATCGACCCGGAAAACGTCACATCCGACATGCGCCGCACCGCCAAGATGGTGAACTTCGGCATCATCTACGGCATCTCCGCCTTCGGTCTCAGCCAGCGCCTCGCGATCCCGCGCACCGAGGCATCTAACATCATCGACGCCTACTTCCGCGAGTATCCCGCTATCCGACAGTTCATGGACCGCACCGTCAATGAAGCCCGCGAATCCGGCTATGTGGAAACCCTCAGCGGTCGCCGCCGCTATTTCCCAGATCTCAAATCTGGCAATCAAAATCTGCGCGGAAATGCCGAGCGCGCCGCCATCAACTCCCCCATCCAAGGCACCGCTGCCGACATGATCAAGCTCGCCATGATCCGCATCGACGCTTTGCTAAGGGAAAAGCCCTACCAAACGAAGATGCTCCTCCAGGTCCACGACGAACTCGTCTTCGACCTCGCCCTCGACGAGCAAGACGAACTCGTCCCAAAAATTCTATCCGCCATGAAAACCGCGCTCCCCCTGCCCCACGGCGTCCCCATCGAGGTGGAATCTGGCACGGGTGCTAACTGGCTGACGGCGCATTGAAACTGAATCAAAATCTTGATCAGCTCTGGACCAAAATTCCATCTATCCGCTTAAAACACGCAGAATTTTCACTTTCGCCTCCATCGTGAAACCATTGTGATCTGCCGCCTCTTCCCATGTCTGCCGAGCATCTTTCCACCGCCCTTTTCCGCGAGACTCGCGGAGCCGGGTTTTTCGTGTCTTAGCGGGCCGGAACGCTCCTTTTTATGTGGATGTTCTGAACACGTTAGAGACGGAAGCCGCCGGCCGACCTGATGGAATGTCCCGTGAGGAGGTCATCTTACTCATCACCGGTACACTGGAGGATCACCCGGACTTTGCGCTCGACGAGGAAGACGAGAATGGCTGTGCCGGGTTGTCCTTCACATCGAATTTCAAACAACACCAGGGCAACGCCGGCAGCTTTCTCTGCGGTTCCCTCCGCGAACTTTGCGCTCTCGGCGTTTCGTTTCGGAAATGACTTTTGGAATGCGGTTTATTTTAACTCTCGCATGGCACAGGCGTTGCTTTCTTCGGCAAACGTCATGGCAAGGTGGATTGATTTCTCAAGACGGTTGTTGGCTGGTCTAGCGTTTGCTTTTGCCGCTTCGTCGCTTGCCTTCGCCCAAGCACCGGAGAAATCGGTCCGCGAAACCATCGCCGCCGCGGCCATCGCGCCGACTCCCGCCGAGCAGCGCGAAATCATCCTCTCGCTCAAACTCAAACCGACGCCCGAGACGGTGACTTGGTTTGAAAATTGGAAGTCCGGAAAAATTTTCCTGTATGACGATGCAGGCGTGGTCACCCCGGTCATTCTAACGGGGAAAGCAGATGATGACGAGTCATTCGCTACACTCAAACTAGCCGATGACACGCCCTACACGACAGCGGATGGGAAGCCCGTCCGGATCAATCCCAAAACCGTCCAGTTTGCGGAAACGGACTCCGGTTTGCGCAAGGCGATGAAGGAGGTTTCGGACATCGTGGCACTCGCGAATCCCGACCTCGCGAAGCGCCTCCGGGCGATTCAGGATGCGGCCGTCGGCCAGAAAGTAGAGAAACTTCCCGCCCTTCTAGTGCTCAAAACCACCGAGAAAAACCCCAAAGCTCTCAAGGCGCTCGAAGAATCCATCGCCATCATCCAACTCCGCTCGCCGGTCGCTGAGGAACGTTTGGCCGCCTGCGAAAAACTCGGAAAACTCAACTCGCTCGCCGCCCACGACACGATCATGACGATTCGGGCGGAAGCCGAAAACTCTGGCGATACCGCTATGGCAAATGCGGCGAAATCCGCGCTCAGGGCCATCGATGACCACCTCTCTCGGATCAACGCCGTGGGCACCTTGTTTCACGGCTTATCCTCTGGCTCGGTTTTACTGGTGGTCGCCATCGGCCTCGCAATTACCTTCGGGCTGATGGGTATCATCAACATGGCCCACGGCGAGTTCATCGCGGTGGGTGCCTACACGACTTATATCATTCAGAAGATATTTACCACCGGCCTGAACATCTCACCTTTCGGTATGTCGATGTCGATTCCGGGCATGAACCTATCAGAAACTAACCGAGGCTGGTATTTTGTCGTCGCCATTCCAGCGAGCTTCATTATCGCGGCTCTGGTTGGGGTGTTGCTGGAGCGTTTGGTGATTCAATATCTCTACAAGCGTCCCTTGGAATCCCTACTCGCCACTTGGGGAATCTCGCTCGTGATGCAGCAGATTTTAAAATTTATTTTCGGCTCGAACAACGTCGAGTTCACCAGTCCCCTTTGGCTTTCAGGAAACTGGACGGTCAATGACATCGTGTTCGGCTGGAACCGGGTATTCGTGATCGGTTTCGCCGTACTAATCATCGTGGTCACCTGGCTCGTTCTCAACCGGACCTCGCTGGGTCTGCTCATCCGCGCGGTGATGCAGAACCGCAACATGGCCGCCTGCATGGGCATCCGCACCGAGCGGGTTAATACCATGACCTTCGCTTTCGGCTGCGGTCTAGCAGGACTCGCCGGGGCGTTCCTCTCGCAAATCGCAAACGTCAATCCCGCCATGGGCCAAGTCTGGATCGTGGATTCCTTCATGACCGTGGTGGTCGGCGGCGTCGGCAACATCATGGGCACCGTCATCAGCGCGACCGGCATCGGCGTGTCGGATCAAACGCTCCAACAATATCTCGGCAACCCGGTCATTGGGAAAATTCTCGTGCTAGGAGCCATCATCCTCTTCCTGCAATGGCGTCCCGCCGGCCTCTTCGTCACCCGTTCCCGCAGCCTTGACTAACTGATGAACAAGCAACCGCTAACAAGCCGGGTCCAATTTCCCTTGCTGATTTTTTCGGCAGTCTTTCTCGTGGTCATCATGCCGGTGCTCAATGCGTATGGTTGCATTTCAGACTTCACCCTCGGTAACTGGGGGAAATATCTTTGCTATGGCATCCTCGCCATTTCGATTGATTTACTTTGGGGCTACACCGGACTTCTTTGTTTGGGTCAGGCCCTTTTCTTTACTCTCGGCGGTTATATGATGGGCATGCACCTCATGCGAATGATCGGCGGCACCGGCGTCCCCACCTTCCTGAGCATGGTGGGTCGTCAGGAATGGCCGTCCTTTTTCATGCCATTCACCAGCTTTCCGTTTGCCATGCTGATGGTCATCCTGGTCCCCGGCCTGCTTGCCTTGGTGTTCGGCTACCTTGCATTTCGCTCACGCATCAAGGGCGTTTATTTTTCGATACTCACGCAAGCCCTTACCTACGGCGCAGCGCTGTTGTTTTTCCGCAACGAACTGCTGATGGGAGGAAATAACGGTTTCACGGATTTCAGGATGCTGCTCGGCTATTCACTGCGCGATGTATCCACCAAACGCGGCCTCTACGTCGTCACTGCTATGCTGCTAGTCGCTGTGGTGGCCGGTTGCAAATGGCTAACGAATTCCCGCTTCGGCCTAATCCAACGCGCGATCCGCGATTCGGAAAACCGGGTGCTCTTCTCGGGCTATGCCACGGCGAATTTCAAGCTCTTCATCTTCGTCATCAGCGCAATCATCGCCAGTCTGGCCGGAGCGCTCTTCGTCCCTCAGGTCGGCATCATCAACCCCAGCGAAATGGAAACCGGAAAATCGCTGGAAGCGGTCGTCTGGGTCGCCCTCGGCGGGCGCGGCACCATCGTGGGCCCCATCGCCGGAGCAATCAGTGTCAACGCTCTCAAAAGCTGGGCATCATCCGGCAGCACTGCGGATTTCTGGCCACTCATGCTCGGCGGGTCATTCGTTCTCGTCGTCCTGTTCATGCCCAAGGGCATCATGGGCATTCCCGGCCAAATCGGGGATCTGATCGCGAAATTCAGCCGGAAAACCGCAAGCTCTGACGCACCTCCGCCAGCCTCCGCCGACACCTCTCAGGAGGCTGAAATTCTATCCTCCACTGCGTCCCCTGCCAGCGATTCCTAACACCTCCGTCCTCGCAAATCCACACTCATGAGCCCGAAACCATTTCTCCTCGCCGCCGAAGGACTCACTCGCTCATTCGATGGTTTCAAAGCCATCAACGATCTGAATTTTTATCTCGATGAAGGCGAACTCCGCACGGTGATTGGACCTAACGGAGCGGGGAAAACCACTTTCCTCGATCTCATTACCGGTCGCACCCAACCGGACATGGGCACATTGCTCTGGGACGATGCGAAACACGATTTACTCAAGCTAAATGAGTATGAAATCTATCGCCTCGGGATTGGTCGTAAGTTCCAGACTCCCACTGTTTATAACGATCACACGGTCACGGAAAATCTGATCCTCTCACTCGCTGGCTCCCGTGGCATCTGGCATAGCCTGTTTGGTAAAGTCACCTCCACCCAGCGCGATCGCATCGCGGAAATTCTAAAGACCATCAAACTAACCGACCACGCCAAACGCAAAGCGGGCGTGCTTGCCCATGGCCAGAAGCAGTGGCTGGAAATCGGGATGCTCCTCGCTCAGGAAGCACGGCTGCTGTTAGTCGATGAACCTGCCGCCGGGATGACGGACGAGGAAACCTACCGCACCGGCGAGCTGCTGCTATCGCTTGCCGGGAAACACACCATCGTCGTAATCGAGCACGACATGACCTTTGTCCGCCAGATTTCCCAAGGCCGCAAGGTCACGGTTCTTCATCAGGGACATGTGCTTTGTGAAGGCCCTGTCGATGATGTCCAGGCCGACGAACGCGTGATCGAAGTTTATCTCGGACGTAAATCCAAAGCCGCATGACCGCCGCCCCTACCCAAACCGAAAACCTAACTATTGCGAACCTCCGGGTTTCCATCGGTGGCAGCGCCATCCTGCGCGGGGTGACCCTTACTATTCGCCCGCAGACCGTGTTCTGCCTGATGGGGCGCAACGGCGTCGGCAAAAGCACCACTCTCAAGGCGCTCATGGGTCTGCTACCTGCGGACTCCGGGAAAATCAACCTCGAAGGCACCCCGCTTGACCGCATTTCGTCCGCAGAACGCGCGCGGCTCGGCTTGGGCTATGTGCCGCAAGGACGCGATATTTTCCCCCACCTCACCGTGGAAGAAAATCTGTTCATCGGCCTCAATGCCCGCGGCCAGAAGCGTGACTCGGCTCAGACCGACAGAATCTATACGCTATTTCCCATCATCAAGGAATTCCTCCATCGCAAGGGCGGGATGCTTTCGGGTGGCCAACAACAACAACTCGCCATCGGGCGGGCGCTGCTGACTCGCCCCAAACTTCTGATTCTGGACGAGCCGACGGAAGGCATTCAACCGAATATCATCGACCAGATAGGAGACGCTATCAAAATGCTCCGTGCGGAAGGAGAAATGAGCATCCTGCTCGTCGAGCAGTATCTCGACTTTTGCAAGGAACTCGGCGACGACTACGCGATCCTGGAACGCGGCGCGGTCGCGGCATCCGGCAAGATGTCCGGCCTCACCGAGGAGATCGTCAAGGAATTCCTAACTGTTTAACGGATTACTCTGCGGACGCAACGCCGCCGAACCGGGATGATGGAGTTTTGATCATATCAGCCCTCTATCGACTGCATCCACCGGCAGATGAATGAAATGGATGGGAATAATTCACCCGGATTAATTTCACTCATCACCATCGACTCATAACAAATCAATTCGCTGAGAATCACTTGTTTTTTCATGTAACTTTGAAAATGGCACGAAATACGCTGTCAGGATAACAAGGTATATCACCTGACAAGACTGTTCTATTAATCAAATACAACACCATGAAAAGAACCAACAAAAACATATTCCGTTTGCCTCAATTGGCATTCTTGCTCGGCTCCGCTACCGCCATGGGCGGGACGGAGGAAATGAAAGCTCCTGCGCCCATGACTACGCCTGATTGGCTGAAAGTCAGCGGCTACGCTGCTGTTTCATACGCTGACACGGATTTTATAAATGGTCAAAACACGGATCATCTATTCCACTCGGGCACACCGCTCGATGCCGTGAAACTTGGCCTTGAGGCGACCCAAGGGCCTTTCACCGTTTATGGCAGTCTTTTTTACTCCCCAGACTCCAATGCGAATTCATTCTCCGGTGGTACTGATGCTGGAATTCTTGATGCCTACGTCACCTACACAACTGGCGATTTCAAAATCACGGCAGGTAAATACCTCAGCTATATGGGCTATGAAGCATTTGATACGGTCAATATGACACAACTCACCTACGCCAATAGCACCACTGGCGGGGTGCCAGCATACCACACGGGTGTCAAATTGGACTATACCACCAAGGTCTGGGGTGCCGGATTTAACATCTCGGATTCTATCCGTGGGCCAAGCTTCTGGGAAGGTGATGGTGATTGGGGCAATGGTCTTGGTTATGAAGCCTATGTTTCCTACAAGGGTATCGATAAACTCACCCTTTGGGCCGGGATCGCCTATGATGACACGCATGGTATCGCCAGCTTCTCCTCGTATGACTTCTGGGCAAGCTACGATATTTCATCCAAACTGACAGTCGCCGGGGAAATTATTTACTCGAATAACAGCCTATCCGGTGCCGACAGCGCTGTCGGAGGTCTTGCCTTCCTGAACTACAAGTTCACTGACAAGTTCTCAACCGTCCTTCGCTTCGGAATTGACGAAGTATCATCGACTCCTCCGGCTGTCGTCGCTCCCGACAACTACAAGTTCACGATTTCCCCGACCTATGCATTCAACGAACACTTCCTGCTTCGCAGTGAGTTGAGTTATACAATTTCGGATCACGACAGCCTGTTCACCGGCGTTCAAGCGCTGCTGAAGTTCTAACTTGATCCTCAACATCTGAAATGTTGCGGCGGGAGAGTCCTATTGATCCTTTGTTGTCAATGCTCTCCCGCCTGCTCTTAACTTAATCTTATCTCCTGTAAGTATTTTTAACTCAACATTCCCTAAAATTATGATCCCCCGTATTCTCTCCTCCGCACTTGCTGCGGTCACACTCACCAGCGCCTTTGCCCGTGCAGAGGACACCGTCAAGGTGGGCGTTCTTCACTCGCTCAGTGGCACGATGGCGATCAGCGAAACCTCGCTCCGCGATGTGCTCTTGTTCACCTTCGACGAAATCAACGCCGCTGGCGGCGTTATGGGCAAGAAAATCGAACCCGTCGTTGCTGACGGCGCTTCAAACTGGCCCCTATTCGCTGAAAAAGCCAAGCAATTGCTCGACCAAGACAAGGTTGCCGTGACCTTCGGCTGCTGGACCTCGGTGAGCCGCAAGTCGGTGCTTCCGGTGTTCGAGGAAAAGAAGGGCCTGCTGTTCTACCCGGTGCAGTACGAAGGAGAGGAAATGTCCCCTAACATTTTCTACACCGCTGAGGCTGTCAACCAACAAGCAACTCCCGCCGTGGATTACCTCCTTGAGGAAGGCAAGAAGAAGTTCTATCTGATCGGCTCTGACTATGTCTATCCACAAACCACCAACCTGATCTTGCTTGAGTATCTGCTCAGCAAGGGCGTGCCTCTTGCCAACATTGGCGGCGGCTTCAGCAAGGATGCCGACGGCAAGATTATCTCTGCCGGTAAATACACTCCATTTGGCCACACGGATTACCAACAAATCGTCGCAGAGATCAAGCAATTCGCCGCCAGCGGCAATGCCTGTATCATCAGCACGCTTAATGGTGATACCAATGTTCCCTTCTTCAAGGAATACGCCGCCGCCGGTCTGGACGCCGAATCCTGCCCGGTCGTTAGTTTCTCGGTTTCCGAAGACGAGTTCCGCGGCCTCCCAGCCAAGCAGCTTGTTGGCCAACTCGGATGCTGGACTTACTTCCAGTCCATCAAGAGCCCAGCGAATGCTAAGTTCATCAAGAATTTTCAAGCCTGGCTCAAAAAATCAGACGTTCCCGGGATCGTCAAGGAAGGCCGCGTGACCTGCTCGCCGATGGTGCTCTCCTACGATGGTGTCTATCTCTGGAAAGCCGCCGTTGAAAAGGCAAAATCCTTCGATGTGGATAAAGTGATGGCCGCCCTACAAAGTGGTATCTCATTCGACGGACCAGGTGGCAAAGTGACTTCGCAGAAGAATCACCACCTCACCAAAAACGTCTTTATCGGTGAAACCAAAGCAGATGGCCAATTCAAGATTCTCAAGGAATTCAAGGATGTTGTCGGCGAGCCTTTCCTCAAAGGCACCTACAAGGCTAAGTAGTATTCTCAGTAGTTTGATATTTTGTGGTATTTGGTATTGAGCCATGCCCTTTCCGAAGGGCATGGTTTTTTCATTACCCGCTTGGCATGGCTCTTGCTCGAATGCAGCATCACTTTCAACCTGCTTATGAAAACTCTCCGTCCGCCCTTTTGGCCCAGTCGCTTGTTTGCCGTGGGAGCTTGCCTCCTCCCTTCGGTCTTGTCCGCGCACCCGGGCCATTATCATCCAGATGAAACCGACGAGTTTGATTTCCTTCGTGCGACATTCTTCCACTCCCATGGGTCGCTGGATTATGTCATCGCCCTTATCGCTATTTTCAGCATCGCCGTCGCTTACTTCCATGCCACCACGTCGGTGCGGGTCAGTGCGCTGCTAGCCGCATTGGGTGCGCTCGCCATGCTGCCGATTTTCTAACGACTCGCGCCGATGCATCTCTCTCCGCGCGAACAGGAAAAGCTGCTCATCGTCGTCGCTGGCGACCTCGCCGCCCGTCGTCGCGCCCGCGGCCTCAAGCTGAATTACCCGGAAACCGTCGCCCTCATCACCGCCGAGCTGCTAGAAGCCGCGCGTGATGGGAAATCCGTCGCCGAGCTGATGAGCTACGGCACCACCCTCATTTCCCGCGATGAAGTCATGGCGGGCGTCGCCGAAATGATTCACGACGTCCAGGTGGAAGCGACTTTCCCTGATGGCACCAAACTCGTCACCGTCCACAATCCTGTCCGATGATCCCCGGAGAAATCATCACCCCGCTCGACGCTCCCGATCTCGAACTCAATCCGGGCCTAGCTACGGTGAGCATCGTAGTCGCGAACAGCGGCGACCGCCCGATCCAGGTGGGCAGTCATTTTCACTTTTATGAGGTGAATGAAGCGCTGTTATTTGATCGCCCGGCAGCCCGTGGTTTCCGCCTCAACATCCCCGCCGGGACCGCCATCCGCTTCGAACCTGGCGACACGCGGGAAGTTCCGTTAGTCGCCCTCGCCGGCACTCGCGAAGTCCACGGACTCAATAACCTCGTCAACGGTCTGCTAGACGCATGAAACAAACCCGCGCCAACTATGCCGGCATGTTCGGCCCGACCACCGGCGACCAAGTCCGCCTCGCCGATACGGAACTTTTCATCGAAGTCGAGCACGACCTGATCGCGGAAAACAGCGGCTACGGCAACGAAGTGAAATTCGGCGGTGGCAAGGTCATCCGTGACGGCATGGCGCAGTCCCCGCTCGCCTGTGATGCGGATTCGCTCGATCTCGTCATCACCAACGCTCTCATCCTCGACGCCGCCCAAGGGATCATCAAAGCGGACATCGGCATCAAGCACGGCCGCATCGTCGGCATCGGCCACGCGGGAAATCCGCTGCTCCAGGACGGCATCACCATGACCATCGGTGCCGCCACCGAGGTCATCGCCGGCGAGGGCTGTATCGTCACCGCCGGTGGCATCGACACGCATATTCATTTCATCTGTCCGCAGCAAATCGAACACGCCATCGCATCTGGAGTCACCACGCTCATCGGCGGCGGTACCGGTCCGGCCCATGGCACTTACGCCACTACCTGCACACCCGGGAAATGGAACATCCACCGCATGTTAGAGGCGGCCGAAGCGTTTCCCGTCAATCTCGGATTTCTCGGAAAAGGCAATTGCTCCTCCCCCGAGCCACTGCGTGAACAAGTTCTGGCCGGCGTCATCGGTCTCAAGCTCCACGAAGACTGGGGCACCACTCCGGCGGCTATCGACACTTGTCTAACAGTTGCCGATGAGTTCGACATTCAGGTTGCCATTCACACCGATACGCTGAATGAAGCAGGCTTTGTCGAAAGCACTCTAGCCGCTTTCAAAGGACGCACCATTCACACCTATCATTCCGAAGGTGCTGGCGGTGGCCATGCTCCCGATATCATCCGCGTCTGCGGCGAGCCGAACGTCCTGCCATCTTCCACCAATCCGACGCGGCCCTTCACTTCCAACACCATCGACGAGCATCTCGACATGCTCATGGTTTGCCATCACCTCGACTCCCGCATTCCGGAGGACGTGGCCTTCGCGGAAAGCCGGATCCGTCCCGAGACGATTGCTGCGGAAGATCGGCTCCACGACCTCGGGGCGATTTCCATGATGTCCTCCGATAGCCAGGCCATGGGCCGCATCGGCGAAACCATCACCCGCACTTGGCAGACCGCGCACAAAATGAAAGTGCAGTTCGGAAAACTTGCAGGCCCATCCCATCCCGCCGCCGACAATTTCCGCGCCCTTCGCTACGTCGCGAAATACACGCTTTGCCCGGCCATCACGCACGGCATCGCCCATGAGGTCGGCAGCATCGAGGTCGGAAAACTTGCGGACATCGTGATTTGGAAGCCCGCATTTTTCGGCGTGAAACCGGAAACCATTCTCAAAGGTGGCCTCATCGCCTGGGCCAACATGGGTGATCCCAACGCCTCCATTCCCACGCCACAGCCGACGATGTACCGCCCGCAGTTCGGCGCCTTTGGCAAGGCCATCGCCGCGACCTCGGTCACTTTCGTTAGTGCCGCCTCGCTTGAATCCGGCTCACTCGCCGCCCTCGGCCTAACAAAGCGACTCGTCGCAGTAAAAAACTGCCGTGCCATCACCAAGCGTGACCTGCCCTACAACGATGCTCTGCCCGACATCACTGTGGACCCAGACACCTACACCGTCACCGCCGACGGTGTCGCACTCCGCTGTGAGCCTCTCAGCATCCTGCCGATGGCGCAGCGCTATTTTCTTTTCTAACCGAACCCAATCCACCAGCGGTTTTCAGAGACCCTATGCCGTAAAGGACACCATGGTCTCAGCTAGGTGAAATCGAGAATTCCCTGATCTAACGAAAAAGTTGGGTTGATTCGCCCGAGCATGAACCCGCAACGCAGGGCCATCATTCGCCAGCACGCATCCTGGCCGGTTGAGGTGAATTCTCTAACCATCGGCACGCGGATCGTAAAACGCCTGCCGCCATAGCCCCCGGATCTGATGGTGGTGCTGATTCATTCGATTCTTTGCCGCAGCCAGCCATGCTCATTTGCCTTCCTGCCTGCGATGTCTTCCCTGTTAAATCCATGATCCTGGAAAAGAAAATCGGACCACAGATCACACGGATAAACACGGATAATGAATCAGTTGGAATATTTTAGGTATTCACCCAAAGGATGAGTTCGGCGTCTTTCGTAACTCTTTTCTTATCCGTGTCTTCTGTGCAATCC
>JANXMQ010000038.1 GCA_025354565.1 Akkermansiaceae bacterium
TATCTAAAGGGACGCAAAATTTCTGCTGAAGAGTTTGATAAAATATCTATCAAGCGTAACAAATTTCATGGAGAATGGAACTATGAGATTCATCCAAACAAATAAATGTATTCCGGTAGTTTATTGTTTATCGAGTTCTAACTCCGTCCAAGCCATGGATCTGGGATAACCCCGCGATCATGTTTCGTCGGCCAGCCGACAATTCGACTGCCAGCCAGCTTCACCGCCAGTATGAAATGAAGGTCCTCCAACTCGACACCTGGGAGAATCCCTATGTGCAGGTCACCCCCGACTATCAGGCATACTGGGGAGGCGGGATAAGGGCTGACTTCGGTGTGCCATTTTTTACCCAACGCAGCGTCCCGCTCACTCCGCCAGAGTCACTGGCCTCCCTACAAAATTCCTGCGCGAACGGCTTCCGCAGGTATTGGAAGGACAGCCCTATCTTCGTCGGTGCCGCCGGATTCCCCGCCGATGCGTACTCCTTGGACGGGTTCAATTATCTCCCTCCCATGGCCTCGAAGGTGATTGGCAACTCATTCTCCAATCCCCTCATTCCCGGAACCCAAACTTATGGGAAAATCTTTACCTACCTTGGAGGAGATAACGGCGAGAACACCAAAAACGGCGGTGACAACCTCGCGCATGATTATAATGCTGCGGATCACTCATACCTCGCCAACGCGGCCCTCTGGGACTCATGGTATTTCTCCTCTCGCGCCGCAGACGGTGCAACCCTACTCCGCAAAGTCCCGCACCTTACAACAGGTCTTCGATGATTTCTTCCCCAAGACGGCGGACGTGAAATCGGTGCCACTTCCTTCGGCACGATTCCTGCCATACCGCCGCTCGGGCGATGAAACAGCCCTGCGGGCGCTGGTCAGCAGCGGAACTCCCACTAGCGACGCTTACCGCAAACTTGCTGACTATCTAGTAACCGACGGTGCTTTCAACGTGAATTCCACCTCGGTGGCCGCTTGGAAAGTCATTCTCGGCAGCCTCCGCGGCCACGACACCGCGCGGTGGGACCGCAGCTCTAACAAGCTAACGCTCGACCCTGCCTCTACGGGTTCGACTCCAGTCAACAGTCTGGGAGTCGCCAATGGTCCACTCTCCGTGCCCACTGCAAACCAGCAAGACCCCAACCAATGGACCGGCTTCCGGGCACTCAGCGACGATCAGATCGGAAAACTCGCCACCGCTCTGGTGGATGAGATCCGCCTGCGCGGACCATTTCTCAGCCTCTCGGATTTTGTGAACCGGCGGCCTGGTACAGACACGGAACTCGCCCGTCAAGGCGCCCTCCAAGCCGCCCTTGAGCACGCTGGAATCAACAGCGTTCTTGACAGTGCTCGATCTCTCGGATCAATCGCTGGAGCATCCTTTCCCGATGCTGGGAAGGGTTCTCTAGCGGCCGGGATACCCGGATATATCAGTCAGGCTGACCTGCTGACCCCGCTCGGATCGACCCTCCAGCCACGATCAGACTCTTTCACGATCCGGGCCTATGGGAATGCCACCGACCCGACTGGTAAAATTCTGGCCCGCGCCTGGTGCGAAGCGACCATCCAGCGAGTACCGGAATACATCGATCCCGCCGACGACCCGGACGTACAGGATCTCTCCCTCGCCTCAGCTACCAACCGCACTTTTGGCAGAAAGTTCAATATCCTCAGCTTCCGATGGTTGAGTTCTGCGGAAATCTGAAAACCGCTCTTTTTCCATCACCCATTTCACCATTCATGTCACGTCCGTCAGTCCCGTTTTCGTTACTCTTCATGGCTCATGCCTTCTTCGCATTCTGGCCTACTGCGGCGGCTCAGTCCCAAGAAACCGGTAATACCAAGGACAATAAGGAGCCGATTCTCATACGGGTGATCTGCAAACAGCCGGTGACAGGTGCCACCGATCTGAAGATGGTCCAGGAAAATAAGGCACTTCATGATCTCAATATCACCGATTCGTTGATGACCGATCCAATCGGGATCGGCCGGGGCGAACTAATCTTGGCCCATCAGATCGGCACGGCGGACAAGCCTGCCTTCGATCCCGTCCTGAAAGTCACAATCCCCAATGAGGGCAAACGCTATGTCCTCGCGCTTTTCGCCGCCCCCACCCCGACGGCCGCCCATCCCTACCAATACCGCCTGGTTCGCACGGACGGCCTCCACTTCGGTGTCTCAGACCTCTACCTATTCAATCTCACCAGCACCCCGATCGGAGGCACACTTGGAACCCAAAAGTTCAGCCTCGCCTCTGAAAAGTCCGAGGTCGTTACCCCCAAGCCGAATCAAGCGGGCGAGCGGATGTATCAAAGTCGTTTCTATTGCCAGATTGGAGACCAAGTGAAAATTTTCAACGATACCCGTTGGCCGCTCGCGCTTTCCGCCCGCGTCTATCTCTTCTTTGTGCCCGATCCCGAGCGGAGCTCGATCGGCTACATGTCGTTCCGAGAATATCAGCCTTTTCCTTAAACAAGGTCAGCTCGGAGCGAAAAACGCGAACGGATGCCGGGCATGGGGCGCCCCCCAACATCATGGGCACTATCATGTTCAGCGGATAGAAATCCCCCCGATTTGTATTCGTCCATGCAAAGCCAAAACGTCTCCTACTGAGGGCTCAACTAACACGTCCATTTTCCTTTTATCCTGGAAAAGAAAATCGGACCACAGATCACACGGATAAACACGGATAATGAATCAGTTGGAATATTTTAGGTATTCACCCAAAGGATGAGTTCGGCGTCTTTCGTAACTCTTTTCTTATCCGTGTCTTCTGTGCAATCC
>JANXMQ010000089.1 GCA_025354565.1 Akkermansiaceae bacterium
TGCTAGGGAAAGGTGATGCTTTTTGCATGCCTATCCGATTCCCCAACCTTTCCGAATCATCCGGCTGGACGAAGGACACTCAAGCCTTCTTTCGCCACACCGCCGCCTGTCTTGCCCGTTGACTTCCAAACGATTCCACCTCTATCCTCACCACGTAAGAAACTTCAGCCCGCCAAAGCATATCGATATGCAGGTGGGCTAATAACCACTGTTGGCAAAAATAATCCTTGTGTTGATACCATGAAACGGTATCATTGTGCGCGTTGAACAACAGACATCGACACACTTTAGCTGAGATTCACAAGAATCCGGTTCCAGCGTCAATTAAATGGGCGGACATCGAAGCCCTACTAATAGCTCTGGAGGCCGAGATTTCCGAAGGTAGCGGCTCAAGGGTTCGTTTCGCCCTTAATGGCGTGAGAGCGGTTTTTCATAGACCCCATCCACAACCGACGACCGACAAGGGTGCTGTGAAGTCAATCCGCAGATTTTTAACCGAAGCAGGAGTAAGGCCATGATGAATTACAAAGGATACGGATGCACGATACGATTTGATGACGAAGCCGATATTTTTCACGGCGAAGTCACAGGGTTACGAGACGTTGTGACATTTCAGGGAAAAACTGTTGATGAGTTGAAGATGGCGTTTCGGGATTCAGTTGATGATTACCTCGACTTTTGTACAAGCCGAGGTGAAGCAGCAGACAAGCCGTATTCAGGTAGATTTTTACTACGGGTTGAGCCCTCGCTTCATCGTAAGTTAGTCGAATTGAGCACCGACGATGGAGAGAGTCTGAATAACTGGATTGCATCGCGTCTCTGCGAACTCACAGAAATAAGATAGTGCCAACAAGACGCTCCATCCAACGGCGGGTAACGCACCAGTTTGAATTCGGGCTTCCCTCCCCGCCGTGGATGAGCTAGACGTTGTGCGCCGAGCCAAGCAAGGCGCTTCTTATCAGGTGAAAGACCTGTTGTTTCAAAACCTAGCCAGTAGAAACTACCGAGTGTTGCAGTTGTGTTAGCTAACCCAATAAACCGTCGCGGAAGAAACCGCGTGAACAACAAGAAGCCTGAG
>JANXMQ010000093.1 GCA_025354565.1 Akkermansiaceae bacterium
GGTTCCAGATGGGTATTGAGGGGAAGTTCTTGTCTCACCCGCCGGGTGAGCGGAAATCACAGCCATGGGAGCATCCATGACTTTGAAATTACGTCACTTGCCGCGTTCTGGCGAGTTTTCCATTTTCCTCTTTAGGATGAAGAGCATTCTCAGGAGTTCCGAGCTTGAGGAAAAGAGAGACGGCATCGAATTGTTCCCTGTCACGTCGGGTAAACGAAAGGGAGTTCGACTACCGGGTAGTGCGAATGCGAACACTTGGTGTGCCGCAACCGAGTCTTATAAAGTCTCAGAATTGATTCCAGTTTCGGGGTTGGCTCATGTCCCGGCGGTACGAGCCAAAGACGGGCGGGGAACCGTCAAGGATTCCTTCTCAGTTGCCTGAATCGTTCCCTTCACGCTCTCCATGTCGAACGCCATCTGCTGCCCAAGGGCTTTTTCGACACTCAGCAGCTTTTCCTCCTCGCGAGCTGTGAGGGCTTTCCCGGCGTCCCCCTTGTCCGTGAGCGTGCGGCAAGCGCCCAGCGCGTTGCCATGTGTCCCGACTTTGATCTGCCCACGCTTCTGCGTGGCGTCAGGGGCCGTGGCGGCGGTGAAGAGGTCGGGTTGTTGCGGTGCGGGGCTGGAGAGCAGCATGTATGTGCGCTCCGAGTAGTCCCCGTTGTTGTCCTTGGCGGATTTGATCTGGTTGGTAGTGAACACCACATACGCATCTGCTAACCGATGTCTTTCTGAACTACATGATGTCATCGAGGAGAATCCTTCAATCAGAGCTACGAGCGAATGCATATCGAGCAATTGGGCCGCCCTTCATAAGGGCAGTCGCTTCAAATGATGTACGCGGTAAGCACCTACAAGACTCAGCCCGGCGGAGCGCAAACCGCAGTGTTAGGCGTGGCAAAGGCGATGGCGGATTTGTCCTATTACCGCGCCGAAATTCTCTCGGTTGTCCCGGAGCCATCCGGCGCGGCACTCGTGGCTTAGGGCTGCTCCCGCTCTCCCGCCGCCGCTGATCCACGCCCCGCGTGTGAGTGAGCCTCCTTGCGTAACCGGGCCTCACGAAACGGTGATCATTAATTTGCCGTTGGCCGGGATTTCCACTGGAGTTGCTAGGGCGATCAAGACGCGCTTGCCGGTGCGCTTAATTGTGGCTGAAAGGGTGGTGTCTGCTAGTTTCACGGTCACCTTGTCGCCGCCTTCGTGTTCCAGCGCGAGGGTAACTAGCGAAAGTTTGCCGTGAAGAACTTCGAGCGCTGCTGTTAGTTTTCCGCTGGCGATGCGTTGGGAGAAACTGCCCCAACCTTCTGCGGCGATGAACGGCGCTTTGAAGTTTTCCGGAGTGATTTTTGGCGCAAAGCCGAGGTGTTTTTTCGGCCCGTGGCATTCGAAGCCGCAGGCGCTGATGAACACGCCATGGCTGGCCATCGAGCGAGCATAGTGGTCACCGCATTCGATTTCGTTGTAGGGATTCCGGCGCGAGGGGGCATAGCGATCATGAACGGCGCGGGTGATTGCTAGGCCTTCCTGCACGAGACCTTCGGCGACCATATGTCCGGCGGCTTGGTATTCAAAACCGTTCATGCATTCGTTGAAATAACCGGCGAATCCTTGTCCCGGTTTTCCCCCACCGGCTTCGGCCATGCCGCCTTTGGGAAAAGTACACATGAGCAAGCCAGCCTCGCCGGGCATCGCATACCAGCGGCCAGCCTTGAACTCGCTGCGATAGGGTCCCACATCTGGAGTGAAATTGTAACGCCACAGCGACATCAGCGCCGTGCGTGTTTTGTCCGCAGGCAGGACGCGACTGAGCCCGACTTGGCGCGCCCAACCCTCTCCCATGACTTGGTCGATGTGGCAGCCAATCCCCGCACCGATGGCAGTGGGATGGTTAGGATCACGCTTCTGATAGTAATACTCGCCGTCGAACAAGTTTTCTGATAGCCACTTGCCGCCGAGGTCGGCCAAGCCGTCACATTGTTTGGAAAACGTTTCGTCGCCCATTTCACGAGCCATCACAGAACCGGCGCGCAAGGCCGCAAGGTAGAGCGAGCTGATCCACGAAATAGGGCCGAACCAACTGCCGTCGAGGGTATTGTATTGATCACCTTCCAACACGCCGTTGCCATCGCCATCCTGTTTGATCAGGAACTCGATTGAGCCTTTCACGCGCGGCCAGATTCGGCGCAGGAAGGCATCGTCCGCAGACATCGTGTGCTCGCGGAAAACGCGCAGGATCGTGCCGCACTGGCCATCGATGGCAGCCTGTTTGCCAAACTCCCCACGGTACCAAATGCTCCCATCCGGTTGATAGGCGAGGCCGTAATCGACATTCTCGCGAGTGATTCGTTCCAGCTCCGGGAATACACGCCCGATCGACTGGGCGTAGTGCCAAACGTGGGAGCAAGTGCCTTGGCAGATGCCAACACCCTCCCAGCCCCAGAAGCGGCCGCCTTCCATGCGCAGACTGGTGGTGGTGGCCAGCGTGGATAGATTGAGAAAACTCCGATCTAACAGCCAATGCGGTAACGTCGAGTCATACCAAGTCTCATGCCAAAGTTGAGTGCGGGCGTGGGATTCCTTATGGGCGGCGGCGTGGGAATCGACCACCGCAAGGCTCGATGGAAAACGCTCGGCATAGTAGTGTCCTTTTCCGACTGGAGCCGCGTGGTTAGGGAAACGCCATGCCACTGCGAAGCTCACGCTGGCTTCTTCACCGGGTTTCAGTGACAAGGTTTTCCCAACGATTCCTTTTGGACGTGGCGAGGAACCACGAACCGTGTCTTCGCCTGCCGGCGGATTAAAATCTGTGTTACCAGGAGAGGCGAACACGCCAGCACCTTCATCTAGCAGAGCCAAGGTCATGTCGCCCATGTCCTTGCGTTCCGCGATGGGTCCAGAGGGGGCGGCGCGCGCATCAGAAAACACGATGTAATCGACGCCAATGTTCCCCCAGCTTCCGGTGCCTTTGTCCACAATGCGCAGCCGGGCCTCCTTGCCTTCATATTGCGCGACATCAAAACTTTTGCGGGTCATCACATTCTTGTTATCACCAGCGAGAGAGGCGACCACCTTATCATCTATCAGAAGATCGAAAGAAACTTCGTTAGCCGCCACACCGCCGCCGACCAGGGCGTAGATGAAGCTACGTTCAATTTTGAAAGTTTTGGAAGTCATCGCACCGGTATGCGCATCGCCAGCGGCGGGATCTTCCCCGTTGCGCGTCTGGTGCGAATTCACTAAGTGCTCGCCGTGGGCATCGACTTTCCCTTGATAGGCGGGCATTTGGGCGGCGACCATTGGCCCCTTGCCAAAGGCGGTGCCCTCGACTGTCCAGCCTTCGTAGGTCTCCGATTCGAAGTCATCGAAAACGATGTCTGGGCGCACAATCGCGGCCTCACTGATTTTCACCATTTCCGCCGTGCAATGCAGGCAGGTGGCGGACTTGCGTTTCACGATCCGGTTGACGAGTTCGATGCCGGGTCCGGTCCCGGAATGAATCAGCACCGGATTGGCGAGAATTCCTGCCAGTGACACCTCCACTGCCTTCGACGAGGTGTTACTAACCGTATAACGCATCACGGTAAGCGGCAGTGAGGAGCCATCCACATCCAAGGGCGCGAAAGGTGAAAACGCTTCCAGCGAGACTTTCACCGGCAACGCCTCGCCGCGGAAGTCCACGAATCCGATCGGATAGGCACCGCGGAATCGCACCTTCGGAAAGCCTGTCTGATCGAGCTTCCGGGTTTCCCCATTCACGCGGATCGAGAATCCCAAGTCCACGGCGGAGACGACCGGCATCGGCTTCGCGTAGTGTGGTCCGTTAGTCGCTGTCGCAATCCCTTGGTTGAAAACGTCCCAATGCCATAAGCGACCGTCCCCGCTGAGGTAGACATGTCCGCAGCAGATTCCGCCCACCGGCATACCGATGTGTTGCAAGTCCACTCCAGTGGACCATTCCGGTTCTCCGCGCTCGAACAGCGAGCGGATCCATGCGGCGCTGAGCTTTTTGTCCGCGGGGACGAGTTTGTTGTAATCGGCCCCCTCGAAAGGACCGGCCATCGCCGACTCAAAGCGCAAGGTCAATGAACCGACGGCAGCAAGCGAGCCGAAACGTAATAGCTCGCGTCGCGAGAGTCTGGTAGGAGTTGTGGACTGTTTGTTCATGTAGGTAGATCAATGTTAGTTAGAAGAGTATGACACGCTGCCACTTCGCCGGCCTTGCCGCAGATGGCGGGTATCAGAGGTGATACGACTGGGATAGGAGGTATCCGTAATTATTATCAATGAGGTGACTCGTGTGACAAGTCCGTTATAATATTCCCATACAAATCGAAACCCGCGATGGGCGGCAGGATGAGCGATGAAAGTCATAAAGAATAGCGTTCTCGTTAATGCGGCACCTCTTCTGCTTTTGTATCCACGAAATGTCGGAGGCGGACGAGGTTTGTGTCGGGATTCGGAAAAAACAGGACGAGTTCGCGCTGACTAGGAACGATCGACCACGAAGTCTGGCGGATAACTCGCGGTTCCTTGCCATCCACAAGGGAGAGGATTCGGACAGGTATGGCATTCTGGCCGGTGCGAATTGCAATCGTTTCGGCAGCACCAGGCTTGAGCAGCGTAAGCCTGCCGGAAAATTCTGCCCTCACAAGGGCGGGGGAGAAATTGACGAGGCGGAACGATCCGAACGGGAAATCGTCGTCGGCAATGGTAAAGGCCTGATAGGTTTTATTGTCGGGACGGGGCGAGAAAACAACGAGCGATGATTTGCTTTTCAGAATGGTGGAAGCCAACGGTGATGGGGGTTCTTTGGCCGTCGCATCGGTTTCATTCTGATAGAAAAACAGTGTTGCGGGTCCTTTGTAATGAATCGGCTGGGAAAAAATACGTGTATTGAGAAAGACATGCACAGGTTTTTTTTCCGGGCCAGTCCGCAGCCATAGGGAGTCTTCGACATCTGCAATTTCCAGGGCTGCCACCCGTATGTCCCATGACTCCGGCTGAGTCTGGGCGACCATACGTGAGCTGGATGCTATTGCGATGATAGCAGCAAGCGCAAGCGGCCGAAACCGCGGCGAATGAATATTTGTTACGTCCCTCTTATTCATTAGATTTCGTTAGTTCCTAGCCAGCGGAATGACACAATACTGAAGCGGCGTCCAAAGGTTTTATTGAGATTAGAAGTGAGGTTTAAGGTCGCAATTTCCGGCATGTCGGCGGTGTCGACATAATCAGGCAACCGCTGCACTACGGCCTCGCACCAGCATTTCGCGAGCACGACTCCGCGGGTGTCCCTCGCCTCGCCGTAGCTGCGGATGCGGAAGGTGTCATCGCGCGGGGTGATCATATTACCGACGCGTTTTAGCACATCTGCCTGAGTGAGGTAGCCGGGTATTCCCGCAAAGCGCGAGCCGGTTGCAGCAGCGGGAAAGTTTAAGCCCCAGCTTGAGATTTTCGCTGCTGAGATGAAATCATCGCCGCCCTTGAAGCGGCCGTTGATAGATTCACTGTTGCTCGGTTCCGGGGAACGTCCAAGGGTTTCGTCCCAGTCGATCGCGGCCTGCAGTGCTCCGCGCACCCCGGTTTCGTCGATAGCAAGACGGCGGTTGATGAAATCAGATAGGTTGAGAAACGGGCCTCGCTCTTTGACTTGCCGGACGCATTCGCGGGCTAGTCGATCAGTCTGCTGGGGCGTTAGATGGCGTACGCCGAGCCAGGCGGCGGGGTCCCCGGCGTTTACCCCTTCCTTGGGGGAGGCAGGCAGGGAAAAGCGAGAAAAGGTCACGCGATCCGAAGGCGCGGCATCGCTGCGGACGTTGCCGGTTTGGGGGTCTATGGAAACAATTGTTTTGTCTTGGGATCCTGCGAGGAAAGCTTTCCATGCGTCCACGGAAGTGGAGTTGATATTAAATGCTCCCTTGATCATAAAGTAGCGTGCCGCGATTTGATAGCCGATTGGCGCGGGCAGTGCGCCGCTGAGCAAGCGGTCCTCAAGTTTAGCCACGGGATCGGATGACGGGCGCCATGGAATGAGGTGCGGATTTTGGGTGGGCGCCTCGCCACTCCAGAATTTTTGGACCACCTCAGTCATGCCGCGCCCGGTTTGGAAAAGCCCCTGATCCTCGCGAGTGATTCCCGAGCAGAACCAATCATCCCACAGTGCATCGTTGTTGAGAAACGCGTGATCGTGGAAATCGCGGATCAGTTGCATCTGCAGGGCGCTCCCGCGGCAAGAGGCGTCGGCGACATCCTGATAGATCGCGTCCCCGGCGATGAGGGGATGCGCGAAAGAATTACCGATGCCGATGGCTTGATTTGCAGAAATGTTCCAAAGATGCCTATAGGTGTTAAAATTCCGCGTGTCCCCCCGGTTCAGCTTGAAGTGCATGAGCGAGGCGATGGAGGTGACCGGGACGAGAGGAAATTCGTTGGTCACCACGCTTGGTTGGCCGGGCCACACCGAAGCGCCGGGCGAGATCGCACTGCCAGTGTAAGCGCGGTTGTTGGCGGGATCGAAGTCCGGATTGAGAGCGTTGCCGCTGCCAGTTTCGATTTGCACTTGATATTGGGAGAGGCCGCGCATGCGGGTAGTGGCTTCGCCGTACATCGCGCGTTGGTTCACCGGGTTGGCATGGACGAAATTCCGGCAGCGGGAATCCTGCGCTGCATAGTCGGCTCCCGGGTTGCGCAGATCCTGCCCGGATTTCTGTACAAATTGGAAGTTCGCAAAGGGGACGCGTTGCGGTGAAGTGGAAAACAAAACTCGCTTGCCCGGCGAGTCCTCGGCGAGATAAATCGGCTTGCCGTCCTCAACCGGATTCGCCGCCATCTCATTGTAGCGTTGTCGGTCTGCGGTCTGTCCATTGCGCACCGTCCAGTAGATTTGGTATTGTCCGCCGTGGTCGGTCCGCTTGTCGCTCAAACGCATCGCTAACTCCACCTTGGCATTGGCGGATAGGCCAGTTAGACCGTTTAAATCCACTTCGAAGCCGCCGCCGGCATCGGGCGCAAGGTAACCGGGATAGAGCTCGGCAAAGCGGTTGTCTTGCGCTTGTAGAAATCCACTCACAGCGGAGTAAATGCGGGTCTCGCCCGGCTTGAGGATGATCGGCACTTTCTCAAACGTCGGCCCTTTTCCTTCCATCGGGTAAATGTTCAGCTCAAAGGGACTGACTTGGCCGGTTGGCGTGTTAGAGCGCCGCAATGTGGTCCAATCGACCTTGATGGTGTTATCGACATAGGCCTTGTATTCCAATGCGCCGGGGGTGATCTGAATCCATAGGCGCGGGGAATTGAGTGTAACATTGTAAGGGTTCCAAAGAACCACCACCGGGTTCACGCCGAGCTTGTAATCATACGTTCCGGGAAGGCTGGCTGAGGCCACGCGTCGGGTGGAGAAGACGAGCATCAGGCGGGTGACGATGGGGGTTCGACCGATGCCGTAATAGTCGAGGTTCGCATCATGCCAGTTGTAGTTTATGTTAGGTTGTTGGGCGGTCCCCCAGAGGCCTGCCTTGAAAGCGAGGGATACACAATCCGCTGCCGTTTCCTCGCCGCCTCCCCGGTAGAGCTGATAGTATTGGCGCAGCTTGTACCAAGAAGAAAAATCCTTGTTCTGCGCGTAAAAGGTTGAGGGCAGCTCACCCGTATAAGAACGGATCGGTACAATGGTCCCATTCGGAGTACTAGACGCGAAGGTGCCGAACTGGCTGGGCAGTGTGTCCATTTCCAGAAGTAGGTTGAGGTCTTTTTTCAACCCACCCAGCCGCGTATTTGAGGAAAGGCCATAGGATTCAACGGTGAGATCATGGAAACGCGCACGAAGTTCGGAGGGGAACTTCGCGTTGATTCCTCCTAGCCCGTAGGACGGCAGGGTGAGGGAGCGATCAAGCACGCTGGTGTCCGAGGAAGCCGACTCCAGTCCTAACAGCCACTCTGCCCGCCCTCGCGGCCAATTTGAGCGATCATGGAGGCGTTGGGCATCGTTCGCTAGTTTTGGCGAGGTGGCGGCCACATGGGCTTTTTGGTTCTCTCCAGCGATCCACCACGCAAAGCGACCGTTGCCATTAGTTTGCACCATGGGGGCGGTGACAGCTCCCGTTGGCAGCCCCGAGGTGCCCGCGGGAGAGGCGCTTACCATCAACGCCGATTCCGGTAGGGAAGTGCTGCGGGCGAGCGATAGGTCACTCACCTTGGTGGGATCGGGATACGAAACCAGCCAGCGACGGAATTGCGACGTCCGGCCCTTGTCATAAGTCGCTTTGATAGCCGGACTATTCAGCCAATCGGTCCAAGAATTCCAAACACCCAGCCAGTTGGATTGTGGTACCCCATCGGGCGCAGGGGAAGAGGTGTCGGTGTCTAGAATGTCGGCGCGCGCGGTGATGCGTTGATCCGGACCGACCTCCTTTTGAAGTTCGCCAATTGCTAACAAGAGGCCTAGTCGCGCATTAGCTCTCGCCTGGCATTCGTAATTGCCGGACTGCGTGGAGCGGAGTGAGATAGATGACAGGGTAAGAAGTCCGACAGCGATCACTGTCAGTAGCACCATGAGCGAGAGTGTGATAATCAGCGCAAAGCCCTTTTGATGCCTGCATTGTGCGGCATAAACTCCAGACCCGATGCCCGGGCCACTGTGGCTCAAGCATTTTTCCCGCTGGCTTTCAGTATTACGACTCATGGATATTGTAAAATCTAGCAGGATGTCGAAGAAAAAAATTAAACCGGGATTCACCTTATTTTAGTTTGGAGCGGAGGCCGAGAAACCCATTAACCCGACTTCCGCTGTTAGGTGGTTTTTTTGTGCCTGATCGTTGGGATTGCGTTGGTTTTTTCAAAAGGTCTCCACCACAGGCTTGGGATTTCGTATTTCTGGAGGGGGCTGGGTCGGGAGGGTGAAGCCGAGTTGGTTGAGGAGGAGTTGGTGCACTTTCTCGGGCTTTGTGTAACGCTTCATCCTAACTTCGCGGCCGTCGGTGGCGGGGATGGTGACGTCGAGCATTTGGATCTCGCTCAGGCGCGCGAGCACGCTGCGGGAACTCAGTCCTGTGGCGGCCTTTTTGTTGTATTGCTCAAGGGTGACGTGGAGGCAGTAGGCGAGGAAGCTGATGAAGATGTGCGCTTCGATGCGTCCGTCGAGCTGGTGGAAGACGGGGCGCAGGCCGAGGTCGCCTTTGAGGGTGCGGAAGCTTTCTTCAATGCGCACGAGGTTGATGTAACTGCGCCAGAGCTCGGCGGGGTCTTCGCCGGTGAGGTTGCTGCGCAGGAGGTATTGGCCTTCGTGACGGCGGGTGGCTTTGAGTTTGGCGCGGTCGAGCTCGATGCGGAAGGTGGTGGCGGTGATGGGTTGTTTGGCGGCGGGTAGGTGGAGGATGACGAGGCGGTGGGCGTTGCGTCCGGCTTTTTCCTTGGCGGCTCCAATGGCGAGTAGGAGTTCGTCGCGGGTGAGTTTGGCGCGTTTTTGAAGTTCCTTGAGGCGGGTCCAGTAGGCTTTGAGCTTTTTGCGCCGCATGGCGCTTTCCTTGCAGCGGCGCGGCAGGCTGCGGGCGAGGACGTAGAGCTCTCCGTCGCAGGGGAGGAGTTTGACGTGGACGTCGTCTTTGACTTGTTGCCAGTCTTTGGTGGCGAGGTCTTTTTCGAGTTTTGATAGGCGGCCTTTGGGGGTGCCGACGAGGTATCTAACGGATGGGTTGGCTTGGCGCATTTGGCCGAGGGTTTCTTCGGTGGGAATGCCGCGATCCATGATCCAGGTGCGACGTTCTTTGCCGTAGCGGGCGGCGATTTTTTCTAACATGCCGGCGAGGGTGGTTTTGTCGGAGGTGTTGCCGCGCATGACTTCGTAGCCGATGGGTAGGCCGTCGGGGGTGATGATGAGGGCGATGACGATTTGGACGCAGTCGGGGCGTTTGTCGCGGCTGTAGCCGAAGGTTTTGAGTTTGCTTGCTTCGGTGACGGGGCCGTTGGCATCGACTTCGAAGTAGGTGCTTGTTAGATCGTAGAGGAGGATGTCGTAGGAGGCGCCGAAGAGGCCGGCCCAGCGGTCTTTGAGGTGGGTGAAGAGTTTTTCGCGATGCTCTAACAGCCGGTCGTGGCAGCGGTAGAGGGTGTCGATGGCGGCGAGGCGGAAGTCGTCGTGGAGGAGGTCGGCCATGGCGCTGCGGTCGAACCATGAGGTGTGGAGTTTCCACTCGCTGCCGGGTTCTAACAAGCGGTAGGCGACGAGGGTTTTGAGGACTTTGAGCCATGGGGTGCCTTTTTGGGAGTCGGGTAAAAGCGGTTGCCAGAAGGTGTCGAGATCGAGGCGGTGCCAGAGTTCGAGGGCGAGCCAGCAGCCGCCCCATTGGCGCGGGCGGGCAAGCTCGATGTGGGAGAGGCGGAGTTGGAGCGAGGGGTGTGCGAGCCGGGGATCTGGCGTGCGGTCTTCGGGGAAGAGGTGGATTTGACCCTAAAAAGGAAAATGGGCGTGTTCGTGGGGCACCTTTGAGCAAGGCGTTTGATGGCGGGTCCGGATGATGGCAAAGGGATCGGTTTTCACCCGCTGAGCAGGAGCGCGGCCTCGTCCGGCAGACCGGGCAGCCATTTCC
>JANXMQ010000117.1 GCA_025354565.1 Akkermansiaceae bacterium
GAGCACACGCGCCCTCGCGTGTTGTTTGCGGCGGCCTCGTCGAAAACTTACGTCCTGAGTCATTGGATTTTCCGTAGGGGAACGATGAAAAACAGATAACGAGCCAACCTAAGTCCGCCCGAATGAGACGAGGGCGCTTCACGCCATACGCGAGGTCAATTGTGCTCCCCTTTTTCCCTAGCTTGATCGCTCTGGATAGGAGAGGGAAAGGAACATTGAACATCGAACGCCCAACATCGAACATCGAAGTGAAGAGGGCATCCGCCGCTTAGGAGAAGCGGAGAAGCATTTCCGGGGTGAGGTCGGCGAGGATGAGGTCGATGGGAAGGGTGCCGAAGGCTGTCTTTTTAAAATTGGGTTTGCGTGCGTCGAGAAGCACCAAGGCTTCCTCGGCATGCCACCATGCGGAACCCATGAGTTGTACGGGTAGATCCTGCATGGAGATAGGAATCCTGCGCCAACCAGCGTCCTGCAGGAAGTCCCGGATTTCGTTTTCACCTGGCTCTCCACCGCGCAGCGTGGGTTGGACGGTGGCAAACCGGTCGGCTCGTGTCAGGCCGATCACCCGAATGTCGTCACCGAACAAATCGTTCTGAAGATCGAGTCGTCTCAAATATTCCACGGGCAACGCCGGTAGAATGCCGAGCATTCCCCGAGAGTCCAGCAGCGGAGTCCAGCCATCGGAGTGTTGATGCTTCTCCACCCAACGACCACGGAAACGAACACCATGCTCCGTGCCTTTCGCATCGAACCCGTGCGGCCAGGAAACCGAGGGAAGCCCCCCGGAGGCTACGACGGCCTGCCGCTGGGCTTTTGCGATGGAGTTGCGGTCTTCCTCGCCGTGCGCAGGTCCGCAGGCGTCTGGGCCAAAAACTCGGCGCGCGACATCACCCGGGCGGATGCCTTCGCTCTCGCGGAACTCATCCGCTCCGCGAGTTTCCGGTGGGATTCGGTTTTGGCTGCCATCGGGATTCAAGATAGACGGAGGATGGAGGCCGGTCGAGCCGTTTTCCATCCCAAATTTGATGCTCGGCGAACGTTGAACATCGAACGCCCAACATCGAACATCGAACATCGAAGTGAAGAGGAGATTCGAAGACCGGTGGGCGATTGCGAATCAAGCGCACCGAGTGGGAGAGGCCGGATTCACAGGCCCAACAAGTCGCGGAGCGCGGTTTTGACTTCCATCATTTGGGCCGGGCTGGCTCGCCTAGGCGGCGTGAGAGCTTGCGATGATCAAAACTGGCAAGACCCTGGACATTCACGGCGGAATGTTTGGGGGAGCCACCGGGGTTTGCCCAGATCGACTTCGCCCCTTATGCCACGGATCTGGGATGTGAGTGGGGCAACGACAGCGAGAGAACGGGCGTCCTGACTGCCGGGAAACGCCAGAACCAATACGGGACGGCTTTTCTCCACCATCCCGAGCTCGGCGAACTAAACTTCTCCGGGTTTGGGTTCAGTAGGCACCATAAGCCTCCTGCCATTCGGCGGCTTGTTGTTCGGCGTTCAGAAGCACCGGCGGGCGGGCGGTGACTTCGAAGGGCAGCCCTTCGCGAAGTTCGATCTGCGCCAGTAGCATGTTGAAGGCATCGCCCGGTTTCATACCGAGACGGGCCAGGATTTCCTCGGCCTTGCGCAAACGGCTGGCGGGAACCCGCGCACGGAATAGAGAGGTCACTTCTGTAGCCATGCTCAAGAGTGCTCGGAAATGCCCGGATTGTCAACGCAGGACAGCCGGAGGATGCGCGGCGAACATTGAACATCGAAGGGAAGAGGAAAGTTGAACCGCAGATGAACGCAGATGAACGCGGATCATAAATGAGTTACAATATGCAATGTGTTCACCCAAAGAATGAACGCTTTATTTCTCATCGCTCTCTTAAAATCCGTGTCTTCCGTGCAATGCGTGGTTCCTATGTTCCTTTTTCGGCGAATCGATGAGTTCAGTCGGCGGGACCGGTCTCCAATAACCGACATGAACCGCCGATTCCATTCACTCCACGCTCTCGAAGACTCCGCCGCCTAGCAATCTTCCGCCGTCGTAGAGCGCACAGATCTGACCGGCGGCGATGGCCCGTTGCGGGCGTTGGAACTTCAAGCGGATTTTCCCGTCATCGACGGCTGCCGACTTTCAGCGCTTGGTATAGTGCATGGATCGTCCGGCACCATCGCGGACCAGCAGGCCTTCGTTGACGAGGCGGGAGAGGGTGGCCTTGACGGTGTTGCGGATTCCCGAGGGTGGTCTGGGTCTGCCGGAGGGCGAGGTAGTAGCCTTCCTTGTTCGCCTCGATAACGCTTTCCATGCTGGAATAAGGGACATAGGCATAGCCGGCCTGCAGGAGGAGAAGCGTGGTGAGAACCCGCGAAAGGCGGCCGTTTCCATCCTGAAACGGGTGGATGGCGAGGAAACGGACCACGAAAGCGCCGATTCTCAGCAGAGGGTGCCATTGCCCGGGATCGGCCTCGGCCTGCCGGTGCCAGCCCAGGAGATCGTCCATGCGGAACGGGGTGTCGTAGGGCGGAGTGGTCTCGAAGACGATCCCCAGCATTTTCCCGGCGGGATCGAAAGCGGCGACGTGATTCGGGTGGGTCTTGTATTCGCCGCGATGGCGGGTGTCCTTTTCGCTGAACTGAAGCAATTCGGAGTGGAGCAGCGTGGCGAAAATGAAAGAATCTCTGGGGTCAGGAAAATCTCTGGGGTCAAAATCTCTGGGGTCCTAGATTTGATCGGCCCCGTATCCATGCCCTCATCCACGAGGATGAACGCGTCTGGATTGTCCGAGAGCACCAGACCGATCCGCGCCTCAAGCGTCCCCGCCGCGATCGCGTCCAAGATCGCCTGCATATTAGAACCAGATCCAGAACCGAGAATGCCAAGCACCATGCGCTTGGTGT
>JANXMQ010000125.1 GCA_025354565.1 Akkermansiaceae bacterium
CACAACGGCATCCACACCGCCCCGATTAAGGGCGGCTTGGATAATCGGTCGCAGAACTTTGGCTCGGTCGTCGTTCAACATTTGGATAGCGCGGATGAGCTTGGAATTTATTTAAGATTTATTAAATACCTGAATAGTTACCAAAAATCGAACTAAACCTGCCTACTCTAAAATTTCAAAATCACTCAGTCTGAGAGACTACTGGAAAATGAGAACGCTGGCGACACTACGGGAAATTAATCCGTCGAAACCCCCAACGAATACCCAAGGACGATGAGCGGAGAAACCAGACGTGAAAAATTCGTGGAGCTTGCCGAGAAGAGGGTATCTCGGGCCATCAAGGACATTCGGTTGATCGGCAACCTGTCGAACAATGGCAATTACAGCTACACGGATGCCGATGTAAAAAAGATTCATCGAACGCTGGCCGAGGAACTGAAAGTGCTTAAGTCTCGTTTTGAGTCGGGCAGAGGAGAGTCTGGTCCTGCATTCAAACTCTAACTGACCTGCCGCAATGGAATGGAGATTTAACAAGCTTACGAAGAATGACACGATCCAGAATCCATCCCATCTGGAGTTCTTTCACGACGAGGCGCTTCAGTCGGTCGTCGACGCCTTTGTGCGCGAGGATATTCAAAACCGGCTTGATGCCAAGGCCAAGAACCAGCCTTGCATCAGACTGGAGTATTCACTCTGTGGTCCGCAAACAGCCAAGGACTTTGGCAAATGGTTTCGAAAACTAGACAAGCACCTTTCAGCCCGGGGAATAAAGGAGGAGCTTGGATACACCCCAAGCGTCACATCCAGCGTGATGTGGCTACTTGCCGAAGACTTCCAGACAACTGGCCTCAATGGTGATCCAAACTGCTACCAAGACCCGCCGAAAGACGAGAAGCCTCGTAATGACTTCTACTGGTTTATTCGCAACGTCGGAAGATCCGGCAAGAGTGGTGCCGACCGAGGACGCTGGGGTCTAGGAAAGATTGTCTACCCCGCAGCCTCCACAGTAAGGAGCTTTTACGCCTACACGGTTCAAGAAGGCTCACTTCGCAATCTCCTTATTGGGCGTTCCGTTCTCACCATTCATCATCTCGATGGTGCTCAGCACGACAGCGAGGGATACTTTGGAGAATATTTGGACAAGGATGCCGAATTTTTCGCAACGCCCTCACAAGAGCCCGACGTCATCGAGGCGTTCCGAAAGGATTTCATGGTTCGTAGATCAGCCACCGACCCAGGACTCACTATTGCTATTCCATTTCCTGATAGCGACATCACATATGCCGGATTGATCGAATCTATCGTTAAGCATTGGTTCATGGTGCTGATCGAAGGGCGGCTCCAAGTAATCGTCAGATGTGGCGACGACGATGTTACAATCGACGGTGACACACTCGAGGACGTGATCGACCGGCATGTTGAAGACATCAAAAAGCGGAGGAGATTATCGCGGCAGATCTCATTCGCTCGGGTAGTTCAAGACTTTGACCAGAAAGGAGAACAGTTTTTTTCCTTGCAACGCCCAACCTCGGGGCAAGCTCCGACATGGAACAAACTTCATGAAAAGTTCGAGTCTCCAGAAAAGATGGAAGCGGCTAGAGAAGCATACCGATCAGGTAAGGCTGTCGGCTTTGAAGTGCCAGTTCAGGTGGTCCGGCTCGATGGAACTGTTAATAAAGAATCTTCATTCGAGGTATTTATCCAGAGGACCGACGATCCGTCACCTCCTTGCGAAGTCTTCTTGAGGGATGGTATGGCGATTATCGGTTTGGGGAAGCTCAGAGAAAACGGCATGCTGGCGATCATCCGTGCCGAAAACAACGAACTTGGCGCCCTTCTCGGAGACGCAGAAAACCCTGCGCATACTCGTTGGGAGACGAGTGGGAAACACTTCAAGAAAAAGTATAATTATGGACCTAGCATACTTGCGCTGGTTAAACAGTCGGCCGAAAGAATTTCCTGCTTTCTGACGACATCCGACGAAGGGCAGGACAAAGAACTGCTTAGAAGCCTGTTTTACCTCCCTGAAGAGGGAGAAGGAAAAACCAAAGAAAAGAGAAAATCTGGCGGAACTAAAACAAAAACCGAAAAGCCTGAATTGGAGCCTCGTAAAATATATATCTCACTGGATCAGCGAAACGATGGATTCGTGATTAAGCGGCACAAGGATGCTATTCGTGTTCCTGAACGGTTGGTAATCCGAGCTGCCTACGACGTTGATCGAGGTAATCCATTTAAGGCTCATCACCCGGCAGACTTTGATTTTTCAAAGAAGAATGGTGGCGTCGGTTTTGAGATGCGCGGCATGGAAATCGAACAATCGACTCCCAATCGTATCGTTTGCCGAGTAACTGACGCTGACTTCGAGATATCGGCCGAAGGCTTCGATAAAAACAGAGACCTCATTGTGAACGTGAGACCTGAGTCCGAAGCATCCGAAGACACGGAATTGGAAACCACAACCACCAGCCTAGACTAAGATGATACGAAACTTTAACTACACTGATCGAAAGCGAATTCTCCGGGATAAGGTTTCTTTCGAGTGGATCGATGGAAAAGGAGAAGATCTGGCGTCGTTCAGGGCCAAGATCGATTTGCATTCTGCCGGTCTTCTTCGGCCGGATGGCCAAGTTTGGGTCGAAGCCTACTCTGGATCTATTGTATCCAGATATTATTTTGGAACCGTCGAGCATCCGGATGCCCCCGAAGATACCCGGCTTGCCACATTTCCGCGTGGACTGAAACCTTCTTTCAAAATCAAAGTGGTCGATCCCGAAGACCCCCGTAAACGTCTTTTGGCTTTTGCGGACAAGATTGCGCCGTCTGAACGTGAGGAAATGGAATCGGGAAGGCAAAGTATTTTGCCTGTCGAATATGTGGATCTCGGGCAGCAAATTTGGAATCTCCGCATGGATGAATCACTCGAGCCTGTTTTGCAGCTCAATTCGACGATCACGGAGCCAGTGGGAATATCCACGTTGGCAAAAACTCCAGAGTTTGTCGCCTTGGTCTATCCAGCTGTAATCAGGCAAATCCTGTCTCGACTGCTTCTTGAGTCTGAAGATCCATCTACAATATCAGATCATAATTGGTTGAAGTTTGGAAACAGTCTCTCAACCAAGTTGTGCCCGGATCGTGATTCCTTTGGGGACAATTATGAGGATTTTGTGAGGGACGCAAGGATGTGGATCGACGAAGTGCTGGATGGATTCTGCCGAGCACGCCTCACCAAAGACACCTATGTAACTGAGAAGTCGGAAAACCACCAAAATGGCTAATGTAAGATATTTTAATCAAAGAGGCAGGGACGAGTGGGCAAACTGGCTCGATAATCTCAGAAGAGACCCTACAATGCCTTTTCCTGAGGATATGCTCCAGCGAAGTGACCTTACCAAGGCCGCCCCTGGTGGTGTTTCTTTACCGGCAGCCGCCGGGTCTAAGTTCGAATTGGCGGCATCATTGGCGCGGCCAGTGAGCATAATCGAATCGAAGGGTCTCGGGTTCGATCAATTTCCGGGCCTCTGGGATTGGCTGGCTGCATATTATTTTAACACCATTTGCCCGCAGAAGTCTAATGGCACAAGAATCCTCAACGAACTAGCCCGCTACCGCTGGGACCCGGATTATCGCCGCAAATACAGGCATAGAATCTTTGGACCTGTCTCGCTGGTACGGCAGTTGGGCGTGCACGCCAAGATTCTCCTTAACGGGCAGCCGAGCACACTGACCGATTGGGAGGAACAGGCTGCCGCCCGTTATGAGACTGGGGGAAATCCAGGAATTGCTGAAGTTCTTTGTATGCTTTACTGGGATGAAACTACCGGACGTCCGAAGCAAGGCGCGGCTCCCAACAAGAAGACGCCCGGAACGCTGCGGCGGTTCGGAGACATCATGCGTCAGTTCGCATTGACCTACGACCTGAGCGCTATCAGCGCCCAAGGTCTCCTTGACCTGTTGCCTAGGGAGTTCTCCAAATGGAAGCCCAAGATAAAAGGGCTCTTCAGCAAAATCTGTGGGTGAACTTTGGCTCGGGTAGATCTCCAAGTGTGTGATAGAGAGAGGTTTGTAGCAGATGGAAACTGCGGTAACCGTAGGCTTTTCTCATACACAGGTTGATCCGCAGGTTGAGGC
>JANXMQ010000132.1 GCA_025354565.1 Akkermansiaceae bacterium
CACAACGGCATCCACACCGCCCCGATTAAGGGCGGCTTGGATAATCGGTCGCAGAACTTTGGCTCGGTCGTCGTTCAACATTTGGATAGCGCGGATGAGCTTGGAATTTATTTAAGATTTATTAAATACCTGAATAGTTACACCGGAAGATACTCCCAGCCATTGGCGAAATACTGAGGACTTGCCAGCGTTACAACGCCACCCGCTCGGTCGAATGGGAGGAAATGTTAGGTGCCCTCCGCACGGCTTCACCCGAGGTGCAACAACTTGCGGCCGACTCCCTGAAGGCGGCCTACACGGGTTTCGCCGGCGTGAAAACGGCCCCCGGTGGCCAAGACATCACCACCACCTATAACTCACAAATGGATTTTCTTGCCAGTACCTTGGCCAGCTCGCCCGGCGGCTACGACCTCCTTTACAAACTCGGTAAAGAACATTTTCCCGAGCAACTGCTACCATACTCCTCGATCTTCCTTGCCGCCGACCCGACAAAATTCGGACCCGAGTTACAACAGGCGATCGGTCCGATTATCCGCGACCAGCTCGTTTACGAATACCTCGGCAATAACCGCGAATACCTACTTGCCGAAGCCCAAGCCACACGCCAAAGCAGCAATATTTCCACAGCTTTTGATTCACTAGCTGGCCTCTACCGGAAGGTTGGTGTCCACGATTACGACTGGCATGTCTCTGAGCCTAACCTGAAGAACGCCACCTGGGACTACTTCACGTTCGAACCACCGGAACAGCAAAAATACGACATCTCGCCATGGCGCTACCGCAAGGTGACTTTTCCGCAGGGCATGGAAAACTGGTTCACTCCCGGATTCGCCCCCGCATCGGCTAACTGGAAAAAGGGCCAAGCTCCGTTCGGTCAGTATGAGGGCAAGCTAGTCACCGACCCGACACTGCGAGGTAGGTTCAGCTCTCCAGAGCCGATGCGTACGCTTTGGGACAAGGAAGTCCTGTTAGTTCGCGGGACCATCCAACTCCCGCTTCCTAAACCGGGATACCTTTACCGAATTGTCGTGAACACCGGCTTGTTCGTCGGCGTCGGCGACGGCTACCGACTTTACCTTAACGGAAAACAGTTAGTTGAAGTCAAGGAAGGCATAGGACGCGGTTCGGGCGGCACCCTCCGCGGAGCTTTCATCACCAGAGAACTCTTGGACGAGTTCAGCAAGGGTCCCGTCACCCTCGCCGCCACGACCTTCCTCCGTTACGGCGACCGGGCGATAGTAACCATGCCGCCAGTTCCCCAGGGCGTCTTTAGCATGTGGATCGAGGAAATGAAACTCCCACCGCTGGATGACGCCGCATTTCGCAAGTCCGCCACCGTGATCCCGATGCAGTCCGCTGCGTGGCAGGAAAAGCAGGATCCCACGAACATGGAGCTTCAGACTGCCGACGACCGCTTCCACTACGACGGCAAGTTCATCGCCAACCCGAAGGTGTTAGGTTCCTGGACGACTGTTGGGACAGTTTCGGCAATCGAAGCTTTCGATCCCGCAAAACCGACCGATCTCAACAAGGCGACCTTCGGCGGACTCACCCTCAAGGAGAACGGACTAACAAACAAAACGATAATGATCTGGTCTGGCGACACCTTGATTGACATGACCCGCTGGCAGGCACTCAAAATGACGACTCAAACCATCGCCGGCACCGATTACCTCGCCGTCGAAGCCGGTGGTTTCAGCGAGAAAAATCCCGCAGGCTGGAAATGCCCGCTCATGATCATGAAGCGAAATTACAATCCCTGATACTTGGGATCTCATCTAACATAATTAGTGGGGTTCGCCCAGCGAATTCACCCCCAAATAGAAATAACCAATACAAAAATATATGAAATCACACACTACCGCATGCTATCTCGCGGTTGCACTGGCGGGACTCATTGTGCAGTCAACTGCGGCTAACGACGTTCCGCTAACTCTGCTGCGGCCCGACGAAAAACCCGGCGACAACAGCAAACCTGTCAAAGTCTATGTCCTCGCGGGTCAATCCAACATGGTAGGCATGGGTGAACTCAGTGGCACACGTCCAGTTTATCCGAGTGTTTTCCTGTCATCAGATCCGGCAATTCTACCCGGGGCGATGCCGATTGGTCGTTCTGTGCTAGCTGCGCACGGTGTCTATCAGTCAGCCGATGCGAACGCAGAAAAGAGTGCGAAAGTGTCGCTTTTCAAAGGAGACTACGATCCCAAGGCGGACTACACGAAATTGACGCCAGCCAAGACCGGCACGGTTGCATTAGGCACTGTATCACAGAACCTACCCACGATGGACGGATCATACACTGTGGTAGTGAATGCATACATTGATGTGCCGACCAGCGGTAACTACACAATCCACGCTGGTTTTGAAGACAGCACCTGCAGTGTGGTTGCCTTGGAAGGCAAAGAGGTTTACCGCAAGGAACCCGGCGGCAAACCAATTTTCACCAAGATTGTTCTTGAACAAGGCAAGCGGTATCCGGTGATGATTACCTATTTTAAGGGTGGCTCGGCTGCGTTTTGGTTGGAACAAGTTGATCTTGAAGCCAAGGGGGACCTCGAGACGGTAACCAAGAAGGATAAAAAGTTCCAATACCTGATAGACGATGCGGGCAAGTGGACCGTGCGCAACGATGTTTACTTCCAGGAAGCCCGGCTTGTGGAGGGCGGCAAGGGTTGTCCTTTGACCGCCACTGCCAATAGTATGTGTTTACCAAAGTGTAAATCCATCGGGCCGGAACTGGGCTTCGGCTACGTGATGGGCACTTATCACGACGAGCAGGTTCTGCTGATCAAAACGTCGCAAGGCAACCGCTCGCTGGGGTTTGATTTCCGTCCACCGTCGAGCCGTCTGGATCCTGCGAATGAAAATGAAGGAATGGAATATCGTCTGATGGTCAAAGGGGTTAGGGAGACGCTCGCCAACATCGACAAGATCGTGCCCGGCTACAAAGGACAGGGTTATGAGATTGTCGGCTTTGGCTGGTTCCAAGGACACAAGGATTTGGGATCCACCAAGGCGGAGTATGAGAAATGTCTGGTCAACCTGATCAACGACCTGCGCAAGGATTTTGAATCGCCGAAAATGCGTGTGGTCGTGGCCACGGTCGGTTTTCATGGTTACCGCTTGGGCACCGGAAACTGGAATTGGAAGGGTGTTTGGGAAGCGCAAATGGCGGTGGGCGATCCCAAACAACACCCGGAGTATGCTGGCACAGTGTCGTCGGTAGATACGCGTGATTTCTGGCAGGAGGCGGGAGACTCACCAAGCGAACAAGACTACCATTACAACCGCAATGCCGAGACCTATATGTTAGTGGGCGAAGCGATGGGGCGAGCTATGGTGCGCTTGGAGGGTGGCCAAGCAGCGGAAATCCCGAAGTCGGATCGTGAAGCACGGACAACCGCCATGATGGCCGCCGAGGCCTCGAACCCAGCACTGACAGACGAACAAAAGGCAGCCTCGCTGACGGCGGTCAAACCGATGGTTTTGGACGGCGCGCTGGTAGCCTTTGCAAACGACGAACGGAATCAATCTTCCTTGCAGGAGTTGCTCGGGGGAGAAACGCATAGCGGGGCGTCGCAGTATGTGGATGATATCCTAGATGAAGCATGTGATTATTACCGCAAGGTCGGCATTCAGGATTATGATTGGAAACCCTTCGGCAAAGACATGAAAAACGCCACTTGGGAGTATCACAGTTTCAACCTGCCCAAAGTGCAGCCCGAACCTAATGCCAAACTCGTCCCCGTTGCCAATGTCAGCTATCCAGCCGGGATGGAGAACTGGTTCGCCGTTGAATTCAATGCACAGAAAGCCGGATGGAAGAGCGGTGCGGCACCGTTCGGCGAAAAGGGAGAAGCAGGAGACAATCGTGCACCGACAACGCTGTGTAGTGATGATGTATTGTTACTACGTCAGACCTTTGACCTGCCGCCGCTGAAGCAGGATTGCCGCTATCGCATTCACATAATTGGCAGTGCGCACAAAAACATGGGAGAGGGCTACGTGATCTACATCAACGGCAAATTGCTGGCCGAATCGAAAAACGGCGTTGTCGCCTGGCATCGAGAGGGGCACAAGCCCCGCGGCAACCCTGTCTGGTCCGAATTTCGTAACGAATTCAAGGGCGGCAAGGTGACGATTGCAGTCAGCAACTTTCCCATGAGCAATTTCCCCACTGACTGGTTCGTCCCAGCCAGAGAGGCGCTAAGCGTATGCGTGGAGGAAATGAAACTTCCCCCGCTTGGAAAGTAAGCAGTATGGCAATAACTTTTAACAAAATACCGAGTATCTATATGAATCCACGAAAGTATGATCCTAGCGCCAGCTTTAAGCTCTTTGCTATCGTCGCGTCTCTGTGCATCAGCAGCACGGCCCATGCACAGCACTTCGAGTACAAGGAACACCACCTCGGCCCTACCGGCCTATTCGGCGTCACCTCGCCGAGCGATATCAAAATCACAAAGGTGGAACCAGGTTCTCCAGCCGATGGTAAAATACAGGTTGGCGACGTAATCGTCGGTGCAGGCGGAACACGCTTCAAAGAAAACACGCGTCCCGTTCTAGCCGATGCAATTGACTAAGCCGAGACAGAACAATCCAAGGGTATTCTGACCTTGGACCTAAATGATGGCAGGAAGGTCGAGCTGCAACTCAAGGTGCTGGGAAGCTATAGCGGGACTGCACCATATAACTGTTCAAAGACGGATGCCATTATCACTCAAGCCGCCGATTGCTTGGTCAAGTCTAAGGATTTAGGCCATGACACATTGAACATCTCATTGCTCGGCCTGCTTGCTACCGGGGAGCGAAAATATATAAATGTAGCGAGAGAGGCCATCCATCAAGCCAATTGGGCCAAACCGGATGTCAAACTCTCTCTCGGCTCGGAAAGCAGTGCATGGAGCTATGGCTACAACAATCTGCTGCTCTGTGAGTATTACTTGCTAACCCACGATGATTATGTGCTTCCCACCATCAAGACCTACGCCGTGACCATCGCCGAGGGACGGGATGCTGCCGGTCTCTGGGGGCACCTTATGGCCGACCCTCAAGCCAACCGCGGCCAACTCCACGGCCGACTTTTCGGCTATGCGGTGATGAACTCGTCGAGCCTGCCGTTGTTTATTTCCCTAATGCTAGCCGAAAAATGCGGCATCAAACACCCCGAGGTCCAGGCCGGCATCGCGCAAGATTACGGCTTCTACAGCAGCTTCATTGGCAAAGGCACGCTCCCCTACGGAGTGCATGATCCAAAGTCAGATTCGTTCAATAACAACGGCATGAGCGGCATGGCGGCTATTGCCTTCTCCTTGCACGGTGACAAAGAGGGGACGACTTTCTTTTCAAGGATGTCAACAGCCGCATCTAACACCATGGAGCTCGGCCACACTGGCCATTACTTCAACCAACTCTGGACTGGTCTCGGTGCCGACCTCGCCGGACCCGCCGCTTCCGCCGATTTCTTCCGCGAAACCCGCTGGCTGCATACGCTTAACCGTAACTGGGACGGCAATTTCACCTTTGATAGTTGTGAAGGCAAAGGGCCTGAATATTCCTATCGCGGACTCAGCGATGCAGGCTCACATCTACTTAACTATTGCCTGCCTCGGCACAAGCTCATCATCACCGGCAGAGAAGCCGACCCATTGATCCGCCTGAACGATAAGGAGGCGGCCGAAACGATCGCTCTCGCCACCATGGACATCGAACACAAGAGCGATGAGGAGCTGCTAGCTTTAATGGGTCATCCCATGCCAAAGGTCCGAGGCGAAGCGGCGGAGACGCTGCGCGGGCGACAACACAAACTGTTACCCTCCATCGTGAAAATGTTAAAAGATGGAACCAAGGAGCAACGGATGAGCGCTATCGGTTATTTTGGTAACAAGTGCCCGCCGGAGCAGGTTCAACCGATGCTCAACGAGCTGGCTGCGATGATGCGCGATCCGAAGGAGAACCTGTCGCTGCGGGCGGGCTCGGCAGCGGCCCTTGCTGGTCTCGGGGAAACCGGCTATCCCTACTACAATGACATGCTTCGAATTATCGTGGCCGATGAGCCAGATGACGCGGCTGGCCGCCTCGATGAGGATGTCGGTCGCAGCCTCGTCACTCTCTGCGCCGATCCGTACGCGGCCGGATTGGTAAAGGACAAGAAACTGTTTTATGCTGCAGCGCTCAAGTTGCTCGACCACAAGCGCGCCAGCGCGCGAATCTTTGGCATCACCTTGATCGCGCATGTTCCGCTTGAGGACTTTTACCTGGTAGCCGACAAGGTCGCTTACATCATCGACGACAAGGATCTGACTTATCACTCCTATCACAATATGGGACCCAAGACCGGAGCGATCTCGATTCTTGCCAGCCTCAACATCCAAGGCGGAATTGAGGCCGCCTTCGACGCGCTAGAGGTCGAAACCGGTAAGGCCGGATTCAAAATCCGTATGCTCATGGATGTGCTGCCAAAATATGGAGCCAATGCCCAATACGCTCTGCCAAAAATCAAGGCAGTCAATGCCGGAAAGTTCCAAGAGAAGTGGGATGCCATGATCAAACAAATCGAGTCCGCCACAGCCAGCCGCAAGATGATCACGCTCGACGAGGCAAAACACTACGGCCAAAGCAAATCTCCAGCAGCATCCGAATAATGAATACAAAATTCGCAATTTCTACGCTCGCGCTAACATCTTATCTTTTCTTTGCATACGCACAGCCATCCCATGCAGAGCCTTCCCATGAGGCTGGAGCAATTGTAAAAGACAAACCAACAGTCGTATTCATCACCGGTGATGATGAGTATCATTCAAGGGAAATCATGCTTCCTTTTGCAAAAAAACTGGAGGAGGACTATGGGTTTAAAGTCATTTATCTCACCACGCCACTCACCGAAGGAGCCACTCCGATTCTTCTCGCCTACGGAACAGGCAAACGCGATCCTGATCGAGTAACACCGTTGAAGACACCATGGCTAACCATCCGATGACAAATCATTTCTTCCGCTCCGTGATCTTCGCCGTCGGCATGGTTGGGTGCGCCTGTGCCGCGGCTCCGCGGATGAATGTGCTATTCATCGTGGCTGATGATTTGAGAACCAGCCTCGGGTGTTATGGCGACACCCAGGTCAAGTCACCTAACATTGATCGCATCGCGGCGAAAGGGGTCCGTTTCGAACGCGCTTACTGCCAGTATCCCGTGTGCAATGCAAGCCGCTCCTCGTTTCTCACCGGGCTCCGCCCGGACCACACCGGTATCTTCAGCAACGAGAGTGTTCTGCGGCTTGAAAAACCCGATCTCGTCACCCTCCCGCAACTCTACAAACAAAACGGTTATTTCACCGCCAGCATCGGCAAGATCACCCATGCCGGTGTGGATGCTGCGGGAAAACCGATGCTCTTCAATGATCCGAAAGCCTACACGGAGTTCAGCAATGGAGTGATTACAAAACTCGGGAAAACCGGGGAGGGCCGGAACCTAACTGGTGGCAAACTCGCCTGGTGCCAATGGCTTTCCGCGAACGGCACGGATGAAGATCAACCGGATGGCCAAAACGCTGCCACGGCGATCAAGTTGATAGAGGATCACAAAGTCGCGCCCTTTTTTATCGGAATGGGCTTTCACAAGCCACACGATCCATTCTTCGCCCCGAAGAAATACTTTGATCTCTATCCGCTCGAAGGCATCCAACTCGCGAAGGAACCCGCAGACCGCTCCGCCGAGCTGCCTCTGGCGATTCCTAATGAGAATGCCTTCAAGTCGTTCACCGATCAGGAGCGTAAGGAGTTCCGCCGCGCCTACTTTGCTGGCATCAGTTTCACCGACGCACAGATCGGAAAACTCCTCGATACGTTAGATCGCCTCAAGCTCTGGGACAACACCATCGTGGTGATGATGGGGGATCACGGCTATCACCTCGGCGAACATGGTTGGTGGAACAAGGTGACGATCTTCGAACTCTGCGCCCGCACCCCGCTCATCGTCTGGGCACCCGGAATGAAAGGCATGGGTAAAGATGCCAAGGGTATCGTCGAGTTCGTGGATATTTATCCCACTCTCACCGACCTCTGCGGGCTAACCCCACCAGAGCCTCAAGACGGGAAAAGTTTCCGCAAACTGCTGGATGACCCGGCACTGCCAGGAAAGACCGCCGCCTTCACCCAAGTCACCCGCGGTAAGAACATGGGGCGCAGCATCCGCACCGACCGCTGGCGCTACACCGAGTGGGCGGAGGGCCAACTCGGTATTGAACTCTACGATCACAGCAATGATCCATTGGAATATCATAACCTAGCGACCCATCCCGAGCACAAAGCGCTCATGACATCGCTCTCCAAACAACTCCACGACATCCAGTCACATTGACTAAGAAATGGTCCCCGCCGCGCGTAGTCCTGTGAATCTCATGAAAACATACCCGCAACGATCTCTGATTTCCGCATGTCTCTCACTCGCCGCGCTTATCGCGTCCTCAGCCGCAGCCCCCGGCAATGAAGACATGAGCAAGCCGGTCATCACCACCGAGACCCGTAAGGACGAGGACGGCAAGGACGCGCTCTACATGTTCATCGACGGCGTGAAAGTCCACGAGACCGATGTCACCAAACAGCCATTGCCCCCCGTAGTAACTCCGGGCGAACCCGCTGGATTTTTCGCGCCGCCCTCCGATGCCGTCGTGCTGTTCGACGGCGCCGAAAAATCGTTACAAGCCAACTGGACCGACACCAAGGGCGATGCCAGCAAGTGGAAAGTCGTCGATGGCGCGCTCGAATCCGTCCGGGGGGCAGGCTACATCCAGACCCGGGAAAGCTTCGGTTCCTGCCAGCTTCATATCGAGTGGGCCGCGCCGGCAAAGCCTGCGGGCGATGGCCAGGGCCGCGGCAACAGCGGGGTTTTTCTGATGGGAACTTACGAAGTCCAGGTGCTCGACAGTTTTGAAAACCAGACCTACGCCGACGGTCAGGCCAGCGCCCTCTATGGCCGCAGCAAGCCGCTGGCGAACGCTTGCCGCAAGCCCGGCGAATGGCAGAGTTATGACATCATCTTCCACCGGCCGCTTTTCGATGACAAAGGGCAGGTCGTCCGGAGGGCCACTTTCACCGTCATCCACAATGGCGTGCTGGTCCAAGATCACGTCATCCTCAGCGGCGGCACTGGCTGGATGGGGCCGCACGCGGCGTCTGAATACAAGGCTCATGCCGACAAGCTACCGATCTCCCTGCAAGATCATGGAAATCCGGTCCGCTTCCGCAATGCCTGGATCCGCGGAATCAAGGACTAAAATGATGTGATCGGTGAAGTGCAAACCCGCATGAGAACCATCAAGGTTGCCAAACTCGGTCAGGGCGGTAGAAAGTCCTCCCATGCAGACCATTCCCGCCTCTTTCTTTCTTCAAATGGCGGTGATCCTCTTGGCCTGCCGGCTGGTGGGTATCGTCGCGAAGAAAGTCGGCCAGCCGCAGGTAGTGGGGGAAATGATCGCAGGCGTGATCCTCGGGCCGTCGCTGCTGGGGTGGCTGTGGCCGGAATCCACGGCGCTGATTTTCACTAAAGAAAGCCGCGTGGTGCTGGAAGTGGGAGCCCAACTCGGTGTGGGTCTATACATGTTTCTCGTCGGCCTTGAGTTTCAGACCTCGCTCTTCCGCACGCGGGCGCGCAGTGCGGCCTGTGTCTCCATCGCTGGGATGGTGGTGCCTTTCATCATCGGCGGCTTGCTGACCCTGTGGCTGATCCATGTCCCTGGGTTGTTCTCGGCAAATACCCAATACTATCAGGCGGCGATGTTCCTCGGCGCAGCCATCGCGATCACCGCCTTCCCGATGCTGGCGCGAATCATTTCCGAACGCGGACTTTCCGGCAGCTCGCTCGGCACGCTGGCGCTGGCGGCAGGTGCCATCGACGATGCGGCTGCCTGGTGCGTGCTGGCAATCGTGCTAGCCACGTTCGGGGCGACGCAGCCGCTGGTGGTGTTAGGCATTAAAATCGCGCCGCAGTATGTAGCCATCGGAGGGGCGCTGATTTACGGAGTGGCGATGCTAACAGTCGGGCGAAAATTGCTAGCCGGATTCGGTCGCAAAGCGGAAAAAGCAGGGAATGTATCCCAAGCGATGATGGCGGTAGTGCTGGCGCTTTTCTGTGTTTCTGCATGGTACACCGACTTTATCGGAGTCCATGCGGTGTTCGGCGGATTCATCCTCGGCATTGCGATGCCACGCGGGATCTTCGCCAAGGAGTTGCGGAAAAAAATCGAGCCGTTCACCGTGGTATTTCTGCTGCCGATGTTCTTTACCTTTTCCGGTCTGAAAACCCAAATGAATGTGTTGTTCGATCCCACCTATCTAATGCCCGCCATCGCCATCCTGCTGGCATCGATACTCGGCAAGGGCGTGGCCTGTTGGGCAGCCGCTAGACTGAACGGGGAAAACAACGCCACCGCTCTCGCCGTGGGAAGCCTGATGAACGCGCGAGGGTTGATGGAGTTAATCATCATTAACATCGGCCTTCAGGCTGGCGTGATTGGCAAGCCGTTGTTTTCCATCCTCGTCATGATGGCCATCGTCACCACGCTGATGGCCACGCCTCTTTTTGAAATCGTCTATGGCAGAAACTTCCGTCGCAAGGACGAGGTTCTAGCAGACGCCATTGACGCATGAACTTTGTGGCATAACTTATGCAGGCGCAGCCAGAAACGAGAAAACCCACGCCAGTTTACACCGGCGTGGGCTTGGATTTTTCCGACGGGTTAACCATATCATCGACGGGCTGTTTTCCAGTCGCCTGGAGATTGACGGAAAGATAAAAAACTATTTACACAAAAAATCTTACACTCTCGCTCAGCGGAAAATTCCGCAAGGAACGCGAGAGCTTGGAAGAGCTCTTGGATCCGACCCGCCGCGAGACGAGTTCATTGTCACTGGGCTTCGAGGTTCTTCGAGAACGATCGCAGAGGATGGCACCCATCGTCGCCGCTTTGGAGGCCTTCGAAAAAGAGGGCTGCGGATGGCAAGGCTGCTCAATAAGGAGCCGGGACTTTATTGTCCGAGTCTTCTGGCACTTGATGAAGTGGTAGGGAGGAGACCGTAACTGTCTTCCCTCACTCTTTCCCGAAGCCGGGGCGCCCTACGCGGATGAGTTTGGAAAAATCCGGGGACTGGTCGGCAGAATGGGCGGCATCATTGATAAGCGCGCGATTTTTCAACTCGGGGAATGGCAGTCCATCGGTGACGATTTCGCCCTTGTCGTAGAGGAGTTCGTCCATGAAGCCGTTGACCAGCATCCGCCAGTCGAAGGGTGCGCGTTTGCTGGCATCATGCTGCGAGCGGATGGCGGTGGTGCAGTTGGTGGTAATGGCATTATACCAACGCGGATGATCCCGCATGGCATTCATGGTGTTGATATATTCGATGAACCGCTCACGGGCTTCATCCGCAGTGGAGGTGGTACGGTACAGATAGATTTCCTCGCCTTTCCGATAGTTCGTCCGGACGCGGAAACTGTCGCGCTCGTCGGTGGCCAGATAGATGAGCTCGTATTGCCGATAGAGCCCGCCGATGGCCGAGTAGGTTTCGCCCGTTTCCTTGCGGGTCTCGATGGACATGGTGACTGGCAGCGTGTCCGCGAAGATGAAGCTAAGCATCGGGTGCGCCATGTAGCGCGAACCCCAATAGTCGATGCCGATATCAACTCCTGTTAGTTGCGAGAGATGCAGAGTCCGGGTTTCCCACCGCACGGTGTAGTCCTCCTCGCTGCGATAGTCGCAGTGGCGGATGTTGTGGAGAGTGACGACATCGCCATTTACTTCCCCCCATGCCGTCTCCGCCACATCCGCTTGCCAGTTGCGGGTGTTGCTAGGTTTCAGGGTGAACCACCATCCCACCACCAGTGCGATGGCCAAGGCCACGCCCGTCATCCCGCACCGCTTTTTCTTTATTGCGACGGCCAAGGCACCCAAGCCAAAGACAATGGCTAGCGGATGACGGATACCCGCGACGGGGAAATCGTACCACAGTGCGCCGACCGCCCAAGCGAGTGCGCCGAGTAGTAGCAACCAGCGGAGGGTGAGCCAGAGAATGTGGATAAGTCTGCGTGGCAGGGGTTTTGCTGGCGCGGAGGCGAGGTTTTCGTTGCGCATGGTGGGCGAGTTTTTAGCTTTCCTGCCCGCATTGCAATGGCGGAAATCACGGTGGATTTATCCGCGGGCCGGCGGGTTGTTCCGCTTTTCCTCAAACCAGCCTCCAGATCATTCCCAACACCGCACAGGCACCGATCACCGGAATCAGTCCGACCTTGAACCGCTGCATCGCTACGAATGCGGCCACCGCCACCACGGCGACGAAGGCGTCGAATCGCGGCGTCGGTTCCGGCCAGAGCGCGTGGGTGGTGAACTTCACTCCGAGATTGAGGATCACGCCGACGACTGCGGCGGTAATCGCCATTAGAGCCGCCCCCAAGCGTGGCTGCGAGCGGAGTTTTTCCACATGCGGCGCACCGAGAAAGACAAACAAGAAACACGGCACAAAGGTCGCCCAAGTCGTGACCAATGCGCCGACCATTGCGCCGCCTAACGGAGTAAGCGCACCCGGATGTTGCCAACCGCCGACGAAGCCCACGAACTGCAATACCATAATCAAAGGCCCCGGCGTGGTCTCCGCCAGCCCCAGCCCGCTCATCATTTGCGGGTGCGAGAGCCAGCCGTATTTCTCCACCGCTTGCTGGGCGACGTAGGGCAGCACCGCATAGGCTCCGCCGAAAGTGACCATCGCCGCCTTGCTAAAAAAAACGCCCTGCCCGTAGGCCGTGCTGTCCCTGCCGAGCCACAGGCCGAGCGCGAAAATTGGCAGCCACCAGAGGACTCCGCAAACTGTTAAGATGCCCGCCGCCCGCTTCCACGACGGCGCGGGCGATGGTGGCAGGATGAGGAAATTTTCCTCTGCTAGATCGCTGCTAGAACCATGGCCCTTGCCAGCGGGAAATTGTGAAGGGGCGGTGGTTTTCCCGATCCAGCCGATCAAGGCCGCCGCCCCGATGATGAGGACGAAGGAGACTTGGAAAAAATAGATCGCCACGAACGAGGCCGCCGCCATCGCCCACAGGGTCGGGCTTTTCAGCGCCTTTTTCCCGATCCGCAACACCGCCTCCGCCACCACCGCAATCACGGCCGGGAGCAAGCCGTAAAACATCGCCGCCAGCCATGGCAGATGCCCGCCCGCCATGTAGAGCCAGCTCAGACCTAGCAGAATGAACACCGATGGCAGCACGAACAACACGCCCGCCGCCACCCCACCGCGCCAGCCGTGGAGCCGCCAGCCGAGGTAGGTCGCGAGCTGTTGGGCTTCCGGGCCGGGCAGCAACATGCAGAAATTCAACGCGTGGAGGAAATGGCTCTCGGAAATCCAGCGGCGCTTTTCCACCAGTTCCTTGTGCATGATCGCGATCTGCCCCGCCGGCCCGCCGAAGCTGATGCAGCCGAGCTTGAACCAGTAACGCAGGGCTTCGTGAAAGGTGGGGAAAGTAGGAGGGTTATCGAAGCCGGGCATCGGTATGGCAAAGATGATGGGCCGGTGCCGGACGCTGGTCGAGCGCGGAATGTGGTGGTGATCGGTGAGTCAGCGACTACAGTTTGTAGCTGGAGTGCCTAGTAACGGCGCTCTCTCCTCCTTATTTGCGATTCAAACACGCGGAAATGCTTCCCACCAGTAACAGCAACACGCCGAAGACACAGACGATCGCCGCGCCGGAGGGAAGATCTTGGTAAAATGAAATCACCAGTCCGCTCACCCCGCCGATGAGCGAGAGTGCGACGCCGATGGCCAAGCGCACCCCGAAGCGCTTGGCCACGAGGATGCCGCAGGTGGCCGGAACAATGAGATAGGTAAATACTAGCAGCACTCCGACGATTTGCACAAAACTAGTGACCACTAAACCAAATGTGGCATAGAATAGGAAATCCCATAACTTCACACGCATGCCGGTAGCCGCGGCTTCCTTGGGCGAAAACGAGAGTTGCATGAATTTTTTCCGTGCAAGCCAATGGAAGATCCCCACGCCGACAAACAAGGCGAGCGTCCGGAAGATTTCCTCCTTCGTCACTAGCAAAATGTTACCGATTAGCATGTTCTTGATCTGCTCATCGCCCTCGGTGGAGAAGCTTAGCAAAATCACCGAGGCAGCGGCGGCCACGACATAAGATATACCGATGATCGCCTCCTGCGGCACCTCGCCACTGCGCTTGCCGGTGAAGGCGAATAGTGCGGCGGCGAGCACCGTGAAGCCGAGGGAGATCCAAAACGTCACGGGTCCGCTGGGGTCCATGTGTTTCATCACCGCGAAGCAGACGCCAAGCGAGGCCATCTGCGCCATCGCGATGTCGATGAAAATGATTCCCCGTCGGACGACGTGCAGCCCGAGGTAAACGAGCAGTCCAGGCAACAATACACAGGCCATTACCGGCCACATCATGACTTCCCACATGGTATCAGTGTTTAAGGGCTGTGGTGATGCGGGCAACCAAGACGTCGATCAGTTGGATATACGTCGTGGTGTTCGGCAGGGCTTCTGGATACTGTGCGGCATCGACGACGCTCGCGCCAGTTGAGGAGGCGACTTTCTCGGCGATCTTGCGATTGTGATAGGGCTCGACGATGATGGCCTTGATGTTGTTGGCTTTGATTAAACCGATGACCTCGGCGAGACGTGCGGGCGAGGGCGGGACGCCGGGTTTTGGTTCGAGGAAAACATTCACATCGAGTCCGAAGCGATGGGCGAAGTAGAGCCAGTCGTCATGATAGGCGGCGACGTGTTGGCCACGGAACGGCAGCATGGCGCGGCCCCATTCTTGGAGTTTTGCATCGATGGTGGCGGTGAACTTTTGATTGTTCGCCTGATAGGTGGCCGCGTGCGCTGCATCGGCGGCAGCGAATGCGGTGGCGATGTGCGCGGCGACGGCCTTGGCAATGATCGGGTCCACCATGAAATGTGGATTGCCCGAGGCATGGACATCGCCAGCGGCACGGGTGAGCGTGGCGGGCACATCGAGTAAATGAACGCCTTCGGATGCTTGCACGCGGCCGGATGCGCCAACTTCGATTTTGGAATTCCGCGCGGTTTGGAGCAGCGGTGGCAGCCAGCCGATTTCCAACTCGGCACCGCCTTCGATCAAGACATCGGCCGTGCGGAGTTTCACGATGAAGCTCGGTCGTGCATCGACGAAGTGGGGATCTTCGGTGGGTTTCCCCATGGCGGTGACATCGACGAGGTCGCCGCCGATTTCGCGGGCGAGGGCGGCGTAGTCGGGCAGCGTGGTGACGACGTTGAGCTTGGCATGGGCGGTGCAAACGAGCGCCGCTAACAGGATAGTTACATTTAATTTCATAGGAGTTAGTTTGTGATCTGTTGGAGTTCAATATTTGTGGGCACCATGGGCACCTAGGGCGATTTCATACATGAGAAAGACCGAGTCTTCTTCGCTGGAGGGCAGGAAGTCGTTGGACTTGAGTATGTCGTGGTTGTATTGCAGGCGGAGTTTTGAGAACTCGGAGAGATACCACGTTAGATCGCCGGAAATGCGATAGCGGCTCTGGCGTAGCGGGTCATTGGTGATGGCGGAGTTTTCCATGTTCATATAGTCGCCACGCAGTCCGGCGGCCCAGCCTTTGTGGAAGCCCCAAACGACTTGGGAATAGGCTCCCCAGTCGTTGAAGGTTTCTGCGGCGGGGAAGGCATCGCCGAGTCCGCGCCCGGCTTCGAAGCGCCGGAACATTGCCTCGCTTTGCCATTTCACGAAGGGCCAGCCGCCTTCCGCGTCGGCGGGTTTCCATTTGTAAAACAGATCGACGCCGTAGATTTGCGTGCTCGCGTTTTCCCCGGTGTCATTCGGTCCAAAGGCAGCGGAGACGCCGGTGAGGATCGTCTGCGTGGAGGTGAGATCGAACGACGCTTCGAGCCGTGGCGTGAAGACGAGATCCGACACGCTGCCGGTCTGGCGGTCAATGGTGGGCCGCCCGAAGAACGTTCCGCTATCCCCCGGATTGCGGAAGGAATAGCCGGTGTTTCCCTCACCGTTCTGCACCGCAAGCAAGGCCTGCGCGTAAAACGGAGTGGGGATGACCCATGCGATTTGCGCACCGACGCCGCGCAATCCGTCCGATCCTAACAACCTTCCCTGCACCAACGGCGCATCGATGAAATCCCAAGTGTGCGGGTGGGTCGGATTGATGCGACCGAAGGGGGTAAAAAACTGCCCGCCCTTTACCTGCAAGCCGTAGGGCATCGAGGTGGTTTGGCCGAAAGCCTCCTCGACTTCCACGGTGCTTTCGTTGTGGTTATCGAGCTTGAAAACGATGTTGGCGAAGCCCTCGAAATACGGGTCCACCGCACCATCGAGCGCGAGTTCTACATTGCGGGCGTTGAAGCCGTTTTGCTGTGGATCGTGATCGCCCACTTCGAGCGCGCCGAGGTCGCTGGAGCTGGAAGCAGCGCCGACGAAAACCGAATCGAACGAGATGTTAAGATAACTTCCTTTCGCCGCGCCGCCAGTGCCGCCGATCAATCCCGGCGCTGGGATCAAGCCGGGAGTGGGCTCGGTCGCGGGTGAGCCTGCGACTACCGAGGAGTCCGTAGTGGGGAATAAATTACCGGATGGTGCAGTTGCATTGGCGGCCGGAAGCACGCCAGCCGATGGAGTAACGACCGCCGGGTCGCTGGTCGGAAATGCGGGTGGCGAATTTGCCGGAGCAAGCGGGCTGTCGGGGATTGCAGGAGCGGGTGGCTTGAGTGAATCGATGACCGTTTGCTGGTCGGTGATTTGTTTTTTCAAGGCGTCGATTTCCGCGTGATGCTGGGTCTGGATGTCTTGGATGCTTTTTTGCATCTCAAGGAGTTGTTTTTGAATGGCTTCGTTAGAAGTAGGTGAAGCTGCGGGTTCCTCGGCTTGGAGATGGATGGAAATGAGAATACTGGTGATGAAGATAGGTATAGATTTGTGGAAAAACATAAGTTTGCATGATGAAGAATTTGGAAAAAGACATGGCTATGGCCACGTCAGTTAGTCGCAAGGACAGACATTGTCCCTGCAATACGGATTCATTCGATCAAGCAATCACAGGTGGCCCGTGTGCGAGCAGGCTGCCGCACAAATGGTGGGGCAACGTGTGACGGACGATGGCGGAAACCGTCACCGTCGCGATGAGAACTGGCTGGAAGTCCGGCGCGACCACCGGCACGATCACCGTTTGATCGACGGTGCCGGATTGGAGATCCGTCGCGAGACAGTGGTGGTCGGATTCATGTGAATCCGAGTGGCAGCGCTCGTGCAAATCTGGCGAGGACGCCAAGAGGGAAATGACGAAGACCTGAATGACAGCCAGCCAAACGAGAGGCGCGATCAGGCGCGCCCAACGATTTTGGCAGGATTGCAACGTCATTGCGCCAGATCGCTACCGAAGTCATAGCCGGATGACAATCCGAATGTTTGGGGATTTTTCAAGTCACGGCAATTCTGCGGGCAGTGGGTGAAAGCAAATGATCTGATAGAAAACGGCCTGCATGGCAGAAGACATGGGCAAGGCCAAGGGTGGCGAGGTTTCATGTCTCAGACTGGCCGGGCTTGATACAGGGCAAAGACGCTTGCCGGGCGGGCGGGGATGGTATGTGCTTCGCGCGTGCTTGCTTATTATGTGCATGATTTGAATCCGATCGCGTTGCCGATCCATGGCAACCTGGCATTGCGCTGGTATGGGTTGGCGTATTTGTGCGGCTTCATCGTCGGTTTCCTGCTGTTGCGGCGGCTCGCACGGCGCGGGATGTGGGTGCTCAAGCCGGAGCAAACGGCGGATTTCATTGCGGCGTCGGCGATGTTCGGGGTGTTTCTGGGTGGGCGTTTGGGCTACATTTTATTTTATGAAATCCCGAGATCGGGTTGGGAGAAATTGATGCATGATCCGTTGCTGGTAGTGCGCGTATGGGAGGGCGGCATGGCGAGCCATGGCGGGATCCTCGGACTGGCTATTTTCACCTGGCTCTATGCGAAAAAGCACCAGGTGTCTTGGGCCGGTCTGAGCGATGGCCTGTGCGTGGTGGGGCCGCTGGGATTGTTCTTCGGACGGATGGCGAATTTCATCAACGGCGAACTCTATGGCCGGGTCACCTATGGCGTCTCATGGGCGGTGAAATTTCCTCTAGCCTTCCTCGATAACAGTGCGCCGGAAGCCATGAGCTTTGATGCCGCCGCCGCCGCTGCGGTCCATGCCGAGCCGAAACTCGGTCCGCTCTATCAGGCGCTGGCGAGCGCGACAGACGCTGACTACGCGTCGGCGAGATCCGAGTTGTTTAAAGCGATGCTCGATACGCAGCGCCACTCGGTAAATGTCACGCAAGCCATTGAACCATTCCTTCAGCCACGCCATCCATCGCAGATCTACGAAGGTCTGCTAGAAGGGTTGCTGCTGTTCGTCATCCTGTGGGGCGTGCGGGTGAAATTTCCCAAAGCACCACATGGGCTTATCACGGGGCTGTTTTTCGCGCTCTATGCGATTTTCCGCATCTGCGGCGAGCAATTCCGTGAACCGGACGCCGCGATGGTCGGCATTCTAACGAAAGGGCAATTCTTCTCGTTCTTCATGTTCATCTTCGCCGCCGCGTTCTTCGGACATGCGTGGCGCGGAGCGAAGAAAGTTAGAATCTAGATTCAGAATCCAGACTCCGGAGGTAGAGGAATCTCCTCCCTGCGTCTTCATCGGGATTCTTGTTTCTGGACTCTGGGATCTCAACCTATGCTGAACCGCTCCAGAGCTGTGTAGGCCATGCCGATGGCGGCTGCGGCGTCGCCGCCGATGGCCCACTCGAAGCGGGTGGTCACTTGGTCAGGGTCCAGCGGGCTGTGGCGATAGACCGGCCACGCGCGTTCGATGAAGCCTTCCTGAATCCATGTCATGTAGAGATCGCGGAAAGAGGTTTCTGCTAGGCCGCCGCCGATCACGACGAGGCCGGGATCCAAGGAGCGCACCATGTCGGCGATACAGTAACCGAGGACGAAGCCCTGTTGTTTGAAAATCTGGACGGCGAGCGGGTCGCCCTGTTCCGCAAACTCGCGGAGTTTAAAGGCTTTTTCCTCGACCGGGGTGTCGCCCGCATTCAGGGCGTGGTCCGCCCATTCCGGTTTTGCGAGTTCGAGGCGGAGGCGGCGGCGCAAGGCGACTAGCGAGACCCACGCCTCCAAACAGCCTTTGAGTCCGCATGAGCAAAGCGGCAGTTCGCCATCGTCCTCGCGGAACGGCACGCTGATGTGACCGACTTCCAGCGCTAAGCCGTTCGCCCCCTCGAAGCCGCTGCCACCGGGGAGCACGAAGCCGCCGCCGAGGCCGGTGCCCGGTGCCACTAACAACAAGCTGCCAGAGTGCGCGGGGCGGAGCGCGTATTCGCCGAGTGCGGCGGCGTTGCCGTCGTTAGTCATGTGAACTGGGACGCCGGTGCGGGCGGCGAGTTTTCCCCGAATGTCCGTGCCGACCCAGTCTTCACCGAGATTCGCGCGGCCCCAGATCACCCCGTCGCTGCTCGGTGCAGGGACGTCTAGGCCGATCCCGGCGATGGCGCTGCGGGCGATTCCGGCCCCGGTGGCGAGTTGGTCGAGCGCGTTGTCAAGCTGGCCGAAGGTTGCCTCGTAGCCATTTTTCACCAGGCTTCTAACTTCTGCTAACGGCCCCACCTGCTCGGCGAGCTGATTGACCAGAACCGCCTTGACCGTGGTGCCGCCGATGTCGAGGCCAGCGAAATAAGAAGCGTCATTTGCCATGACCGTGAGCGTGTTTTCCCGCGCGGTGGGTGTCAAGAAATTGGGGGCTTGCGACGTGATTCACATTCCAGCCTCTGCCAGGCGTTCGTCCATCTCGGTCTTCTGGAGTTCTTGGGTAAATTCGGTTAAATCGCCAGCAATCACGCCTGCTAGATTGTGCGAGGTGAAGCCGATGCGATGGTCGGTGATGCGAGACTGGGGGAAATTGTAGGTGCGGATTTTTTCCGAGCGATCACCGGAGCCGATGAGCGAGCGGCGGTGGCTGGAGTAGGCTTCCTGTTGCTCACGGAGCTTCTGTTCGTATAGCTTGGAGCGGAGGATTTGCAGCGCCATTTCCTTATTCTTAATCTGCGAGCGGCCGTCCTCGCAGCGAACGTAAAGGCCGGTGGGTAGGTGGAAAATCTGCACAGCGGACTCGGTGCGGTTGACGTGCTGACCGCCTGCGCCACCTGCACGGCAGACTTCGATGCGCAGGTCCTCGGGTTTCAGTTCGACATCCACTTCCTCCGCTTCCGGCAACACGGCGACGGTGACGGTGGAGGTGTGGACGCGGCCCTGGGTCTCGGTGGCCGGGACGCGCTGGACGCGGTGGACGCCGGATTCGTATTTCAAATAACGGAATACCTCCTGCCCGGTGACTTTGAGGATGACCTCCTTGAAGCCACCGACTTCGGACGGGCTGCTGCCGAGGTGTTCGCATTTCCAGCCACGGAGGTCGGAATAGCGCTGGTACATCCGCATTAGCTCGGCGGCGAAGAGTGATGCCTCATCGCCCCCGGCCCCGGCGCGGATCTCGATCAGCGCGTCGCGATCCTCGTTCGGATCGGCGGGGAGCAAGGCGTATTGGAGGTCGGTGGCGAGTTGGGCGATTTCCATTTCAAGGCCGGGAATTTCCTCGGTGGCCATTGCGGAAAAGTCCGGGTCGTCGGACTTGGCGAGTTCCAGATTATCGACGAGGTGGCGTTTGGCGGCTTCGATTTTATCCCAGAGCGCGAGGGTTTGCTTGAGTTTTCCGTGTTCGCGGAGGATCTCGGTGGCGCGCTTGGGGTCGGCAAAAAGTTCTGGATCGCCGATGGCTTCGGACAATTCCGAGAAACGGTCGCGGCGTTTGGAGATGAGCGTGGAGTAGTCCATGTGACAGAAAAAAGCGCGGGCGGGAAACTGGGATGCGGCCACGGGAAATGCAAGGGAAGGAAAATGCGCCGCCGTGGCGGAAGCCTTCCAAGCCACCCCCGCCAACCGCGCGAGATTCAGCCATCAAGTAAATCAGGTGGCGTGCGTTCTCACCTGGCCGGGCCCAGCGCAACAGTCTATTTTGAAAATCCCATGATGAAAGTCCTGCCCCATCGCGATGATTGTTCAGTTCGCACGATCGAATTGGCGAAATCCCACGGCTTGTTGGAACTTCCAAACAGCTCGTCCGGCCCGGCAACGCTTGGGGTGAACAGATGCACCCGCTTTTTTCAAACCAAGCGATTCACGTTAAGGTGATGGAATAGATCTCGTGCTTGAAATGGGCGAGCAGCATTTGGGAAAATCTGCCGTGGTAGCTTGCGTAAAGCGAACTGCTCATTTTTTCCCCAGATTTGCCGAGGATCTTGAACTTTAGGACGGTGGAGACTTCCGACTCCAGCCAGGCTTGGTCCCGCAGGGATTCTGCGGTGTGGGTGAAGTCGCCATCCTTATCGTAGGACCAGGTGTCGATGACTTTGTCGTCGATTGCTTTTTTGATTTCGATCAGCAGATCGGCGGGATTCTGAGTGTTGATGGAGATGGCCATGAGGTGGGGAAATTTAAATGCGGTACTTAGAGGCGGGCAACCGCTATTTCGCCGCGTTGGAAAGCGAGAGGCGCCCCGGTATTCTCAAGCCGGTGAAAGCGGCCTTACCGGCGGGGATTTGCGGATGCTGGATTTGGCTTCGACTTACCCTTGGGCTCGGCTTTGGAGTCGCAGCGGGTGAAGGTGAAAATGTACTCGCCCGTCACCAATTGAGCTTTTCAAGGGCCTTGGGCAGGAAGACGCCGTCCTTGCGGATGAGTTTGCCGTCGAAGCGGATCTCGCCGCCGCCCCAGTCTTTGCGTTGGATGCTGACCATGTCCCAGTGGACTTGCGAGCGGTTGCCATTGTCGGCATCTTCGTAGGCTTGGCCGGGGGTGAAGTGGAAGGAGCCGGCGATTTTCTCGTCGAAGTGGATGTCGCGCATTGGTTCGCGGATGATTGGGTGGAAGCCGAGTGCGAACTCGCCGATGTAGCGCGCGCCCTCGTCGCTATCGAGAATCTGGTTGAGCTGCTTGGTCTTGGCGCCGGCCTCGGCCTTGACGATTTTGCCTTTTGAAAACTCTAGCCGAATACCGTCGAAGGGGATGCCCTGATAGATGGTGGGGGCGTTGTAGAAGATGTGGCCCTCTGCGGAATCGCGGACGGGGGAGGTGAAGACTTCGCCGTCTGGGACATTGTAGTTTCCGCCACTGGCAAGGGCGGGGATGCCCTTGATGGAGAACTTGAGATGGGTGTCGGGGCCGATGATTTCAACGTCGTTGGTTTTGTTCATCAGGGCTTTGAGCGCGTTCATGGCGGGAACGAGTGCCTTGTAGTCGAGCAGGCAGACCTTGAAGTAGAAGTCTTCGAAGGCCTCGGTGCTCATGCCTGCTTGCTGCGCCATGGAGGGGGTGGGCCAGCGCAGGACGCACCACTTGGTTTTCTTGACGCGGTGGTCGAGGACGGGGCGCATGTGTTTCATGGCGAGCTTCATCCGTTCCGCTGGGACATCGGAGTTTTCGGCGATGTTCAGGCCGCCGCGGATGGCGATGTAGGCGTCCATGTCCTTCATTTCCGCGAGCAGGTGTTTGGCGATGATTTCATACTGGCCGTCATCCGCGCCCTTCATCATCTCGCGGGTGAGGCGGCCTTGGTGGAGCTTGATGAATGGCAGCGCACCCTTGGCCCGCGCCTCGCGGATGAGGGCGAGGCCGATGGAGTCGGGCACGTCGTGGAGGTCGATGAGGACCTTTTCGCCCTTTTTCAGGGAGGTGGAATAGCGGACCAGTTGGCGGGCGAGGGCGTCGATGCGGGCGTCGTGCATAAGTCTGTGAGTAGCGGCGGGGGAGCCGATTTCCAAGCGCCAATTCGAGGGTTCTTCCACGCTTGCGGTTTCGCATCCGCGCTCTATTCTACCACCAACCATTAACGACATGTCTGAACCATCCCCGAAAATCACCGCCTATCTCAAAACCTTTTGCGGCTGGAGCGAAGGCGTCCGCGCCATTATGCGGAAATACGAACTACCCTACGAAGAGAAGGACATCATCAAGAATCCGGCTTTCCGTTGGGAAATGGAGCAACGCAGCGGCCAATCGCTCTCGCCCTGCGTGGAAATCGACGGCCACATGCTGCCGGACATCAGCGGCGAGGAAGTGGAAAAATGGATGCTGGAAAACGGCTATCTCCAGTCCAACGACGCCACCCCGGATGCTCCGATCAATTCCTCCTGCACCGACGAGCAACACGCGGAAATGGCACTCGGTCGCTCGCCGATTCCAGGAAAAATCCGGTTTTTCGGCTGATTACGATTTCTCAGACAATAACTCATCCAGACGGCATTTTCTCTCCTGAACGATGAATCCTCCCGCAAGCGCATGGAAACAGTGGTTGGCCGAAAACGGCCCGCGGCTGCTGTTGTTCGCGCGGGGTTGGAGCAATTCCCGGCAGGATGCCGAGGATCTCGTCCAAGAGGCGATCCTGCGGATGTGGCATCACCAAGCCGACAAGGGCGAGGGGCCACCGGATCTGCCGCTCGTCTTTTCCACCATCCGCTTCTGCGGCCTCAATCACCATCGCAGCGAGACCCGCCGCCGGAAGCGTGAGGAATCGGTTATCTATCTGAATGATTTCCAGGATGTCTGGCTTGATCCGGTGCTGGAAGAGGACGAGGAAGCGGTGATCCTGCGCGAAGCCGTCCAGCATCTCAGCCCGAAGTTGCGTGAGGTGGTGGTGATGAAATTCTGGGGCGGGCTTACGTTTTTGCAAATTTCAGAGACCCTTGCGATTTCGCCCAATACGGCGGCCTCGCGCTATCGCTACGCATTGGAACAACTGGCGCACGAACTGCGCCGCGTGAAGGAGGACCGCCATGCAAGCGCCTGATCCCATCGCCGCTGTTGAGGCCGCGATGGCCCGACTGATGCCGCCGGCCTTGAGTCAGAATGGCCAGTTTGAGATCGAGGCCATGCTCGACGAACTCGCCGGCTCGGAGGCTAACAATATCACCGCGATCCGGCCGAACAAATGGCTCGCGCGCTGCCTGATCGGTGGCGGGATCGCTGCTGGAATCGGGGCCTTGTGTGCGCTTTTCCCGATGCTCCGCAATTCTCCCGAGTCGCAAGTGGCAGTCAATGCGCCATCGGCTGAGGGACTGGTGCTCGTCAGTCAATCCGACCGGATCGAGTCCATGACCGATGACGGTTGGCACGCGCAAGCAGATGGTTCGGCCATGCGTGTCCTGCGCCTCAAGACCGTCCAGGAAAACAATGTGCGCGACGCGAAATCTGGAATGATCGTCCAGATTTCGGAACCTCGCGAAGAAACCTTGCAGGTGCCCGCCAGCGAACTGCCGCGCGTTTCCAAACCCGGAGAGGAAGTCGTGATCTCGACCTTCCGCGCGGGCAAACCGCTGCAAGTGAAGCTGAAACTCGGTGCCTCGCCGCTGCCGCAGAAGCCATTTACCGGGGAAATGGTCGAAGCTGCGATCCTGCCCACTGGTTCTCCCAGCCCGGCGCGGGTCGCGAATTTCGCGGACAAGGCCGCCTGTTTTGCCAATGCCGAGGGTCGTGCCGTGGTCAGCCACCATGGCGATGCCTTCAACGTGAAAATCACCGGACCGCAGGCGCAATCGATCTTTACGGGGGAATTGTCCGGCGATGAACCGCTCAGCCAAGTGCCGGAAAACTGGCGTGGAAAAATCAAAGTGCTCTGTCGGACTCTCGACCAGGCGCTTGATGCTGGCCTGACGCCAGAACGCCAGCCACAGCCGCGCGTCACGCCGCCCGTGTCCGACGAGCCTTGAAATAACAGGTCCAGCAGATTTCCCGAGGGAATGCCTTGCGTTTTTCTACTCGGCTTCCCATCTTCCGCCGCATGCATCCTGACGTGGCGAAGCTGGTTGAGGCCGGCCGCATTCCTAAACCTGTCGGCGAGCGCCTTTCCCAGTTGGCTCCCGGAAACTTTTGTCTTCATAAATCCTTCGGTGCCGGTAAGGTGATCGACTGGGATCTCCCGGCAAAAAAAGTCACCATCGACTTCGAAAAATCGACGGGCCAGACGATGGAACTTCAATTTGCCTTCCAAAAAACCGAGTGGATCGGCCCCGAAGATTTCCGCGCGAAAAAAATCGAGCAAATCGAGGAACTCCGCGCTCTGGTGAAAAGCGACCCGCTCAAGCTCATCGTCCACCTCCTCGAAAGCCACGGCGGCAGCATGACGGGCGACGCCTTGGAAAAGGAACTCTCCGGCACCGTCATCCCTGAGGCGAATTTCAAAAAATGGTGGGATGTGACGAAGAAAACCCTCCGCGAGAGCCGCCTTGCCTCCGTTCCCCAGAAACGCACCGATGCAATCGTCCTTCGCGTCGGCGACCGCAGCCCGGCCGAAGCACTCGTCGCGGATTTCGAAGCCGCCCGCGATATCAAGGGCATGATCCGCGCCCTCGAGGCCATCGCCGCCGACATCGGAGCTTTTGAAAATGACACGGATGCCCTCAAACGCCTCCTCAACGACATCGACGAAGGGGCGAAAAAAGCCGCTCGCGTCCAGCTCGGTCAAGCGCTCCAACTCGTCGCCGCCCGCGACGAAGTAATCGGCTCATCCAAGGCCCTCGAGCTCGATCCCAATGCCGTCCGGCTCTCGGACCTCCTGCTTTCTGCCGATACGACTCGCCTCGCCGAGGAGGCCGGCACGTTGCCATCCGGACGCCAACGCGCGGTTTATGAAGCCTTCCCAGACGCCTTTGCCGAGGACTGGGTCAGCAAGATCGTTCAAGTCTTCGATCGCGTCGGCGCACGCGGCGTCACGGAAATTGCACGGATCCTGCTTGAGCGTGACTCGATGCCCGCTCTCGTCAATCATCTCCGCTCCGCCATCGCCCGACGCGCCCTTGGGCCGGACGCTTTGATCTGGGTCTGCCGCGAGCGCAAAGGTCCGTCGCAGGAAATTTTTAGCGCGGATGTCGGTGCCTCGGTCCTCAATCTGCTGGAAAACGACCACCTCTCGGACGGCCCGCGAAAAACCTCGCGCCTTCAGTCTCTGCTCGGCGATGACAAGACTCTTCTAACGGATCTCGTCGCGATCATGGACATCAACGAGACCCGCAATTTCGGCCGTCGCCTGCTCGATTGCCCGGTCTTCGGCGACTTGGAGAAAAAATCCCTCATGGCCCGCATCATCAAGGCCCGCCCGGAAACTGCCGAGCTCGTCAGCGGTGCCAACCAGAAACGCCCGGATGAAATCCTCCTCGTCTCCTGGGAAAGTCTCGAAAAGAAAAAGGCCGAACTCGACGACCTGATCCGCAACAAGATTCCTCAAAACCTCAACGACGTAAAAATCGCCCGTTCCTATGGCGACCTCCGCGAGAATTTCGAATACAAGTCCGCCAAGGATCTGGAGAAATATCTCGCCCACCGCCGGAACGCGCTGGAGAAGGAAATCACCAATTCCCGTGGCACGGATTTCAAAGGCTCTGACGCCAGCAAGGTCAATATCGGCACCGTCGTCACCCTAACCAATGCTGCTGGCTTTGAAATCGTCATGACGGTGTTAGGAGCCTGGGATTCCATTCCCGAAACCAAAACGGTTTCTTATCTATCAGAAGTCGGCAAGGCCCTCCTCAACCGCGCGCCGGGCGACATCGTTCAGGTCCGCGACGAGCTAACCGAAGTCATGGAACCCCTAACCATCACTTCGATCCGTCCTTTTAATCCTTAAAGACGCAAGACATAAGACGGGATGACATAAGAGAAGACGCGTTCTCATCTCAACCTTTTATCTTAATCTTGTGTCTTAAAGTCTCATGTCTTGCGACTCAAAATCTGAAATCTCTCAAAAAACCCGCCAATCCACATACCAGTAAATTATATTATGGACTATACCACCATTGTTGAAATCCGCGGCCGCGAAGTGATCGATTCCCGTGGCAATCCCACCGTCGAAGTCGATGTCCACCTCGAAGGCGGGGCAATCGGTCGCGCCGCCGTGCCATCCGGCGCATCCACCGGCGAGCATGAGGCTGTCGAACTCCGCGATGGCGACAAGTCACGCTTCCTCGGCAAGGGCGTGCTCAAGGCCGTTGAAAACGTCAACGCCATCCTCGCCCCGGCGCTGCTTGGCTACTGCGCCACCGAGCAAGCTTCCATCGACGCAACCATGCTCGCTCTCGACGGCACCTCGACGAAAAAGAGCCTCGGTGCCAACGCGATCCTCGGCGTTTCCCTCGCCGTGGCCAAAGCCGCCGCCGCCCAACTCGGCGTGCCGCTCTACAAATACCTCGGCGGCCCGAACGCGAAGGTGCTGCCCGTCCCGATGATGAACGTCATCAACGGCGGTGCCCACTCGGATGCGCCTATCGACTTCCAAGAATTCATGATCGTGCCCATCGGCGCACCGACTTTCCGCGAGTCGCTCCGCTATGGTGCCGAGGTTTTCCACTCGTTGAAAAAGGTTCTCCACGACCGCGGCCTCTCCACCGCCGTCGGCGACGAAGGCGGTTTCGCTCCCAAGCTCGACGGTGTCGAGGACGCGATGAAGGTTCTCTGCCAGGCGATCGAACAGGCCGGCTACAAGGTCGGCACCGACATCGCCTTCGCCCTCGACGTCGCCTCCTCCGAGTTTTTCAAGGATGGGAAATATGTCTTCAAAAAGGGCGATAAGTCCGAGCGCAGCGCCGCCGAACTCGTCGATTTCTACGCCGACCTCCAGAAGCGTTATCCGATCATCTCCATCGAAGACGGCTGCGCGGAAAACGATTGGGATGGCTGGAAAATCATCACCGACAAACTCGGCAAGACCACCCAACTCGTCGGCGATGACCTGTTCGTCACCAACGTCGATTTCCTCAGCAAAGGTATCAAGCTCGGCGTCGCCAACTCGATCCTCGTCAAGGTCAACCAGATCGGTTCGCTAACAGAAACCTTCGACGCCGTGGAACTCGCCAAGGAAAACAGCTACACCGCCGTCCTCAGCCATCGCTCCGGTGAAACCGAAGACAGTACCATCGCCGATCTCGCAGTCGCCACCAACTGCGGCCAGATCAAGACCGGCTCGATGAGTCGTTCGGATAGAATCGCGAAATACAACCAGCTCCTCCGCATCGAGGAAGAGCTCGGTGATGACGCCGTATTCGGCATCAAGAAACTGAAAGTGCTCAACAAGTAAGGTGCCGGGACATTCCTGTCCCTTCTTCCTGAATCACAAAACGGCGGACCTCAAAAGAGGTCCGCCGTTTTTATTTATCTAACGGACCGGGAATTCACGGTCACTTTTCCAGCCTCATGTAGAATTTCCTCACTCTCAGAGCTGGAGGAACGCTCACTGGCCACCGAGGCTTTCCATCCAGTTATTAAGAATTTCCACGGCGGCGGCTTGGTCGATGATCGCTTTTTGCTGTTTGGCTTTTCGTCCAGCTTCACGGAGTTTGGCCGCGGCGCTGGCGGTGGTTAGTGTTTCATCAACGAAGACGAGTTGGATGTTAGAAATGCGCTCGCGCAGTAGCCCGGCGAAGGCGCGGACCTTGGCGGCAGAGTTGCCCTCGCTGCCATCCATGCGAACAGGGAGGCCGACGATGAGGGTGCGGATTTTCCGGATTTCCACCAAGCGGGCGATGCGCTCAATGGCGTCGCCCTTGGTTTGGTCGATGGTCTCGACCGGATGCGCGAGGATACCGAAGTCATCGGTGGCGGCGACGCCAATGCGAGCCTCACCATGGTCGATGCCAAGGGCGGGGTGAGGGGGGTTGGGGTGGTTCGTGGTCAACTGGGTGCAACGTTAAAAAGTGCGCCCGACGGCGCGGTTGAGATGACTTGAAAATGAAATTGAGGTTTTTTATGATGGTAGGTGGACCACGGCTTCTGTTTGGGTTCTATCTTTGAGTGTTGCTGGCAAAGTAAGCTTTCCATCAACTATCAACTCTTAACCATCTACTCTTCAAAGTAGCTCCTTCGGCAAAATGTCGGCGAGATTTTTGATGGCATCCGCCTGGTGGCGGTTGGCGATGAGCAGGGCGTCCGGGGTTTGGACGATGATGAGGTCATCCACTCCTAACAGGGCGATGCGGCTGCCGGGGCGGGCGTTGAAGATGATGTTGTTCTCGGAATCGAGCTCGGTGATCGGCTCGTTAGCGCGGTTCTCATCGCCGTAATTTTCGAGATATTTGGCGATGGAAATCCAAGAGCCGACGTCGTCCCAGTCGAAGGTCGCCTCGATGTTGAGGACGCGGTCGGCTTTTTCCATGAGCGCGTAGTCGATGGAAATTGGGGTGAGTCGAGGGAATTGGGCGGCCACGGTGGCGTGGAGGTCAGGGGAGGCGCAGAGTTCGGAGACGAAATGGGCGAGCTGGGGGACGTGACGGGTGAGTTGGTGAATCACGGTGGGAATCGACCAAACGAACATACCGGCATTCCAGGTGAAATGGCCTTGGGCGAGAAACTGCTCCGCGAGATCAGGCGCGGGCTTTTCCCGGAAGCGCTTCACCTCGACGGGCGGGTTTCCACAGATGAGGCCGGGAACCCAGGCGGGGTCGCCGCGCTCGATGTAGCCGTAGGAGGGGCAGGCCCATGTGGGGCGGATGCCGATGGTGACGAGGCCGTCGGATTTTTCTGCGGTGAGGAGTGCGTCGCACATGACGGAGTGGTAGGCGGCGGTGTCTTGAATGAGCTGGTCTGAGGGGAGGACCATCATGACGGCGTCTGGATTTCGCGCAGCGACGATGCCGATGCCAAGGGCGACGGCGGGGGCGGTGTCACGTTTGGCGGGCTCGGCGAAGATGTTCTCGGGGGGGAGCATGGTGGCGATTTCGCGGACGGCATCGACTTGGAGGGCGTTGGTGAGGATGAGGATGTTTTCCGGTGGGACGAGGCCGTGAAGGCGGGCGATGGTCTGGGTGAGGAGGGTGCCGTTGCCGAAGAGATCGAGGAGTTGCTTGGGACGGGAATTGCGGCTGAGGGGCCAGAAACGGGTGCCGGAGCCGCCGGCGAGAATGAGGGCGTAGGTATTTTCGAGGGTGGGCATGGGCGCAGTGTTTCTCAGGGGCGGCGGATGGAAAAGCGGGAATGTGGAACATTTTGTGTTTCAGGAGTTGTCGTTAGTGCGGAAAAGGCATAGAGCTTTGCCATGGCAGACGACTATTCCGAAACAAGTCCGGCGTGGATTGAAACCAGCGCATTGACCGCGCCAGCGCTATTGGGCGCGGCAGCGGGCTTGTTGTTGGGTGATTTGATGCACCGTAGCGCGCGGCGCGGGGTCGGGATCGGCCTGGGCGTGCTGGGCATCGCGGCCTTGCTGCCGTTTGCGGTCGATGGCGTGGCGTGGTTGGTGACAGGACCGCGCAGCAAGTTCGGCGTGCGGCGGAAAATCCAGCGCATCCGGGATGCAGGCATCGTCGCGCCGAAATACGATGACGTGGAGGAAGAACTGCGCGAGCAAGGGCTGCTCTGAGGTCTGATGATTTTCACTGTTGGATAGGCCCCCTCTCTCAGCGCGAGAGGGAGTTGGACTGCTTCACGAAATCGTCGCCATTCCACTCGGCATCGCTTTTCACCATGCCGTGCTCCTTGGCGGCGGCTTCTTGGGCTTTGCGGGCGAGTTGCATTTTTACGAGGTCCGCGTGGGTGGTGAAATAAGGCAGGCTCAGACCTTTAAAATCGCTGATGGTGTCGAAGCCCTTGCCCTCCATAAATCCTAACAGCCCCGCGCAAAGCTCCTTGGCCATGCCATAGCCGAATTTCATGACGCCGGTGCAGACCTGCACGGTATCGCTGCCTAGCAGAATGAATTGCGCGGCATCGGCCCCGGTTTCGATACCGCCGAGTCCTGATAGAGTGCGACCGGGGAAATCTTGTTGGATGAGCTGGGCGATCTCCATGACCATCCGCAGGGCGATGGGTTTCACCGCCTTCGATGAGTAGCCGCCGGGGGTGGTGTAGCCTTCCACCGTGGGTTCCGGGCGGAGGGTTTCGAGGTTCACGCCCATGACACTGCGGATGGTGTTGATGGCGCTGATGCCGTGGCAACCGGCGCGCAGGGCGGCGGTGCTGGGTTCCTCGATGTGGGTGACGTTGGGCGTCATTTTCGCCCAAACGGGGATTTTTGAAACGCCCATCACCCAGCCGCAGACTTCCTCGAGGATGGCCGGATCTTGGCCCATGGCGGCTCCCATTTTGCGCTCGGGCAGGCCGTGGGGGCAGGAGAAATTCAGCTCGAAGGCATCGACGCCCGCATCCTGGCAACGCTCGATGATTTCGCACCAAGCGTCCTTGTGGTATTCCTCCATGACCGAGGCGATGAGGATGCCATCGGGGCATTCATCCTTGGCTTCCTTGAACTCGTCGAGCCAGATTTCAAATTTCCGGTCGCTGATGAGTTCGATGTTTTCCCAGCCGATCACTTCCTTGCCATCGCCCGCCAGCAGTTTCGCGTAGCGCGGGCTGACGTTGACCACCTTGGAGCTGTCGAGACTGACCGTCTTAGCGATCACGCCGCCCCAGCCCTCCTTGAACGCGCGCTTGATGACCTTCACATTGGTGCCGGGTGGGCCCGAGCCGATCACGAAAGGGTTTTTGAACTTCAGACCATCGACGGTGCTTGCAAGGGTGGACATGGTTTTTAGGAGGTGGATTCGGGAAAACTATCTCAGCGCGATTCATGCCGAAAGCATAAAACTATGCGAAGTCACCGGGCGGATCAGGCGGGCGAAAATCTTTCTTCTAAGAAAGCGGCATTTCAGGTGTCATAGAGACTGACATGAAAGCCCTGACATGGATTTGTTTCGTTATCGCAACCGCGCACCTCAATCTGATGGGCCAAGACTTGGCAACTCTCCGCAAGGATCGCGATAAGCTCGTTGAGCGTGGGCTGTGGCGGGATGCGTTGAACTATTATTCAGAAAAACTGCTGCCGGTCGCGGACTCGGATTCCGGCAGGGATCTCCAATCTGCGATTCAAGCCATGCAGCGACTCAGTGCCTGGGGCGAGTTCGACGGGCTCGTCGAGCGTGCGGTTTCCTTACAATCGGAGAATGCGGCGCTGTTGACTTCCGCGGCGGTGGCCTACCAGCAGCAGGTTCCGCATTCGGGCCAGATGATCGCGGGGGATTTCCAACGGGATGGGACACGCTACTTTGGTGGCCGGTCGATGGGGCCGGGCACAACACCTGAAGCGTCCGCAGAATCCTCGGTGGATACTTCCTACCGCGACCACATCCGCTCGCTCCAGCTTCTCCGACTGGCGATCCCGCAGGCGAAGGACGATGACGAACGCTCCTATGTCTGGTCCAGACTCGCCGGAGTCCTGCACGCCGGCGAGGCATGGAAACTCCAAACTCTAACACCCATCGCAACGCTTCCCGAGTGGGGCGAACCCGGACCCGAAGGCGGCACGGAGGGTGCGCCATGGGCGAAGGACGGCCCGGTGTTATATGGAGTTCCGGCGTCGTGGGAGGCCGCGAAAAACGATGGCGAGCGCTGGCGATTCGCGTGCGCCGAGGAAGTTCGGCTCAAGCCTGCCAATGCGCTGAAAGTCACCCTAGCACTCGCCCGATTTTCCCATTCTCAGTTCGGCACCGAGAGCCTTTCATCCTACGGCTGGTGGCGGCAGCAGGACCCGGACAGTGCCAAGGGCGTCCTCGAAATGGACACGCTCGCCGAGGACGAATGCCTTGCGAAAACCTCCGATGGTGTGCGCCGCTTCAAGCTCCCTGCCGCCCATCATTTCATCGCACTCTATCGCTCGATTCTGGACGAGAGTTCGGAGGCGGGTGATGAACTCACCTCGATTTTCCTCAACCGCCGCCAGTATGACAAGGCCCGTGAGGTGCTGGAGCAGACCATCGCCAAACACGGCCCCGGAATCAATGACTCGCGGAAAAAACGGCTGCAACAAATCATCGGCAACTGGGGCCGGTTTGAGCCTGCGGAAACCGTCGCGGCAGGCACCCGTCCGAAGCTGCCGCTGGTGTTCCGCAATGCCACTAACATCAAACTGACTGCCGCGCCCGTGGCCATGGATGCCGTGCTCCGCGACACGCAGGATTATGTGAAAAGCAATCCCGCCGAACTCGATTGGGACCGCATCAATCCGTCTAACATCGCCCGCCGTTTGATCAAAAAAGACGGCTCGAAATACCTCGGCAAGCCCGCGGCTAACTGGGAGACACGGCTCACTCCCGGCGAAAAACATCGTGACACCCGCACCGACCTCGAAGTTCCGCTCAATCAGGCCGGCGCGTGGTGGATCAGCGGGGAAATCGAGGGCGGAAATTCATTCAATACGCTGGTCTGGATCGTGGATTCGGTGCTGGTGCAAAACGATGTGGCCGGCAAAAAACAATGGTGGGTCGCGGATGCCGCCACGGGCGCGCCTGTGGTGGGCGCGGACATCGAGTTTTTTGGTTATCGCCAGATCGATCTCGAACGCAAAAACGCGCAGGGACGCCGGATGGAAGTCCGCATCAAGGACTTCAACCGCAGCACCGACGAGGACGGAAAAACGCTGCTGAAGACCGGCGACTGGGACGAGCATTACGAGTGGCTTGCCATCGCCCGCAAGGCGGACAAGACGCCCGCGTTTTTCGGCTTCGAGCCGTACAATGTGCAGGAATCGCAGTGGGAAAATGGCAATCGCGACGTTACTTACGGCATCTCGGATCGCCCGCTTTACAAACCCGGCGACACCGCGCACCTGAAATTTTATCTACGCGACGTCGGCTATTTCGAGCCGAACGAAGCCAAGTGGGCCAACAAGTCCGGCACGCTGACAGTTTCTAACGGACGCGGCGAAGAGGTGATGAAATTGAAAAAACTCAAGACCTCCGAGCTCGGTGCCGTGGAGACGGAAATCACCATTCCCAAGGACGCGGTGCTCGGCGAGTGGGGCGCGACCTATCAGATCGGCGATCAGATTTCCGCTAATGTCACCCTGCGCGTGGAGGAATACCGCAAGCCCGAATACGAGGTAAAAGTCGATGCGCCTGCCGAGCCGGTGAAACTCGGCGACAAGTTCACGGCGACGGTTAGAGCGACCTATTTCCACGGTGCTCCAGTTAGAAATGCCAACGTCGAGATCATCGTCAAGCGCGGCTCGATGGGCGAGCGCTGGTTCCCGCTTTGGCGCTGGGATTGGCTCTATGGCCCCGGCGCCTGGTGGAATGGTAGCGAGGCGTCGTGGCATCCCGGTTGGGCGCAATGGGGCTGCATCCCGCCGCATCCGGCGTGGTGGCAGGGGGAGCGTTGGACGCCGGATGAGCTGGTGCTCAAGCGCAATGTGCCCATCGGCCCGGACGGCACCGCGAAGATCGAAATCGACACCGCGCCTGCGAAGCAAGTCCAGGGCGACATGGATGCGAAATACACCATCGAGGCCCGCGTGGTGGACGCCTCGCGCCGCGAAGAGCGTGGCACTGGCACCGTGATCGCGGCCCGCAGGCCGTTTGAAATCGTGGTGTGGACGGACCGGGGTTACGCACGGGCCGGGGATCAAATCGAAGCCACTGTTTCCGCCGCCACGCTGGTTGGGAAACCGGTCGATGGCGCGAAGGGCACGCTGGTGATTTACAAACTAACCGTCGGTGGCGATGGCCGGGTCGTGGAAACGGAAGTCCAGTCGTTTCCTGTCGCCACGGATGCCCAGGGCGAGATCCACCAGCGTTTCGCTGCGCCCGCCACCGGCCAATATCGCCTCGCTGCGAACCTGACCTTGAACGGAGCCGCGGTGGCGGGTGCGACGATTCTCAACGTCCAAGGCCCGGGCCGCAGCGAGCCTGCGGATTGGAAATTCGGCCCGCTCGAACTCGTCGCCGATAAGCCCGCCCACGCGCCCGGCGAGACGCTGAAACTCCGCGTCAATAGCGACCACGCGAACGCAAATGTCTGGCTGTTTCTCCACATCGCTGGCGCTTCCGGCCGCGAGGCCCGCCGCATCCAACTCAATGGCAAGAGCCTGGAAGTGGAAGTCCCGCTCGATCTGCGAGATATGCCTAACATGTTTATTGAGGGCGTCACCGTCCATGACGCGAAGGTGCATTCCGCCATCCGGCAGATTTTACTTCCACCTGTTAGCAAGCTCATCGAGGTCACGCTGGAACCCGCCAAACCACGGGTAAAACCGCGTGAAACCTCCGCCCTGCGCGTGACCCTGCGGGATGCGGATGGTAAGCCCGTCACGGGGATTGCAGTTCTAACGGTATATGACAAATCCCTCGAAGCGATCACCGGCGGCTCGAATGTCGGCCCGATCCATGAGAATTTCTGGAACTGGAAAAACAACTACTATCCGCGCGAGCAGTCGGACTCACTTCCGAGCTCACCGGGAAATCTAACGCGGCCAAAAATGCCCGTGATGCAAGGGCTGGGAGGTTTTTCGGAAACCCGCCGCTTCAACTATCTAAGCGCGGGTAAGGGCAGGGGTTTCGGCGTCGGTTTTGGATATGGCGGTAGCCTGAAAGGCAGGATGATGGAAACTGATAGTGGGATTGACGAGGCGATGCCAATGTCAGCCGCAGCCCCGGCCCCGATGGAAAAGAGCAGCATGACCAACAGCCTTCGTAATGGAGATCAGGCGATCAGCCGCAACAGCATTGATGCGATTCTCAACAATCCGAACCGTGGCCAAAATCCCATCCTCGTCCGCAAGGATTTCGCCGATCTCTTGAAATGGTCCGGCGCGATCCAAACCGATGCCGAGGGCCACGCTGAAATCCCCTTGGAATTTCCCGACAATCTCACCACTTGGAAGGCCCGCGTTTGGGTGTTAGGCAAAGGCACGCAGGTCGGCGAGGGCAACGCGGAAATTATCACTTCCAAGGAATTGTTAGTGAGGCTCCAGGCTCCGCGTTTTCTGGTAGAGCGCGATGAATCGGTCTTCAGCGCGGTCGTGCAGAACGATCATGATGCGCCCAAGACGGTGAAAATTTCCCTCGAACTCGACGGCGACAAACTCGAAGCCATCGACGCCGCTCCGCAGACGGTGGAGATCGCCGCTCGCTCGGAAGCCCGCGTTGGTTGGCGGGTCAAGGCTCTTCATGAAGGCGAGGCAACGCTCCGCATGAGGGCGGATTGCGGTGACGATGGCGATGCCGTCGAGCGCAAGCTGCCGATCCGCGTCCATGGCATGTCGCGCCAGGACGCGTGGAGCCGCACCGTCGAACCGGGCGCGGATGCCGCGAAGATTCTGATGGAAGTCCCCGCCCAACGTCGGCCCGACCAATCGAAACTAACCGTCCGATTTTCCCCGACCATCGCCGGTGCCGTCGTCGATGCGATTCCCTATCTGGCGAGCTATCCCTATGGCTGCACCGAGCAGACGCTCAACCGTTTCGTCCCCGCCGTGATCGCGCAACGGATGTTGAAAAATCTCAAGATCAACCTCGCCGAGGTGAAGGCCAAACGCGCCAACCTCAACCCGCAGGAACTCGGCGACGCCGGGGAGCGCGCGGCGCAGTGGAAACAGTGGCAGCGGAACCCCGTGTTCGACGAGGTGGAAATGGACAAGATGGTCGCGAAGGGAATCGAGAAACTCACGGCCATGCAAAACTCTGACGGCGGCTGGGGCTGGTTTTCTGGCTATGGTGAATACTCCTACCCTCACACCACGGCGGTCGTCGTCCATGGTCTGTTAGTTGCGAAGGCGAACGGCGCGACAATTCCTGATAGAATGTTGAACTCCGGTATCGAGTGGCTGATGTCTCACGAACACAAGCAAACAGCCGCCCTTCAACTCCACGTCGAACGCGAGGCATTGCGCAAGGAGGGTAAAAAAATCAAGGATTCCAATCGTTATGAGAAATCGGACTGCGATGCGCTGGATGCCTTTGTCCGTCTTGTCCTCGGTGAAGCGAAACGCGATTCCGAGCCGATGCTGGCCTTCCTTTATCGCGACCGCCTTGAGCTGCCGGTTTATGCGAAGTGCCTGTTAGGACTTGAGGAACACCGCAAGGGCGACGAGGCCCGCCGCGATGAGGTCATGAAAATGATCGCCCAATTTCTCAAGCGCGACGCTGAAAATCAGACCGTCTATCTCGATCTTCAGGCAAACAATTACTGGTGGAACTGGTATGGCGGCGAGGTCGAGGCCCACGCCTGGTATCTCAAGCTGTTAGCTGCGGTGAAGCCGCACGACCCGGACACCCGTGGACTGGTCAAATACTTGGTGAACAATCGCAAGCACGCGACATACTGGGAATCCACCCGCGACACCGCCTTCGCCATCGAGGCCATCGCTGACTATTTCAAGGCCAGCGGCGAGGACGCGCCGGAGATGGAGGTCGAGGTGCTGCTAGACGGGAAATCCCAGCGCAAGGTTTCCATCAGTCGGGAAAATTTATTCACCTTCGATGGCACTATTACTCTAACAGGCGAAACTGTCACCACCGGCAAACACGAGGTAGAACTCCACCGGACTGGCAAGGGCACGCTGTATGCAAATGCCTATCTGGAGGTCTTCACGCTGGAGGAAAAGCTCCGCGCCGCTGGGCTGGAAGTGAAGGTAAGTCGCCATATTTCCAAACTCATCGCCTTGGAAAAAGAAACCGAAGTCCCCGACGCCACCGGTCTAATCGTGAAACAGCAAGTCGAGCGATTCCGTCGCGAACCACTAACCGATGGTGCCAAACTAGCCTCGGGCGATCGCATCGAGGTGGAGCTGGTCCTTGAAAGTAAGAACGACTACGAATACCTGTTATTTTCCGATGTTAAGGCGGCGGGCTTTGAGGCCCTGGATGCCCTCAGCGGTTACGTCGGAGGCGGTGCAATGAGCGCCTACATGGAGCCGCGCGACCAGACTATGGATTTTTTCATTCGGGCACTTCCGCGCGGGACGAACACCCTGCGCTATCAGCTCCGGGCCGAGGCACCCGGCATTTACAAAGCTCTCCCCGCCACGGCGGAAGCGATGTATGCCCCGGAACTGCGGGCGAATTCCGAGGACATTCGCTTGAACATAGCAGACTGAGCGAAACGTCGCAACGAGTGTCCGCTGCAAATAGCGTTCAGCATGAACGCGCTCCTGCTGTTTTTCAGACAGCTCTTAACCTGGCTGTATTGGGCGTCTCGCCCGGAGTCAGAATGTGCGAGGCGAGACGCCTCCGCTAGGGTCTGGCGCGAGACGCGCCAGCCACTTTCTTGCCACATTCTTGCCATGACGATTTCCACAAATCCTCATGCGCGGCAGTGTCTCAGGCGTGGTGGGTCTTGCGTGGTGGGCGTATCCAGTAAAGACTCGGCCATGGACCTTGCTGATTTTCGCAAAGAATATTCCGACCGTGGCCTGCGGCGGGAGGAACTGGATGTTGATCCGGTGGCACAATTTTCCGCGTGGTTTGACCATGCCACCGAGTTGCACGTCCACGAACCGAATGCGATGACTCTGGCCACGGTGGATGCAGCGGGAATGCCCTATCAGCGCACGGTGTTGTTGAAATACTATGATACTAACGGCTTTGTTTTCTTCACCAACTACGGCAGCCGCAAGGCCCAACAGATGGCGGAAAACCCGCAGGTGAGTCTCCTCTTTCCCTGGCTCACGCTGGAGCGACAGGTCATCATCCAAGGGCGCGTCGAAAAAATCAGCACCGCCGAGTCATTGAAATACTTCATCTCACGCCCGCGCGAATCGCAGCTCGGCGCATGGGTCTCTAACCAAAGCGAAGTCATCAGTTCACGCCAGTTTCTCATGCAAAAACTCGCAGAAGTCCGCGAAAAATTCACCCACGGCGAGATTCCCCTACCCTCGTTCTGGGGCGGCTACCGCGTGGTCCCGCAGCGGATCGAGTTCTGGCAGGGCGGCCCATCGCGCTTGCACGACCGCTTTCTCTATCGGCTGGAAAACTCTGCCTGGCAGATCGAACGACTCTCGCCTTGAGCGACTTGGCCCAACCTGTGCTTATCATAGCATCATGCAACTCGACGAACTGGACACCCACTCCAAGGCATTAAAAATCAACCTCGACCCACGCTGGTACGGGACTCTAGCAGAAATCGGTGCCGGCCAGGAGGTGGTGCGCTGGTTCTTCCGCGTGGGCGCGGCAGCCGGCACGGTGGCCAAGAGTATTTCCGCCTACGACATGATCGTCAGCGACGCGATCTACGGCAGCGGCGACCGCTACGTTTCGCGCTCACGACTGCAAGCGATGCTGGATCGTGAATTCCAACTCAACGTGGACCGCCTGAGCGACAAGCGCGGCGACAACACCGCCTTTTTCGCCTTCGCGGATACCGTGGTGGCGCGCAGTTTTAAAGGCGGCAACGAGTGCCACGGCTGGATGGGCATCAAGTTCCAGTCCCGCCCGCGCGACGAAGCCAGCCAGATTCTCATCCATGTGCGGATGCTCGATACCGAGGCCTCGCTGCAACAGGAAGCCCTCGGCGTGGTGGGGGTGAATCTGTTATACGGCGCGTTCTTCCTGCATCACGAGCCAGAGTTATTGGTCGAGAGCTTGTTAGACAAACTCACCACCGGGCGCATCGAAATTGACGTGATCGAGTTCAAGGGCATCGAGTTCCGCTCGGTGGACAATCGACTGATCAGCCTGAAACTGGTGCAACTCGGCCTGAGCGGCGCGGCGATGTTCGGCGCGGACGGTCAGGTCCTGCAACCCTCGGAAGTGCTTTACAAAAAGGCGGTGCTCGTCGAGCGCGGCAGTTTCCGCCCGCCGACGCATGTGAATTTCGACATGCTGGCATGTGCGCTGGAGAAATTCAAAGCGGACCCCGCCGTCGAGGGTCGGGAGATTCTGCCGCTGTTTGAGCTGACGATGCGAAATCTGTTAGCCGGTGGCGATCAGATTGACCGACGGGATTTCCTCGCCCGCGCCGATCTGTTAGCTGCCTGCGGGATGACGGTGCTGATTTCCGATTATTTCGAGTATTACCGGCTTGCCGCCTACATTTCCTGGCGGACCAAGGAACGAATCGGCATCGTCATGGGCGCGCCAAGTCTGGTGGAATTGTTCGAGGAAAAATATTACACCCTGCTCCCCGGCGGCATTCTCGAATCCTTCGGTCGCTTGTTTAAAAACAATCTCAAGCTCTACGTCTATCCGCTCAAGGACAGTGCGTCCGGCGATCTAACTACCATCGAGAATCTATCCGTCGCGCCCGAACTCAAGAAGCTCTATGGCTATCTAGCAGATCGCGGGAGCTTCGTGGCGCTGGACAATTTCAACCCGGAATACCTCAGCATCTTCTCGCGGGACGTGTTGAAAAAAATCGCCAGCGGCGACCCGGTGTGGAAGGAAATGGTCCCAGCCGGAATTTCCGAAATGATCGCGAAGCGTCACTTTTTCGGCTACGAGGACTGATCTTTAGAAACCCGCCTGCTGGCTCCGGGGGGGGAGGACCCGGAGCCTGCTTGCTGGATTTTGCTGTCATTTTTCCAGACGGCGAAGTAGTCATACCCCACCCGCGCCGATTGCGACATTACGTGATCGCGGGGGACCGTCACCGCCTCCATGCCCGCCAAAAATTTCCACGTCCGCCAAGCCGCCGTCTCCGCCCTGCGTGCTTGGGCAAAAGGCCATGACTATGCCGAAACGCTGATCGAGCGCCACGCCCAGCGCCGCAAGCTGTCCTCAGCGGATCGCGGGTTGCTTCAGGCCATCCTCTTCGGCGTGCTGCGGCATCGACGATTGTTAGATGAATGGATCGGCAAACTGCGCGATGGCAAATTGGACCCGGAAACCCGCGATATTCTGCGCGTCGGGCTGTGCCAATTACTCATCCTCGGTCTGCCCGATCACGCCGCCGTCAATGAAACGGTGGAGGCTGGAAAAGCCAGCGTCCGCAGTCTCATCAATGCCGTGCTGCGCCGCGCGACCTTGTCCCGCAAACGATTGTTAGAAGAAGTGGCAGATCTGCCGCAGCCGGTCGCCCACTCGCATCCCGATTGGCTCTACAACCGCTGGCGGGCCGCCTTCGGCACGCGCAACGCGATTTCCCTGATGGAGTGGGACAACCAGCCCGCCGTCACCTATTTCCGCATCAATCCTCTCGCCCCCACGCCGGAATCCCTGCCGGGAACCGCCGTCGAAAACGCCCCAGGATTCTATCAGCTCGATGGCCCATTGCCGTCCGCCCTGCTGGCCTCTGGCAGCGTTTACATTCAAGACCCCGCCACCCGCCACGCGGTTAATTTGTTAGACCCGCAGCCCGGCGAGCGCATCCTCGATGCCTGCGCCGCGCCAGGTGGCAAGGCCTTTCTCATCGCCGCCGCCCTCGGCTCGGCGGACGGCTTGGTCTGCACCGATTCCAACGAAAAACGCCTGCCTCGCCTTCAGGAAAATCTCGCCCGCCTCCACGCCGGCCAAGCCAGCATCGCCGTTCACGATTGGACCCAGCCCGCGCCCACCGAGTGGCACACCCGTTTCGATGGCATCCTGCTCGATGTGCCCTGCTCGAATACCGGGGTGATCCGCCGCCGCGTCGATGTGCGCTGGCGCTTGCAGGCACCCGACATCGAAAAAATCGCCATCACCCAGCGCAAGATCCTCGAAAACGCCATCGCCTGCCTTAAGCCCGGCGGTCGCATCATTTACTCCACCTGCTCCATCGAGCACGCGGAAAACCTCGGCGTGATCGAAGGTTTCCTCGCGGATCACCCGGAATTCAGCCTCCATTCCACCCGCGATGCCCTACCCTTCCGCGATGCCACGGACGGTGCCTTCGCCGCCCGGCTTGAGCGGAAAGCCACAATTCCCTCTGGCTAGACTGGCCGAATCCGTTTATAAAAACCGCTGTGAAATCCTGTCTCGGACTCTTGTTTATCCTCGTCATCCTGCTGGCCGTCGTCGGCGGCGGAGGGCTGATCTGGTATTTGAGCACGACCGCCGAGCTCTCCCGCAAGGACGGTCCAGTGCTGGTGTCGCCCAAGGTGGTGCCTAACACCATCCCGAAGGCCACCGTCCCCACTCCCGGCTCGACCCCCAAGGCGAGTGTCGTAGTTCCGCCAAATGCGCCCAAGGCCGGCGTCGTCATTCCCGAAAATTCGCCCAAGGCGCTGCCTGTCCGTTAGACAAGCCGGGAAAAAGTAGCCCGCATCCCGGCCCGCCATTTTTCAAGGAAGGCCAGATTTCTAGCCGCCTGTGCCGCCGCCTCGGGTGCCGCCGATAGTTCATACTCGGGAAACGCCGCGCACTCTGCGCCGATCCGCGTTTCCAATCGGGAAATCATGTGCTCCACCGCCTCGCGACAGTCCTGTGTTTCCCCCTCTAACATCGCCAGCACCAGTGCGGACTTTGCCGCGTCCCGCTTGCGGATCAGCGCCTCGGCCTGCTGGGTCATTGCCCCCGCTTCGGCAAATATATCCATCAACTCCGCTGCCACCGTGCCACGCGGATCGCCCGGCGTGCCGCGCAGTTCAAGCCACAGCCGCAGTCGCCGCGACGGGCTGGCTAACAGCGCGTGCGCCTCACGCAGGGCGGCGAACTCCCCTTCCCCGCCCCCCGCATCCGGGTGCGCCTGTTTGCCCGCCTCGCGGAACGCGTCGCGCAGGGCCTCGTCGGCGATGACCAAGCGCGGCTCCAGTCTCAGGATTTGATAGGCGTTGCTCATCGGTCACGGAAAATGGCCGTGTTTTCCCCGGCGGTAAAGCGTGGAAGACGTTGGAAGGTTGAACTCCCGCGCTGACCCACCTACACTCCCCCCGTCATGCCCGTGCTGGAAAAAATCACCCTCTTCGGCGGCACCTTCGATCCCGTCCACCGCGGCCATCTCCACCTCGCCGCGCTGGCCAAGGACGCGTTGTCGCTCGATGCCGTCCGCTTCCTGCCCTGTCAGATTTCACCGCACAAATCCGGCACCGCGCCCGCCAGTGGGCATGACCGTTGCGCCATGCTCCGCCTCGCCACCGCCGACCTGCCATGGGCTTGCGTCGATGAGACGGAAATCGACCTAACAGGCCCATCCTACTCCTGGCGGACCGCCACGATCATGGCGGAAAAATTTCCCGACGCCCGGTTGTTCTGGCTCATGGGTGGCGACCAATGGGACGCCCTCCCGCGCTGGCAACACCCGGAAAAACTCGCCGCGCTCGTCGAGTTCATCGTCCTTGTCCGGGGCAAAGCGCCGCTGCCGCGCGAGGGCTACCGGCTACACGCGATCCAAGGCGCCCACCCCGCCAGCGCCACGGAAATCCGTGAGCTGTTGAAAAATGGCAACATGGCCCACCCGTGGCTCGACCCCGCCGTCGCCCGCTACATCGGCGACCACGACCTCTACCAGTGATCGCCCGTCCTTGGTCTTGACCCGTTTTCCGCGTGAGGCGAAGTTTCCCGCATGACGCGTGAGAACATGGCGGAGGTGCTGGAGGAAATCGCCCGATTGCTGGAACTGAAGGACGAGAATCCCTTTAAAATCCGGGCGTACCGGCAGGGCGCGGAGACGGTTCGGAATTTCGATGGCGAGATCGTGGAGCTGGCAGCAAACAACGAACTGACCGGAATCAAGGGCATCGGCGACGCGCTGCGGGACAAGCTGCATGAGCTTGCAAGCACCGGGCGCTTGGAGTTTTACGAAAAATTGCGCGCGGAATTTCCGGCAGGCCTTTTCGAGTTGTTCGATCTCCAAGGCCTCGGACCGAAGAAGGTGAAGGCGCTTTATGAGTCGCTCGGAATCGCCTCGGTGGCGGATCTGCAAGCCGCTTGCGAGGCGGACAGAGTGGCCGGGTTGGCGGGCTTCGGCGCGAAGACGCAGGTGAAAATCCTGGAGGCGATCTCGCTGCGGGCGACCTTCGCGGACACCTTCCTGCTTGGTGGCATCAGTCCCTTGGTTGGGGAAATCCTGGAGCTGTTGCGGCTGCACCCGGAGGTTTCGCGGGTGACGGTGGCGGGTTCCTACCGGCGAGCGAAGGAGACGGTGCATGATTTGGATTTCCTAGTATCGACCAAGGAGCCGAAGCTCGTTTGCGAGGATTTCACCACGCTGCCGCAAGTAGAATCGGTGATCGCCTGCGGGGAAACGAAGGCCTCGGTGCGTCTAAAAAACGGCCTGCAATGCGACCTCCGCGCGGTGTCTAACACCCAATTCCCCTTCGCCCTCCAATACTTCACCGGCTCCAAGGAACACAACGTCGCCCTCCGCGGACTGGCGCTCAAACAAGGCCTTTCGCTCAACGAATATGGCTTCACTCCGACGCACGACGCCGCCGTGATTCCGGAGGCCAACGAGGAAGCGGAAATCTATCGGGCGCTGGGGCTGGATTTCATCGAACCCGAACTCCGTGAAAATCGCGGTGAGCTGGAAGCGGCGGCGGATCAGACGCTGCCGAAGCTGGTGGAACTCGCGCAGCTACGCGGAACTTTTCATAACCACACCACCGCCTCGGATGGCATCCACACGCTGGCGGCGATGGCGGACGAGGCGATGGAACTGGGCTTGCAATACCTCGGCATCGCCGATCACTCGAAGTCGTCGTTCCAAGCAAACGGCCTGGATGCAGCGCGGCTGCTAGAACAAGTCGAGGCCATCGCAAAACTCAACGCGGGCTACGAAAATTTCCAGATATTCGCTGGCAGCGAGGTGGATATCTTGAGGGACGGCACGCTGGATTTCGAAGACGACTTGCTTGCCAAACTCGACTACTGTGTCGCCTCCGTCCACGCCTCGTTCACCCTATCCGAGGTGGAAATGACCCGCCGGATTTGCCGCGCGATGGAGAACCCGCACGTCACCATGCTCGGCCATCTCACCGGCCGCCTGCTTCTCAAGCGCGAGCCGTATGCGGTGAATCACGCGATGGTCATCGACTGCGCGGCAGAGACGCGAACGATCATCGAACTCAATTGCAGCCCGATGCGACTGGACATGGACTGGCGCTGGTGGAAACGGGCACGGGACAAGGGCGTGCTCTGCTCGATCAACCCCGATGCCCACTCCACGCAGGGCCTGCACCACCTCGGACTCGGCATCCGCCTCGCGCGAAAAGGCTGGCTCCGCAAACAGGATGTTTTCAACACCCGCCCGCTCGAGGCCGTGGCCGCATTCTTGAAAACCCCGAAAGCGGAGAGATAGGCTCAGCCGCAAATCCAGGGCGGCAGCCTCAACTCCGTCTCGTCCATGGGGCAATCCATCACTGCCGGCTACTGCACGCATCCTGCCGCTTGGAAGTCTTTAGGTTCAGATAAAGCTCTTCATTTTGTCTGGGAACCTGTACTTGATCTAACTTTTATTCGCTAACAATCTGAAGCTCTTCATTTTGTCTGGGAACGTGTACCAGGCATCGACTAAAATTTAGATTTTTGGGCAGCCCATCTCCAAATAATCCAAGAAATAATTGCAATGAATATTCCCCCTAACCAGATTAACCAAGTCGAAAAAGATCCGGGATGTCCAAGCCTATCCTCTATTCCTGATGATTTCGGCTTTTTCTCACGTCCCTCGGGATTCTTTATCACACTAGTCCCGCTGCTAGTGTGATTATTCGGATCATCCAATATTTTTTCGCTAGGGTCAGGCTTACCTTCGTGGACTTTGTTGGGTAGTGGCGGTGCAGTAAATGTGTAATCAGCAAGTTTCAGACCGGCTTTGTCAAACATGGCCTGCAATTGCTTTTCAGAAAAATGCCCAGAATCAATTTTCCCGTCAATTGTTTCGACTATCAATAGCCGTCCAGGGTATTGTTCAATCTTACCATCGTCATTTTTTCGTCTTATATCCCCTTCTCCTCCAGCTTGTTTTGCCATTAATATAATACGCTCTTGCACGATACCCCCATCAAAAACAGTCGATATGTTTGTGAAAAAGTAGCGGTTCTCGATATCCAAAAACTTATGAGTATCATCACGGACAGCACCTAAAAAGAATCCGCTTTTAATTAGAGAATCCCAGTTATCTGGCAAACTATTGTGTTCTTTTTTGTATAATTCCAGCGTGAGTCTGAAAGAATAAAAAACTTTCTCCTCTAATGTAACGGCATGCAAATAATTTGTAATGAAGGAACCAATCAAAACAATTAATATTTTTATTTTCATGTTAATTCCACGGTTGCTGCCATTTTTGTGTTGTCCTAAAACGAAGAAGAGTTTTGGCAGAAAAAGACTCACCATTCACGTTTGATCCAGCCCCGCCATCACCCATTAATTGCATTTCGTTATGATGATTCCATCCGCCTCCTGGCATATGCCCAAGCTCATGTGCGGCAGTCAATTTTAAATTTTTAGATAAAATGTCATTGTAAAAATTTAGGATTGTTTCGTCACCGTGTGCATCACGAAAGTTTGAATCCATATAATCGCGAACGGTCTCCACATAAACTATTGAGTAGCGACGTGTGAAATTCGGAGTCAGGCCTTCGCTGCCGAGCTCCAAACGCGGATCATTGTCGTCACCGCTTTCGTTTTGATACCCAGCGATAAGATTTCCAACCCAACATTTTTTAGTATCAGTTAAATCTTTAGCATCTTCCCAAACTACGTGTGAAGTCAATGATAGCGCAGGATGATTTACCCAAAAATCAACCTCTGTTTTTTCATTGAACGAAACGGCATCAATCACTTCAATAAAAGCAGGTCGATATGTATTTTTTATTATATCATCGACGAAATCATTTTTAGGAAGAGGCGCATGATTTAAGCCGTAATCGTCGTCGTCATAAAGGCGAAATTCTGAACCAATTGGTAATGCAGAGTAATCTCCTTCCATAGTTACTTTTGGAATACTAACGGAATTAGTAGCATCTAACGCTGTCCTTAAAATATCGTGAATTTGACTCTGGAAAACAATGTGGCCGTTTTCGAGAAAAATAAAGTTACTATCATCGTCTATAGGAGACATTTCAAACTCTGTAGTGGTGCCTATAGCATTTAATGTAACACGATTTATAGTCGGATTAGAGGTTTCAGAATTCAAATCGTTTCTTTTGTAACCAAAATCATCCGTCGGAATTGCCTCCATTGAATCATTTTCCACCCACAGCTTTCTCCATACCGTCAATAACGGTGTAACTGGCGCACCTCCAGTTTTGGAAAGTTCAGGGCCCAGATATTTTGCTGCGCCCGGATCTGCCACCTGTACTCCTGCGTACATGGAATCGTCGATGACTGAGGCGGCAACCCGATAATTATTGCCCGGTTGCATCCCCACACGAAATATAAATTTCGCTTCTCCGTTCGCATCGACTATGCCTGTGGTTGTATCGCTACCCCATTCAGTTCCCGTCCAAAAATGACCGCTCTTCAGTGTGCCTAGGTAGTCGGTTAGATTGTCATCGCCCGCTTTGCCATTCGTATCAATTATAACATGGCCATAAGTGCTTGAAGTAGGCTCATTATCTTTATCTTCAGTCTCCGAAGTCGTATCATCCACATCGAAGGATTTTACATACACAGTCTTTCCAACAAGAGCGGGAGAGGTCTTGACAATCACTTCGAGCTTGTGGCGGATTTCCGTATCGGATGGATCTTTAAAATCCGGGAATATCCGTTGACCGTTTGACACTCCAGTCCAAGGGTCGATGTGAGCGTCCACATTATCGAATCCTGCGATTGCCTGCCAACTCACCGAGACGTTTAAGGGGACTACTTCATACACCCCATTCTTTTTTGAATTTTTCGTGCTTGGATCGATTTCGTAGGTCTCACTTTCTGTTGCGGAAGTTCCAGGTGTCCAGGATTTTGACTCTACAATTTTGGCACTCCAATCGCTTGGGGTAAAAATTTCCAGCCAATTGACGACTTGGCCTGGAATTGAGTTCACCCGCCATTTGTATTTCAGTTTGCGTAGTGCGTAGATATTTGCGATGTCTTCGGGTTCTGGTAGAAGATCAATTTCGGCGGTATTGACATTGGTAGAGAATGTATCCGGGTAGGGTGGAATCCAGCTTTCCACATTGCTCTGGAGCATGGCGGTGGTGTATTCCATGGAGAGGGTTTCGGTGGTTGTGGAAGTTTCTCCACTGTCATCATCATCAATACCAATGCGCGTCCGCGTGGTGTTGCTTACTCCTGTCCATTCCCCGCCGTAGTCATTGCCTAGCTGGACACCGGTAGAAGTCGTTGTCCCGTGTCCCGTCTTGAGGTCATCCCAAGCTTCGGTAATCGTCCAATCACCACTATCGCCATCATTTTCAGTATCAGTGGTGGTAATGTGTGTTTCCCGCTTTAGGTATCTTGTTGTGGGTGTAAGATTACCTGGAAATCCATAACGGATTCCGTAGGCCAAGGCATGCACACCCAGCAAGGTGGGCGCACTCACGGGATACGCCGTAACAGTCGTGCCGGGTGGCGAGACGATGGTTCCAGTAATCGGCGGGGTCTGGTCGTTTGGTAAGGCGAATGTGGGTGGATTTTGGCCGTCGCTTGCGGTGGGGGTGCCGCCTGTGAGCACACGGAATTGGATGGCTTGATCGGGATTGAGTCCGTTGAAAATCGCTTGAGAAACACCGGCAGCGACGATGGCGGCGGTGTGCCATGTGTTGCCTCCGTCGGTGCTGAATTCGATGGTGGTGGCCTGTGATGAATCACCGGGAATCCATGTTAGGTGGACCGTGCTAGGGCCTGTCGGAATTACAGTTAGGCCGGTGGGAGGCGGCAGGCTGGTATCACTGACAGCGGCCCAGGCGGTGGTGCTTGCGGTCAAAGTGCCGGTCCCGGCGGTAGCGGTGATATTGCTGACATCACCCGTGTTGGTGGGTAGTTTGATGTAAACTTTGGCACAAGGGAAACCAGTACCATAGGCATTAGTGAAGGTCGAAGTGGTGTGCGTGTCCATGCTTGCGCTCCATCCGCTAGTACTGTCCAAAGAGAGCAATGCCCCGCCTTGGGTGACTGCAATGTGCAGCGGGGCGTTTGGAGTTCCGTGCCAGACACTGATGGCAAGTGGACTGGGGAGGATAGCATCGGGCGCACCGCGCTGACCGCTGCCGCTTAGGAGCTGTACGGACGGTGTGTATCCATTGTAGTAATCCAAGGGATTGGTTTGGTATTCGGATTCTAGCAAATTAGTGCGGCCATCGCCATCGGGGTCAGCATTAGGGTCATTGCCGGTATGGCCAAAGTAAGTCATCTCCCAAGTATCGAATAGTCCGTTGTTGTCGCCATCATCGACGAGCAATTGATAAGTTTCATAATCGGTGATATTGCCGCCGTTGCTGTAAACGTCATTCACAGCCACACGCCAAAACAACTTATCCGGTGTGCTTAGGGTAATGGGGACGACGATGCTCATGTTGCTGCCATCTGCGATGGCGGGTGGCATGAGAGTTTGCCAAGTGGTTCCGCTCAGATCTAGCGAGTAAAGCAGCGTGTATTGTTTTCCGGTAAGCGTAGGCCAAGTGATGGTGAAGGATGCCGCATCATGTCTAGGGTGGGCTGGATTAAGCCTCTTGGCGGATTTGGACTGAAGGGATCGGTCCCGGCGCCGGCTTCTTGGGCGTTAGTCCATCCGTCGTGGTCCGGATCGGCTTGAGGATCGAAGGTGTTCGGAAAAAGAAACCCTTGGTTATAGGCTTTTTCCCACGGGTCACTAAGACCGTTGTTGTTGGTGTCGATGATGGCGCGGGCTGGGAGAGAAGCCAGAATCCAGAAGCAAGAAACCAGACAGAAAAGCAGGGAGCGGGACGCTCCGGCAACGGCCTGGAGCAGGATGCTCCAGCTACGGTCGGATGAGAAATTCATTGTCCGGCTCTTTCCGTAGTGGCCGGAGTGTTAGTGGTATCTGCCCGCCAGAAATTAAGGGTGATGTCCTTCGGCTTGGGCGGGTGGGCTTTTAGCTCGGCGGCTTGTTGGAGGCGGGCTTGCTCGCGGCTCTCGTAAGCGGTTTTGAGGCGCGCGTATTCGTTATTATAAACGTCATGGAGGGACTGGATGGAGGCGAGAGCTTCCGGGCTGGGATTTTCCGAGGTGACGATGAATGTGGCCGGGCCTGCGGGGAATTCGGGGATTTGCTGGGGGCTGCTTTCAATGGGTCGGGCGCTCCATCCCAACATGAGGCTGCGAGCGATGCCATCGGCTCCCACGTAGGCGGGGATGCCGGGAAGCAGGGAGAAATCAGCGGACGACCAAAAGGTGACGGGAGCCTCGCCACCATTGGGACGGTAGGTGCCGAAGGTGCGCGATGGCGCATTTTCAGCGCGGTAAACAGTGGCTCCGACGCTAAGCATCACCCGGCGCGGGGCATTTTCGCGCATCACGGCGAGGTGGGCTTGGATGGCGGGATCGGATACGGGTGGCGTGGCGGGCGGCGTGGGCAGGTCGAGGGGTTTGATTTCCCGGACGGTGATTTTGCGCCCGTCTTGGATGTGGGTTTCGGTGGAAATGATGTCCCGCTTGGGGATGAAAAGGCCGGGCTTGAGTGGCTCCGGCGGCGGCGGCGTGCCGTCTGGAATCTCGCCGATGACGTGGGCGGTGGTGGCGGCAGGCGCTTGGTCCTGCGCACGGACGGAGGAAATGCTGACGAGCGCAGACAGCAGGAGGAGCGGGAGGGGTTTCATGGGGAAGGTTTGGTTTTTCGGGTCCTTCCGGTGGACGGGGAGTGAAGAAGCCGCCACAAGACGACTGCGACGGCCTTTAACCCCCTCCGAAGAGGCGACCTGGACATAGCCACCGCCTCCCCGGCCTTTCGATCGGTTTGGCGGCAATGTTGTGCGGTCATTGCCGACCGCTTTTGGTTGGGCTTTTGAAGTCCCCGTCCACCGAAGTGGACGGGGTTAGTAAGGTTTGTAGATAGGTTCCGACAAGGAAAATCGTGAGGATAACTCCTCTCGATTGCGCGGGCCACGCCACGAAAAAAAACCGGTCGCCCGGGTGAAGGGGCGACCGGTCGTGAGTAGCCGGAGGTTTCAGCCGAAATCAGGCGGCAGGTGGAGTGGGATTTGCGGGGAGTGGGGTTTTGGCGCGTTGGGGATCGCGTTCGACGCGGCTGGCGCGTTCCCAGGCGTGGAGTTTCTCGGGCTGGAATTCGTAGATGTTGGCCATGATGGGATCGAGGATGTCCACTTGGGAATTGATGAGGGTGAGTTGGCCGTCGATGAGGGCGGTATCTTCAGTGCCTTCTTGGACCTCGGTGCGGTTGTGCTGGTGGACATTGTCCAGTGCAGCAAGGTCGTGGCGGAGATTGGTGACAAAGGCCGCGTTGATGCCGATGGCGAGGAAGCGGGCGCGGAGGGCGGCTTTGGCGGTGAGTTGGGCCGGGGTGTCGCCGCCAACGGCGGCGGTATTGTCTTCCAGCAGCATCAAGAGGCTATCGGCGTAGATGCGGATGTCTTTCTCGATGCGGGCCGGGACGTGGTTGAAGGGAACGGAGAATCCGAGTTCTCCATCGCGTGCCTCGATGGCGCGGGCGGTGCCGGAGATGCGTTTGAAAGCGAGCAATAGGGCATCGAGCAGGCTGGATTTGGTAATGCGGTTGGGCGCTTGGTCCTTTGGCGATGCAAAAATTGGAAAAGCTCCAGAGTGTGAATAGAAATATTAATACGGTTTTCATTTTTTGGGTTCGGGTAACACGAGAAATACCAGTCAAACTATAATTCTAATATACGCATTTACCAAGCATGAGGTAAACTTTGTTATTTTTTGATTCCGAAAAGCCTTTTAGTAACTCTCTTTGGGCTTTGAATATCTTCTGCAAAAAGTGCTACCAAGTCCCCATCAATTAGACCCGACATCACTGGGGTCATTGAAAATTGAAAGGTTCCATTTTTCATTACATCTTCAAATTTCGTTGCATTGGCGGGTTCTTTAATCAGCGTTTCCAATGAACCACCGTTTTTGAGATACATTGCCAGAGCGGGTAGCACTTTTTCATTATTCAGTTGCGACCATCCATAATGAAGGACTAAGGCACTGTTATCTTCCTTGGAAATAATCCCTCCAAGAATGGCAACTCCAAGTCTCACGGGTTCATCATATTTTTTTCCAACAGTTGTTCCAGAAAGTTCAATTTTCCTGAGTGCGGCGATAATTTCTAGCCATGTCTCTTCTTTTACTGGCTTCGCTAAAATTGCTTCACTTAAACCAGAATCGGACAAATCCGCGTTTTCTGGAATCAACGTAACAAATAAATCGAGCATATCTCCCGAATTACGGACTTTGAAAATTTCAGAGCGTGGTGGCCCTATTTTCTCTCCACGGGAGAGTATAACAATTTTCCCACAACGCAGAGATGCAAGCTCGCTGCAAAGCAAGGACGCCACCCGGTTTCTATATCCATCCGCTTTCCAAAATTTCTCACTTAGCGCAAAAAGTAACTTCGCTTCGGATTCTAGAGTTTCGATCTTTAATGAAGGTTCAGATTCAGCTCGATCTCGAAGCAAGCTAACGATGCGATCCGATAGAGCGACCAATTCCTTTTGATTCGTGATTTTGTTTTTTGTCGCAAATGAATCTGTTGTGATACGAGGCCATTTTCCTCCCTCATCCAAATAAGTGTTTAGGCTAGGCAACCCGCCCTTATCCATAGCCTCAATCAAAGGCTTTAACGTCACCTCATCGGAATTTGCAAATTGCTCTTTGGCATTGGCAAAAAAGCGCAGGTAAAAAATATCAGAGATTTAAATAAAGTTTTCATTTTCAGTTAGGGAAGAATGTGTAGGGTGGGAGATCAGAATTTGTATTTGGATTTCCACCGCCCAAATCGATTTTCGTTTTGGATACTTTAATTCTGATCGGTAGATGCGTCATGTAACCTCGATTTGGCAAGAATTTTCCTCAGACGGGTGGGTCTATCCGGTGGATTGGGGCGGGAGGTTTGTGAGTGAGATGCGCCAGCCGATTTCACGGGCAGGACATGACGAGGTGACCCAAAATAATGGCCCTTCCCTGTTGGCGGGATGACGCTGACGAACCCGAGACGAGCTTCGTCATCCATGCTGGGCTTCCACCGTGCCGTTTTACATCGGCGGTTTGAAATAGTCAGCGTCTCAGCGTGGTAATAAAGATCATCAAAACCCTATTCATCACCCTTGTGCTCGCTGGGCAATTGTCTGCGCAGACCATCCTCGTGCAGCCTTACGTGCAACCGGGCGACGGCTCGTCACTCAGCGGCACCGACGTCAAGACGGTAGTCTGGCTAACGGATCAGACACCGGGCGATTTCTCGGTGGAGTTCAACGCAAACAATTTGCCGCCGCAGACCGCCAAGCCGGACCGTGTATCGCTCGATTTCGCTCCGGCGAAATCGAAATCGCCCGCGAAGCCAGCGGAGGAAGAAGAGGTCGATGAAAAGGAATCCGTGGCTGCGCACGCTGAGCGCCCGCAGCATTATTTCAAATACACGACGACGCTCACTGGCTTGCCCTTTGACAGTACGATCCGTTACCGCGTGAGGCTCGGTGGGAAGCTGGTCCGTGAGGCCGCATTCGCGACACGCGCGACCGCCTCGAAGCCGATTCGTTTCGTGATGGTAGGCGATCTGGCCAATGGCGGGTCGCAGCAAAACGCCGTCGCTTATCAAATCAGCCGTGTGCAACCGCAGTTCATGGTCGTCCTCGGTGATATCGTCTATCCGACCGGCCGCGTGAGCCAATACATGCACCATTTCTGGAATACGTATGACCAGCCACAAACCACGAGTGCGGCGACCGGTGCGCCACTGATGGCGTCCGTGCCGTTTTACGCGGTGCTCGGAAATCACGACGTGGACACGCACAACCTCGCCGACACGCCCGACATGCTCGGTGCCTATCACTTTTTTAACGCGCCGCTGAACGGCCCCGGCGAAGGCGTTTGGAGCACGCCGCTGGGCAAAGGTCCGGAAGCCGCAGCGTTCCGCACGGCGGTCGGCACGAGCTATCCCGCACTCGGCGCGTATTCCTTCGACAACGGCCCGGCGCATTTTCTCATCCTCGACAACAGCGGATATGTAAATCTGTCAGATCCGAAGATGCATGAGTGGATCGAACACGATTTACGCGGCAGCCGTGCGCCATGGAAATTCGTCTGCTGCCACGCCCCCGGATTTCACGCCTCACGCGAGCATTACCCCGAGCAGAAAATGCGGCTGCTCGCTCCGCTGTTTGAAAGCTGCGGGGTTGACATCGTATTTGCGGGGCACGTTCACAACTATCAGCGCAGTGTGCCGCTCCGTTTCACGCCAGCCTCGCCGAAGCCTTTGCCGGGTGGCTACGTCAACGGCGAGTTCAAGCTCGACACGGTTTTCGACGGCATAACCAAAACCCGAGCGGACGGCGTCATTCATATCGTCGCAGGCGGCGGAGGCGGCACGCTTTACAAGGGCGACCTGCAAAAAAACGCCGCCTTTTTTGCAGCGCAACAACCGGGAAATTGGTCGCCCTTTACCGCGAAGTTCGTGACCGACCGACATTCGTTTTCGGTCGTCGAGTTGAGTGCCGATCACCTGATGCTGCGTGCGATCGACGTGAGCGGTGAAGAAATTGATCGGTTTGTCCTAACCAAATCCGCGCCATGAACTCAACACGCTCTCACGCGGCGATTTTATTTTCCATACTCGCGTTCCTTGCCGCGTGCGGTGCCGTGTTTGCGGTGCAAGAGGAAGGCTGGAATCCTGACACCCGGTTTCCACCGCTTTCACCAGCGGAGGCGATCAAGACCATCGAAGTCCCGAAAGGTTACCGGCTGGAATGCATCGCAAGCGAGCCGATGGTCGAAGAGCCTGCGAGTTTCGCATTCGACGGCAATGGCGCACTCTACGTCTGCGAGTGGCGCACTTACATGCAGGACGAGCACGGCACCAAAGAGCTTGATCCCGTGAGCCGCATCGTCAAACTAACAGACACGAATGGTGACGGCATCATGGACAAGCGCACGGTCTTCATTGATAACGTGATCCTGCCGCGCACGGTGCTGCCGTTGCACGATCGCGTGCTTGTTATCTTCACCGGTTCGAATTCCGTGTGGGCTTACTTTGACGACAACAAGGACGGAGTTGCGGATCGCCGTGAGCTGGCCTTCGAGGGCGGCGTGAATGGCGGGAACATCGAGCATCAGAACTCGGGGATGCTTTGGAACCTCGATAATACAATTTGCACAAACGACTACCGCTTCACCTATCGCGACGGGAAACTAAAGGCAGGCAAACATGCCCTCGCGCGCATCAGCCAGTGGGGACTGGCGCACGATGACGATGGACGGCTCGTCGGCACATGGGCCGGAGGTGCAAATCCGGCGCACTCTTTCCAGCTCCCCGCGGGCTATCCGATTTTAAAAATCAACGAGCACGCGGACGGATACAAAATTCCTTATGCGTCGTGCAAAGTGTGGGACCAATCATCCGGCGGCTACAAGACGGACGAGCAGCGCGTGCTGCGCGATTTCTCCGCGTGCTGCGGGCAGAGCGTGCTACGGAGTCCGCTGATGCCGGAATTTTACGGACATGTGGCGACGTGCGAGCCGGTCGGCCGGCTGATCCGCATGAGCACGATTGACTGGAAGGACGGACTCGGGATAGCGGACAATTCGTTTCCAAAAAGCGAATTCATCCGCAGCACGGATGCGTATTTCCGTCCCGTCTGGTCGGCCTCCGCGCCGGATGGCACATTCGTTTTTTCCGACCTCTACCGCGGCATTATCCAGGAAAAAAATTGGTTCCCGACGACAAGCGGAAAACCGGAGTGGGTCGAGCGTTACCATCGCGTGAAAAAATGGGGCATGATCGAAGTCGTCCGCCATGGGCGCATCTACCGCATGGTTCCCGACGGCAGGAAGCCCGGCCCGCAACCGCGCATGCTCGACGAGACGCCCGCGCAACTCGTCGCGCATCTTGCGAACCCTAACGGCTGGTGGCGCGACACCGCGCAGACCTTGTTAGTGACACGCCGGGATCTCTCGGTCGTCCCCGCGCTTATGACGATGGCCGCGACGCACGCCGACACGAACGCCCGCATCCACGCGCTATGGACGCTCCAAGGTCTCGATGCGCTGCCGAAAGAAAGCATCATCGCCGCGATGAAAAACGCCGTGCCTCGCGTGCGCCGCGCCGCCGTGCAGCTCGCGGAACCATGGCTTCGAAACAAGGATGCCGACATCGCGAAGACGCTTGCCGCCACACTCACCGACACCGACGCGCAGGTGCGCATTCAGCTTTTCCTCGCCTATCGCGCCGCGAAAATAGATGTGCCTAACGAACTCACGGCAAAGCCAAACCCGATCATCTCCGCGCTCTTGGAAAAAGAGAAAGACGACAGCCACGTTGCCGAGCTCGGTGAGTCGGCAAAGCAGGGCCAGAAAATCTACGAGACGCTTTGCACCACCTGCCACGGACCGGACGGCAGCGGCGTGAAAGCAGGCGACAAGTTGCTCGCTCCCGCGTTTACGGAGTCCGTGTGGTTCAGACACGATGGTAACGTGGCGGCGCTCGCGCGAGTCGTACTGAAAGGCCAGACCGGGCCCATCGCCGGAGTGGACTACGGCGAAGGAATGATGCTATCGTTAGAGCAGGCTTATGACGACGCGCAACTCGCGAGCGTTCTCAATTTCATCGGCGAACGTTGGCACAACTGGAAGAAGCCCATCGCCGCCGCGGAGATCGCCGCCGTGCGCAAAGAAGTGGCTGACCGTAAGACACCGTGGACGCATGAGGAGTTGATGAAACTCGGCCGCAGCGCCAGTGCCACATCTCGTTCATCAGCCGCTGAACTTCCGTTCGCCTCGACCGTGGTGCCGGTCGCCGATTTGCACGGAGAACTCCGTCCGCTGAATCTGTCTGCCGCATTCACCGCCGACTCGCGCAAGGGACTCTACGGCTCCGAAAAAGCGACGCGCGATTCACTGCCATTCGTGAAGTTTGGCCGCGTCGTCGCGAATGGTGTCGCGTTTGAAATCACCGACCCAGCGACGAGCGCGAGTGGCAAAAACCTGATCGTTCTCAAGGGAGGGCCGGTGAAGTCGTTCTCGCAGACGATGCCACAGCGCGTGGAAATTCCCGTTGGTGTCGCCGCGTCACGACTGCATTTTCTCGGTGGGGTCGCGGGTTGGGGCGGTGGCCCTGGCGGCAGCACGCCGGCGATGACCGCTACGCTGCATTTCGCTGGCGGTGCGACGCAGGTCGCCGAGCTCTACGCCGGTCGCGAGTTTGTGGATTACATCCGCCGCGTGGACACGCCCGGTTCGGAATTCGCCGACGGCATTGTGAGCGATCATCAGGTCCGCACATTTGCGATTCCGGTACAACATGCGGCGGTCATCGAGAAGCTCGTGCTGGAAAGTGCGGCTAACAAGATCGCGGCAACGACCGTGGCCATCACCGCCGAATTGGGTTCTCCCTCAGCCGCCCCGCCATCCTCAGCGCCTGTAATACCAGATTCAAAACCCAAAGTCGCACCACCGGCGACCAGCGGCAGTGCTGACAAAGCGCTCGCGCCAATGGGCCAGAAATTCAGCGACCCGAAACCGGCAAACACCTTACGAGTGCTCCTCGTCGGCGCAGGCTCGTCGCATGATTTCCCGCGATTTTTCCTCGGCGCCGACGCGGAAACACTTCGCGCTGCTGGCGGCATCGAAATCGCCGCCACGCCAAATCTCGACGAAGCCCTAACATTGCTTCCGCAGGCCGACGTGCTCGTGCTGAGCGGGAACCACCGCCAGTTCGGCACGCCGCAATTCCAGGATGCGCTCAACAAATTTGCCGACGCGGGCAAGGGTGTCGTCGTGCTCCACGCCGGCACGTGGCACAACGGGTCGCCTGATACCGGATTCAACAAGCGCTTCGTCGGTGGCGGTGCGAAGAGCCACGGCCATGGTGAGTTCGTCGTCACCCTGAAACCCTCGCCGCACCCGTTGCTGCGCGGCGTTCCCGCGACTTTCAAAATCACCGACGAAAACTACGACGCCGAACTCGACCCTGGTGCCGCAGTGGAAGTCCTCGCCGACAACGCACCCGACAAAGGCGTCGCACACCCGAGCGTCTGGATCGTGAAAGATCCGAAAACACGCATTGCCTGCATCACCCTCGGCCACGCCGCCGAAGCGCATGAGAATCCCGCCTTTAAAACGCTCCTAACAAACGCGGTGAAATGGGTGGGTTCACATTGAGTGAGCATCGGACCGTAGATTCCAAACTCACGATGAAGTCACTTATCACGCAACGCATCGCCGCCGGAATCATAGCGTCGATTTTCTTGTGCAAGCCCGCCATCTCCCACGCCGCACCGGTGCTCGACAAGGACGCGGCAATCGCCGCGCAGACGTTTTGGGACAATCGCGACTTCGATTGGTTCAAGGCGAACATTCCCTTCTTTGAGTGCCCCGACGCCGAGATCGTCACGACCTACTATTACCGCTGGGAACTGATTACCAAGCATCTGACTTATGGCTCGCCTAACAGCGGCTACAGCTTCACGGAATTTATCGACCGGCCTTTTTGGAGTGGCGCTTATGGATCTATCAGTTGCCCGGCGGGCCATCAGTTTTATGAAGTGCGTTGGTTGAATGACGCCACTTACGCACGTGACTACTCGCGCTACTGGTTCCGCACCGAAGGCGCACAGCCCCGCAACTACGGCACCTGGCTCGCAGATGGCATCTGGGCCGCGCATCAGGTGCATCCGGATGATGCATTCGTGAAAGACCTGCTGCCGGACTTGAGGAAAAACTATGAAGTTTGGGAGCAGCGGCAGTTTGTTCGCGAAGTCGGACTCTTCTGGCAGAATGGTCACGACGACGGCATGGAATTCAACATCAACAGCCGTCAGACGAAGGACATCCTGCACGGCGCGAACGGCTATCGTCCGGGCTTCAACGCCTACATGTGGGCCGATGCACTGGCCATCGCTCGCATCGCCCGACTCGCTGGTGACGAGGCCACGGCGAAGACCTACGAGACGAAGGCAGCGGGCTTGAAGGAGAAGCTGCAGAAACTGCTGTGGGACCCGAAGCGCGAGTTTTTCTTCCCCATGTCCATGCGCGACGAGGAGGATAAGGACGGCAACGTGGTGAAGAAAAACACACTCACCTATCAGTCAGGAAAATTCGCGGGCGATCCGCATGGACGCGAGGAACACGCTTACATCCCCTGGCAGTTCAACATGCCTGATCCGGGTTTTGAATCGGCCTGGAAATTTCTCATGGATCCCGAGTATTTCCATGCGCCCTACGGACCCAGCACGGTCGAGCGCAACGACCCGATGTTTCTGCTGAAAAACTCCTGCTGCTGGTGGAGCGGACAATCCTGGCCCTACTCAACAGCGCAGACCCTGAAGGCCATGGCGAACGTCCTCCAGAACTACGACCAAAAATTTGTATCTCGTGCGGATTACCTGAAGCTGTTGCGCATCTTCGCCATTTCCCATCGCAAGAATGGCCAGCCTTATCTCGCCGAGGCGCTGCATCCTGACACGGGTTCCTTCGAGGGGCACGACGGTTACAATCACAGCGAGCATTACTTCCACAGTAGCTTCAATGACCTCATCATCACCGGCCTCGTCGGACTTAAAACGCGCAATGACGATGTGCTAGAAATCGATCCGCTCGCACCGAAGGAATGGCCATACTTCGCGCTCGATGATGTGCCGTATCGCGGTCACAAGCTGAGCATTCTGTGGGACCAGGATGGTTCACGTTACCACAAGGGAGCAGGTCTCCGTGTTCTGAGTGATGGCAAGGAAGTGGCGGGTTCGCCAACTCTCGGAAAAATCATGGCCAAGCTGCCTACCCCTGCCCAACCTGGCAGAAAAATCACACGCCTGAATTATGCGGTCAATAACGACGGCGATTACTACCCGCGCCTCACTGCATCCTTCACCGCTCCGAAGACTTCGTTAGACAAGATCAATGATGGCAACTGCTGGTATGCCATCAATCCGCCGAACCGCTGGACCACGTTGGGTTCGCCGAACAAGAGCGACACCGTCGAGATCGATTTCGGTCTGCCACGTCGCATCGACACCGTGAAGCTCGCCTTGTTGGATGACGCCAAGGAAATCATCGCGCCGCAAAGTTACGAAGTCGAATATCACGACGGTAAGGAGTGGCTGCCTGTTCCTAACCAAAAGCGCATCCCCGCGAAACCGGAAGGACACCGGCCCAACTCCATCCAGTTCGTCGCACGCGATGTTACCCGGTTGCGTATCACTTTCACGCATGCGGTCGGCGGCTTCACCGGACTCTCGGAACTTGAAGCCTGGGGGGATGGCACGCTGCCCTATACACCGCCGCCACCAAAGCCAGGCAATCTCGCTTACAACGTGAGCGGTCAGGGTTTCCCAAAAGCCAGCGCCTCATTCTCAGATGTTTTCGGCGGCTTGCCACTACGCGCCATCGACGGCAGGATGAACTACAAGCCGACCCCGATGAACCGCTGGACAAGCTATGGCTCACCAAACCCAAGCGACTGGCTAGAAGTCGATTTCGGCGATCCCAAAGAAGTGGGTCGTGCGGAACTCTATATCTACGATGACCGCAGCGGCGTGCAACCGCCGGAGAGTTACACCGTGCAAATATTCGTTGATGGCGAGTGGCGCGATGCCGCCAATCAGATGAAAACACCCGCCATCCCCACCGGCAGTGCGATGAATACCGTTACATTTACGAAGGTCACCACCTCAAAGCTTCGCATCGTGTTCACGCACAAAGGCAATTCGAAAAGCGGCGTGACCGAGTTGGAAATCTGGAAGCAGTAAGCCCTACATATGCCGATGACTTTAAAGCCGAGTAATCCATCCACGTCCATTCGCCCCATGAAAACCCGCCATTTCCCATTCGTCACTATCGCCATTGCATTCGCTTCAGTGCAAGTTATCGCGCTGTTGATTTCTCTAACGGCATCTGCGGAAATCCTCGTCGATCTTGACGCAAGCTCGTTGTCGTTAGGCGCGATCCGCGAATGGAAAAGTTCATTACCCGCAGACGGTAACGCGCACAGCGATGCGCCGCTTCAGGTTGAGAAAACGCAAGGTCGCAACGCCGTGATTTTCGATGGCACGCAGCAATTTATTGCGTCGTTCACGTTACCGGCGGGCTTTGAGAAAAAGCCATTCACCGTCGAAGTGTGGGTGCTTAATCCCAAGATCGACAAAGCGGAGACCGTGATTGCGTTCGTTCCGGAAAAAGGCGGGCCGGGCACCGAGTTTAATTTCTCCAGCGGCCCGACCGCTGGCGCATTTCGCTCCGGTTTCAAGGCGACGACGCCGTTCACCCACGTACCGTTAGAGGGCGCATGGCATCATCTGGCGTGGACGCATGACGGCAGCGGGGACAGCACGCTGCGCGTCTATGTCGATGGCGAACTCGACACGGAACGCGCCCTCAAATTCACGCTGCCTGTGGCGGCGAAAATTCACATTGGCGGGTCGGGCGAACCGGAGAACAAGGCGCGTCTCAAAGGCTTTTCCGGAGCGATCGCGCGCGTGCGCATTCAGGATAAAGCGCTCACCCAAGCCGAGCTACGGGCGGGCGCGGGACTGCGGATGGCGTTCGCACCGGAGCCGCGCAACGAGGCGGCGACGAGCACGCTCAACGAGTCGCTTCGCTGGCAATCCGGCGTCGCGGATGTGGCGAGTTTTGTGATTTACGCAGGCACCGACCGTGCGGCGGTTGAGCGCGGCGATCACGCGCTCGCGAAGCCGACGACGAAAGCCGAGTTCGGACCGCTCGCGCTGAATCTCGGCGCGACTTATTTCTGGCGTGTCGATGAGTTGGACAAAGCCGGACACCTGATGGCACCGGGCAATGTCTGGAGTTTCAATGCCGCTGCCGGACTCGTCTCAGAGCCACAGCCGCGCGACCACGATAGCAACATCTCCCCCACCGTCGCCCAACTCGCTTGGCATCCCGGAAACTACGCGACGCGCCAGCGCATCTTTTTTGGCACGAGCGCCGACGAAGTGGAACACGCGACGAAGCCTGTCACAGAAATTGCCGCAGCCGCGCTGACATGTCCGATCCCCGCCAAGCTCGCCCCCGGCACGCGCTATTTCTGGCGCGTGGATTCGGACAACGGCCAGCAAGCGCCGTCGCGCGGACCGCTGTGGAGTTTCCGCACGCAGGACACGCCAGTGAAATCCGACGTCACGTTTTTCGTCGGCTCCGACTGCCACTACGGCCGTGAGAATAATGCCGCGATCAACCGCCGCGTGATCGACGAAATGAACGCGCTGCCCGGCACGCCGCTGCCCGCTTCCGTGGGCGGTGGTTTCGTGCGCACGCCGCGCGGTGTCGTGCTCAATGGTGATTTACTCGACGAAGGTTTCAACAAGGAAACCGCGACCGCGCTGTGGGCGGAGTTTTGCCGCGACTATGGTCTAACTGGCACCGATGGACGGCTGTGTTTTCCGGCTTACGAAGGGTTCGGAAATCACGACGGCGGGCCGACGAAAAGTATCGTGCGCGCGGGCATCAAGGAACGCAACAAGCGGCGTGTCGGATTGAAAGTGGTTGCCGAAAACAGCCTGCATTATGCGTGGGATTGGGACCAATTGCACCTCGCGCAACTCAACCTCTTTGGTGGCTCGGGACCGGCGGATGTGAAAGGCGTCAACGGCCCGGATCATGACCCCGAAGCGTCGCTTGAATTCTTAAAAACGGACCTCGCGCAAAATGTCGGCACCAGCGGCCGTCCGGTGATCGTGTTCCAGCATTTCGGCTGGCTCGGGGGCATGTCGGATTGGTGGCAAGCGGAGGCGAAGGAGCGATTTTACGAGGCTGTTAAAAATTACAACATCGCCTGCCTCATGAACGGCCACTCGCACGGCAACGACATGGTGGTGTGGCATGACTTGCTCACGATCCACGACGGCGCGACGGCACGCGGCGATGGCGACACGGGCGACTTTCTGGTCGTCCACGTGACCGACAAGGAACTCATCGTCATCCAGCGCAAGCTCGGGAGCTGGGGAGTGCAAAAGCGCAAGCTGTTAAACACGCCGGTAACGCTCAAGCCGTAGCCCCGCGCCCTCGTCGATCCCATCGCCGCGGAACTGGTCTAAAAGTAGCTGGCGCATCTCGCGCCCGCTACTTCGCTCACCGTCGCCACAAAACCATCCCGCCCGGTGAAATGGCGGGCAAATGGCTGCTTTTTGACCGCATTTTTGCCATTTCCGTTCATGAAATTTGTCTCTCCGTTCGTGAAATTTGCCTCTCCGTTCATGCGGAACAGCCCACTCCGGGCACCGGAGACCGCGCGGTATGCCTTTTGACTCTCCCGCCCCATCCGGCAGGCGCACAGCGGATGAAAGCATCCAACCCCTTCCAGATCACCGCAGGCGTAGCGCTGCTGCTGGCCCACCTGCCCGCTGCATGACGAGGGACCGCCGTTAATCATCACTCCGGCCAAGCGATGGCTGGGGGGGGCCGTCCCAGATGGGGTGGTGCGGGTCCATGACGTTGCGCCCACTCTCTAACATGATGCCGGTCAGCAGGTCGAACGCGAGATCGATGTTCACCCCGGCGGTTTTTCCATGGTGGTTGCCGTGTGCGGGGAATGCGTCCGCGTTGGATTTTGGCATAACCCTAAATAGGAAAATGGGCGTGTTCGTGGGGCACCTTTGAGCAAGGCGTTTGATGGCGGGTCCGGATGATGGCAAAGGGATCGGTTTTCACCCGCTGAGCAGGAGCGCGGCCTCGTCCGGCAGACCGGGCAGCCATTTCCCGCCCAGC
>JANXMQ010000156.1 GCA_025354565.1 Akkermansiaceae bacterium
GGTAGTCATTTTTAACGAGATTTTGAGGACGATCTGTCCCGCTTAATCTATCTGTTAAATTAACCTATTTATACCACAATCTGATGTGTCGCAAGCGGCCCTAGAAGCTGTATATTGTGCTTTCTAAGTCCGACAGACTGCTAGAGTCCGGGATTATCACTCTCATGACGCCGGAACCCACAGGCGGACTATATCAAGATGCAGGAACGAAAGTATTCCTGAGAAAATACGGCTATGCAGACAAGAAGGGACGCGTAGATCGAATCAACTTCGGAGGTAACTTCAAGGTAGGGGCACGCAATGAAACAACCGGGCTAACGATGCACCTCCTCGGATACAGTGACGGAAAAATTAACGACAACAACGGCGTCGTGGCATTGGTTGCTGACGATGGTGAAATCGCTGCATCGTGGAACTTTCAAGGAATGATGGAACATTGGGCTAGAAAACACGCCCACGCCGCTTACGTGCCGTCCATGCTTAGAAAAGACCCAGTACAGCAATATTGTTATTCCCGAACTGTCCGTTTAGCATCAAAACCAGACTTTCTGTTAGTGCTTCGAGCGATGGAAAAGGGTGTGATTTACTACGATCCGGGAATCAAACTTGAGAACGCCACATCTCAACGTTCGCGCCTTAAAAAGAGAAGTCAGTTCCGAATTAAATCAAAAGATCTTGGAACGATCTACGGGCTTTGCGAGAACATCGATGTAGGAAGCTCACATTGAGCACGGCATCTTTTCCCGTCGTCCAAAATATTTTAAGTTTTTTCCTGGCAAGTCGCAAGCGGCCTGGTAGTCGTCAACGGCATGAAAGGTTGTTATCCCGTTCCGTCATCCATTATTGAAGCCAAAGCGCAATTCGCTATCGGCGATGCATCAACATTGAGCCAGCTAACAAATGAGGAATTCGTGGCGCGTTGGAGTGCCATCGCCTATCTGGAACCGGGTCTTCATCCGGACGGCTACGAGTGCGAAGACTCGGGATGGCCGGAGGATCTGAAACTCTACGCCGCCGAGGCATGGAGGCGAAGCAGCTGCGGGGAATTGAGCGACGAGGCGATGTATTGCTCCTACGCGGGATGGGCGAGACTCTACGACCGGATGAACTCACACACTGACGAAGAAGCGGAGCTCCGGGAGTGGATCGCAAGGGGCGAGTTTTGAGGGATGCTGTGGCCGGGGATGAAGGCGTGGCCACGGATGTAGTCCATGCCTTGGCTGTCTTGCGAGATAACGGAGCCGATGGCATCAGGCTCGACCGAACATAGCCGATAGACCGAGCGGTGCCGCGTGCCATCGGTTTGGTCTCCTTGGGTGGGGTCACGCGTGATGGAGACGAAGGACTGGCGGGAGCAGTCGCGGCTTGCGATTTGCAGCGCGGCCTGGAGTCCACGACTAGGTTTTTGAGAAAATCAAGATCGCGCTGCTGCCATATTCGCGGCGGGTGACGAGGGTGAAGTGCTCGGGCTCGGGTGATGTCTGGTGGGAGGAGATTTCCACAATCAACCAGCCGTCTGAGGCGAGACGGGGTGGGATGAGGAGGCTGGTGAAGAGCTCGGCGACGTGATCCTTGTCACCGTAGTGCTTCCAATACGGTGGGTCGGCGAAGATGAGATCGTAGGTGGCGGCGTCCCGCTTGAGAAAGGGGATGGCCTCGGATTTGACGGCGTGGCCGCCGGTGAGTCGGGCTTTGGCGAGATTTTCAGCGATGATTTTCACGGCCAGGCGATGGTCATCGACGAAAGTGCAGGTGGCCGCGCCACGGCTGAGGGTTTCAAGGCCGAGGGCCCCGGAACCGGCGAAGAGATCGAGCACACGGGCGTTTTCCACCCGCTCGCCGAGGATGGAGAAGAGGGCCTGGCGGACGAAATCCGAGGTGGGACGGGTGACATCGGAGGGGACTTTGATGGCGGTGCGTCCGGCTTTTCCGGCGATGATTCTCATGGGGATTCGTTAGGGTTTGAGGGCGACGATGGGACCGTCCTTGCCAAGGCGGAGGAAAAGCTGGTTGAGATTGCCGAAAGCTTGCAGATCAAAGGCGGAGCGTTGGGGCGTCCCGAGCGGGGTGAGCGAGGGCGCGCTGTGGATGATGGGAAAGATGCGACTGGCAATGGCGGCGGCGGTTTCGGGGGCGGCGACTAAGCGGACGGCGCCCGCCGCCCGTCCATCGGCGAGGAGGGCGGCATTTCCCAACAATGAAAGATCGTCACCGATGAGTCGGGCATCGGTGCAGGCGAGCACTCCATGGCGCAGGACGGTGATCGAGCTGGCGCGGTCGAACTTGGTTTCAGAACCCGGAAAACGTAAGGTCGGAGCGACGGCTTCTGCGACGAAATCTGCCTGCCAGGTGCCGGGGGCGAGTAAGAGGCCGACGAAGCGGGCGTTTGCGACGACGCCATCGGCAGCGGCTTGGCCGTTGAAGGGAATGGCGACTGGGGCTGGTTTCTGGCGGGGCAGCGCGAATTCGATCTGGAGTGGCAGACCGCTGAAGTTGGCGATTTTGGCGGCAACGGCAAATGTGTAGCCGTTAATTTCCGCGTTGAGCGGTTCGAGCGTAAGTTGCGGATATTTCCAATCAAAGTTTGCCGGGAGGTTTGTGATCACTGGCATTTCTGCGGCGGCAATCAAGCCGACCGTTAGAGTCGAGCGTGCGGGACCACCTGCCAGCGGGATCATGCCAGTGGTTTTGGAAATCTCGAAAAGCGTCTTGTGCGAGCCGGCATGAACCAGCGCGAAGGAAGCGTTTTTCAAGGTGAGCCAAGCGGTGGGAGCAGGCGGCGGTGCCGGTGCGGGTGGCGGATTTTCGGCGGCGGGCTTGGTGGCCAATGGGGTGGTGACGGTGGGTGCGGTTGGCGGCACGGCTGACGCCGGAGTGACGGCAGCGACGGCAGCGACGGCTGGCGGCTGGGTGGTGGGCGTGGGTCTAACGAGTGCGGCCATCATCTCCAACGGCATCACCAGCCGAGGTGAATCGAGTTCGATGGAACGGACTTCCAGTCGCCCATGAAGCCAAGCTCGCCAGACCGGGGTCAGCCGGATCGTGTGGATGCGGGCGAGCGGTTCCTTGAGTTCGGCTCGTAGTTCGGCGGGTTGTAAAAGTTCCAAATCATGGACGGCGGCCCCATTCCAGGGCGACAAGGTGAGGCCACCGATGTGGGTTTGCAGGCCAGTCCGGTGTTCGATTTTAGCGGCGAGCCAGCGGCAGCTCCACGGGCATGTTAGGAAAAGATTGCCTAGCAGGAAAAGTCCGACGGGTAGCACTGCTAGAAACAGCGTTACCCGCAGCCAACGGCGGTAGCCCCGGCGTTTCCCGCCAACGAGGGCATCGGATTCCATGGCTTACTTTTTAGTCGCCGGCTTGGTCAGCGGTTTCGTAGGCGGTTTGGCAGGAGCGGTGGGTTCCGGGGCTTGCCCGGCCTTGCCAAGGGCGAAGCGGATGACGAGGCTTTTGTCTAGCAGTCTAGTGCCTTCGGTGGACAACTCTTGGGCACGGTAAACGATGATCGCATATTTTTTATCGGCCATGCGCCCAAGCGCGAGGTTTTCCTTGGTTTTTCCCAGACCGGTTTCCTCTTCAAATTTCCATTCCTGACCGGTCCACTCACCGAGGATACTCGATGGATCCGCCTTGATGTCGTCGATGCGTTTCATCTCGCCATTCGGGGAGCGGAAGGTGTCGGACTTTGCGGTGTAACGCAGCATGGAAAGCGTGCTCGCGGTGCCGGTAGAGGTGATCGACCAAGATTCCCCGGAACTCTTGCGAAGCATCAGCATGACCTCCTCGATGGCTTTGAACTCGCGCTTGTTCCAGAGGGCGAGGTATTCGGTGTATTCCTCCTTGGTGAGGCCGAGTCGCTCGTCGTAGGGCAGAGGGGCACCGGGTTTCGAGTTGCCGGAATAATCATGAAACCACTTCGGATCCTTGCGGGCGGAAGCCTCGACCTTGGCAATGTACTTGTCAATTTCACGAGGCGGCAGCACCACGCCGATCTGGCCTCTTACCGGGACATCCTGATCGAGCAAGCCCGCAAAAATTTTAGGCACCTCGGCTGCGTGGAGACTTGAAATGAGAGACAGGGCGAGGAACGGGGCGTGGAATTTCATGGCGACGCCGGAAAGCTGTCTGGCGGCGGATGAAAACTCAAGCGGCGATTGACCGGGTCGCGCGGATGGGGGATTTTCCTGATCCAGCCGGATCCATGGCATAGGATGCCGCGAGTTGGCAGATGCTGGTGATCTTGAGTTTCGCAGTCATGGGGGTATGTGATAACGAATGTTTTACCTGCCCAACGGAAAAGGGTGTCACCCAGCCACGTCATGGCTCCCCGTGCGGGAAAATTTCCGCGATGGATGACTCAGTTTTCTGGTCCATCCAGCGTTCAAGGGCGGCCTGCATCGGGGCGAGAACCTCGGGGCGGGAAGCGGCGAGATCGACTTGGCCGTCCGGGTCTTTCGAGAGCTGGAACAGTCCGAAATGACGGGTGCCTTGGGCGGTGGGCGTGCAGACGAGTTTCCAATCGCGGGTCCGCAAGCAGCGTTGTTTGGCGGCGATGAGGCGGTCGAGGTATTCGTTTTTCAGGACGAATTGATAGTTGAAACTGGCGTCAATGCCGGTGAGTTCATCCATCGGCGGGAGCTTGGGGCGTTCGATGCCGCTGACCTTGAACTGGATGAAGGGAAAGCCGGTTTCGCCGTAAAACGGGCGGCACACAGGGGACTCGGTTTTGCGTATCCATCCGGCAAAACTCTGGCCCTGCCAGGTGGGGGATTTTTCCTGTCCGGTTAGCTCGGCGAGGGTGGGAATCACGTCGATGAGGCGGACGGTTTCCGGGATGACTTGCGGCGCGGTGCCGGGGACATGGACGATCATCGGGACGTGGTTCGCTTGGAGTCCGCCATTGAAGGTGAGGCCGTGGCCGAGGGTGACGCCGGGTTCGTAGTGGTCGTCGCCATGATCGGCAGTGACGATGATGATGGTGTTGTCGGCGAGGCCGTTTTTTTTCACGGCGGCGAGGATTTTTCCCACACAATCGTCAAACTGGCGGGTGCAGCCATCATAGAGTGCGCAAATTTGCTTCACCTCCTTCGGTGGCAGGGCTTTCCATTTCGATTCGAGGTCAGTGCCGCTGATGAAGGAGTTGATGTCGAAGTCCACGCCATTGCGGTTAGAACCCTGATAGGCGGGATCGGCGAACATGCTGCGGTAAGGCTCGCGGCTGCGGTAGGGGAGGTGGTTGCAGGAATAGAAGACGTGCCAGAAGAAGGGTTGCTGGGTTTTGGCCGCGCTGGCGAGGCGGTGCTCGACACGCCCGGTCACGACTTCCGGGGTGACGAATTGCGCGAAGGATTCTAGCTGGGGAAAAAGCTGATAGCCTAACGGATTGTCGAAATACAAGGGCACGACGAAGTGCGCCATGACCACGGCCTGGCTCATGTAGATTTTAAAATTATCAAAGTCGGAAACGGAGATCGTTTTCATCCCCAACGGGATCACTTCATAATAACCCGCACACCAATCGCCGATGGCGGCGGTATCGTAGCCGCGTTTGTTGAGCAGGGTCGGCAGGGTTTCGATGCGGCTTTTGGTGGCCTCGACGGTTTCTCTGTTAGGATACATTTGGCGGATGCCATGGCTTTGCGGATACTGCGAGGACATCAGTTGCACGCCGGATTCCATGGTTGAGGCGATGGAGGTGTAGCAGTTTTGAAAACGGGTGGACTGGCTGGCGAGGCCGTCGATGATTGGCGAAACTCCGGCACTGGCGGCGCCGTCCGCGCGTTGGGGTTGGTAGCCCGCGCAGCCTAGCAGATCCCCCCGCAGCGAGTCCGAGCCGATGATGATGACGTTCAGTGGCTTGCCCGTCGCCGCCGCCTGGCGCGGCGGGCGATCCTGGTAGCGCGTGATGCCGGCAGTTAGAGCAATGATCGCCGTGATGACCGCCGCCACCATCCAGCCACGGCGACCGTGGCGGCGGATTTGCCAGAGCAATGCGAAGGCGATCACAGCGAGGGGCAACACGGTGAATAGAACCCACAAGGCCGGCGGTGGCACGATTTCCAGCAACCCGTAGTACCAGTTCCCGAACTCCGCCTGATCGATGAAATACGGCCGCGTTTTCACCAAGCGCAGTGCAAAAAAGCCATGCAATAGAACAGATAGAATGAGCGTGCGGAGAATGACTCCCCGGCGTGTGCGGGAACGCGAGCGCGCGGCAGTCCACAGTGCGACAAAGGGCTGGATGAGCATGGCCCCCGCCACAGCCAGCACGACGTAAGCGATGACCATTTGGAGATTTTGCAGCACCAGAAAGCCCATGTATTTATCCGTGGCAAGTGCGCTGAACTTGTTCTCCATCTCCGCCGAGGAATGCGCCAGCCGCCACAGGGCGATGCCATATTGGAGTGCGAGAAAAATCGAGGTGCCGGTCAGGACCTGGGAAAATTTCGCCGGAAAATTCGCGGGGGCTGGGTCGTAAGGAGTATTCAATAGGGCGGGATACTTGCCCAGTCAGACATGAACATCAAGTGTTGGAATCAGATGGTAGGAGCCCTCCAGCCCACCACGGCAGTTGGGTGAGTGCCACTCTCGCAGCTATGGCTGGCGCTGCGGCTGCGGGACTGGAGCGGGGCATTTTCCCGACGTGGTTTCAATCAGCCGTCCAGAAGCATCACGGCGGGTGCCGGAGAACAAACCGGTTGGACTTGCATTCGTGCTGCTGGTCCCGGTGAGGCGTCCCGTTGCGTCCCGGTATTGAGTGTTGGTATCGGCGTGAAGACTCGTGCGGGAATCGGCGCTTCCAGTGAGTCGTCCGCTAGCATCGCGGTAGGTGGTGTGAGCGGTGCCCGCCCCGGCAGCAGAGGTCTGGGCGGCACCCGTCATGCGGCCACTTGCATCCCGGTAAACCGTGGAATTGCCACCGGAATCCGGATGGCTCACCACAGTTCCGATCAACCGACCCGAGGCGTCGCGGGTTACGGAGTTGACCGTGCCATTCGCTTCCTTCTGGTGGTCGATGGTCTGGATCAGCCGCCCGGAAGCATCCCTAACCACCTCCCGGCTGCTGTCAGCCCGTGCGGTGGAGAATAAAACACCGGAGATCAGAATGGAGATGATAAAGGTCTTCATGGCAATCTGAGACGGAGTTCTTGGCGTTCTCATTCAGTAAATCTATCGAAAATTAACCACTCCACAATCTTTGTTTTGGTGAGTCGTTTTTCCGATTGGCAGCATGGCAGGGAATCCATAGCTTCGCATTCCTATTGACCTATCACGAGACGACATCCGATGAAATCCATTAACAGACGCACCCCGGTCGTTCTTGTCATTTGTGCGCTCTGCACGCTGGTGTTCGTGCTGCTGTGCTTACGCAACTTTGTCCCCTTGCAGCAAACAGAGTTTTTCGCACAGGATTGGCTGGTCCGGCTCGGTCGCAAAACTCCGATGGACGACCGGCTCGTGCTGATCGGCATCGTCAAACCGGTCTATACGGCGGAATTCAGTGATGAGGAACTCCAACGCGAGCCGGTGCTGCGCGCTCTGCAACGCAATTATCCATGGTCGCGCGCGGTGTGGGCAAGGCTGATCGAAAAACTCGCCGACGCCGGGGCGAAGGTCATCATTCTTGATATCGTGTGCGCCGCACCGGGGGAGGGGGATGATAAATTCCACGAGGTGTTGGAAAAATACAGGGACCGCGTTGTCATAGGATATAACATCAACCCTGGAGAAACCGATCTCGGGCAATTTGGGCAATTGTTGTTGCCCAATGCTGAACTCATACGGGCCGCTGCCGGGCACTCGTCCGCGGAAGATGACCGGCTGGGTTATGTCAATATATGGCCGGATTTCGATGATACCTTGCGGCGGGCGAATTTCCACCTGAATAGCGCGCAAACGGGAGATATGGTATCCAAGGACGTCGTGCTGGAATCCCTGGATGCGCGTGCACTGCGGAAGCTCGGTCGTGCGGATGCGATTCCAGCGGGCTTCGACGCCAGACTGTTCCGCTACACCGAGGCGGCTGGCAAAAGTTTCAACCCCATCTACTCGGTTGGAGATATACTATCGCCGAAGGCATGGGAAAATAACTATGCTAACGGCAAAGTCTTTGCTGGAAAAATTGTTCTCATCGGCCCCACCGCTGAAATTTTCCAGGATGTGCACAGCACGCCATTCACGCACCCGAAGCAAATAGGGGGACCGGAAATCCACTTGCATTTCATCAATGCCGCCTTGCACGGGGAGTTTCAAACCGAGCTATCCCCGGCGGCCAATCTCTGGATCATCGCACTGTCCGGGGCGCTGGCGGCGGTCCTGTGCTTTGTCATCCGCCAGCCCGGCAAACGCTTGCTAGGCGTGGTGGGCCTGGGGATCAGCTATTTACTTTTCGCGCGCTTGTGCTTCGACCACCTTGGACGCGTGATCCCATTGTCCGTACCGCTGATGGCCTTGGGATCTAGCAGTTTGATTGTGTTTTGTTATGATTTCGTTCTGGAGCGGTTAGAACGGATGAAACTGAAAAACACGATGGGGCTCTACTTCTCACCGAAAGTGTTAGAAGCGGTGCTTGCCGATCCCGGTTCGATGGAGCCACGCCGTGCGGATGTCACTTTGCTGCTGACGGATTTACGCAACTCCACGCCGCTGGCGGAAACGCTCGGACCGCAGGGGATGTTCGAGCTGCTCAACCGCGTTTTCGAAGCGCAGACTAACGCCATCATGGGCGAGGAGGGGAATCTGGAGCACTTTCTCGGCGACCAGTTTCTGAGCTACTGGGGTGCACCGCAAGCGCAGCCGGATGCGGCGGTGCGCGCCTGTCGGGCGGCGATGATCTTGATCGCGGCCATGGAAAAACTCCGTGAATCACTAACGCCAGAAGTGCATAAACTCTTTGGCTATGGCGTGGCACTTCATAGTGGGGCGGTACTAGTCGGCAACAAGGGGTCCGCCCAGCGACTCGACTATGGGTTGGTAGGCGACACCGTGAACGAGGCATCGCGGGTCGAGGCGCTCACCAAGTATTACGGTCTAAAATTGTTAGTAACGAGCGTGACATTTGCGCAACTCAGCGAGGTCGGTGCACACCGGTTAGTGGATCGCGTGATCGTAAAAGGCAAGAGTGAGCCGGTGGAATTGTTTGAATGTGCAAACCCATGCACGCCACCGGAGTTTGCGGAAATTTGCACCAGCTACCAGGCCGCTTACGATGACTATTTTGCCGGTCAATTCGCCGAGGCGCAGGGGCAATTTAAAAAGCTAGTGGAACGGTTCGGCGATGGTCCTAGCAAAGCATTGGCCGCCCGCTGTGGCGAATTGATGGCGCATCCGCCGGTCGATTGGAAAGGGGTTTGGAAAATGGATGCGAAGTAGTCGAATGACGCTAACATGACAATCAAGCCATCACAGCCAACGCAAGGCCAGCCAGTTGATGAGCAAATGAAGGGTATTGTCCGCCACGATGATTAATGTGCCAGCCAGCCATGGTTGGACTTCCGACGGGTAGCCGGTGATCTGGCAATTCGTCCAGGAAAACCGGCGGCGCTCATTATTCAATTCATCCTTCAGTCCGTCATTGCTGGAAATCTGACAGAGCAACCATTTCGGCCACAGACCCAACACTATATTTTTGCTCCAGACCACATAGCGGGCTAGTCCGAACCGGTCGATTAGGAAATGACTACCACAAATCACGGACCAAGCAGTCCAGGATGGATGTAGCAATCCAAACAACAGCGAATAAGTGATCGCATGAAAGCCAGCCCAAGCACTTGAGGCCCGCTTCTTCGCGCTCATGTGCTCGCTCTGGAGAATGTAATCTCCGGTTAGGTGTAGTAACAGTTGGAGCATGATTATTTCTGTAGAAATATCCGTCAACTAACAAGTTTCGGCATGGCCAGCAGGACAAGCGGTATCTCTAACGCGGCATCACCTTGAGCGGTGCCGCTGGGGGATTGGTGTCGGTCGCACGGGGGGGATTGATGACGCCGGTGTATCCGATAGGCAGGCCTGGGGGAAGGATCGGGCTGTTAGGTGGCCACCCAATCCCCCCCATACCCGGGAAATCCAGCGGGTTTCCCTCATCAATGCCGTTGCGTGAATAAAACGGCAAGTCGTTGAGCGCTCGATAGCGGATATCCAGTCCAAAACTAGCCACTTCTGTGAAAACTACATTGACGAGTTTGCCCGTCGCGATTTGCTGATTCTGTTCTGCGATTGCCATTTCGATGAGGTGCCAGGAAGATAGTGCTTGGGAAAATCCAGCGACGAGTTGCAGACGGTCCGCCAAGTCCCCCAAATTGAAATCCATCGTTTCCCCGAATTGGGTGCCGTCGGGGGTTACGACCACAAACTGCCCTGGTTTGAGTTTTGTTGATTTGCCATTCGCCAGTGTCACGGTCACCGTGCCTTCGAGACATAGGACTTTGTAACTGCCATCCGGCAGCACAGCTCCGATCTCGGTGGTCCCTAGAACCGCTGCGGAACTGCCACGGTTTTTGATGGCTCCACCGCCGATGCCCGCAGGTGCATGGAAAAGGACGCTTCCCTCTTTCAATTCGATTTCTCTGCCGCCCTGCGCAAACGAAAAGGTCGTATTCTCACCGATCCGCGTGATCGTTAGATCCTTGGCTGTTAATTCCACCCGGGAACCCTGACCTGTGCGCACCAAGTCGGGAGATTTGAAGACATCGCGCGCGAGCGCGGGGGCGACTGACTTGCTGGTCGCATTTACCACATTCGCTTCCTGGATGATTTCCGTGAAGGTGCTTTCGGTGAGTGGCAGGGCAGCGATCACGCGCAAGCTGCCGAACAGTAGCCAAGCAAGTCCCACAAAAAATGTTGATTTCCGGCACCGGCAAGGGTGGCGGAATTTCCACGAAATCGTGGACACCGACGATGGTCGGCGGTTCGGCATGGCTGAGGGGGTGCGGTGCATGGCGGAAATCTTCCTCGTCATCTTTTCAATTCCACGCCAAGCTGCCAAGAAATTAGTGTCGAAATGTGGGCAATGCTTCAAAACCAGACAAATTTCTGGGCGGCACGGCTGACAAATGGCGGCCAAATTCATTTGGCGATTGATCGATCACCCACTGCTTGCCGAATGGATGAAACTATACCGTAGCGATCTTTTGGGGAAGTGGGGGCGATTTCGTAGCTCAGGCCGACGGTATCGAACATCTCCGTCAGCTTTTGTTCCCGCCCCGACAGACGGTTTCCAGAAAAAAAACCTTTGGTTCGATTAACAATGTTTGCCAAAATCGTCGGATACTTCATGATGTCCGCATGAAAGCGGTTTTTTTGATGCCTGCGGCATGTGCCTTTGCGTTTGTCCTGACCAGTTGCCCGGATACGCGCAGCATTCCACAAGGGAGCACCGGACCTTTTGACAGCCATGGCAATTACGTCGAAGCTTTGGCGGATGATCCCTCGAAATGGCGGAAACCTGGCTCCTCGCCTGACGAGCCGAAGCCCGACGCCGTGCCACCGACAGTCGCTAGCCGGGACCAGCCACCGCAAAACTCGAATCCCCTGCCACCCGCGAAACCTGATAAGCCCGCTCCGGTCATCGCCAAGACCGAGGTGACCAAAAAGCCGAAACACACAGAGGAGAAGCCCGAGCCCACCGTCGTCAAGACAAAGCATCACACTGAAAAAACCGAGCCGGTCCTCGTCAAACCCAAACACCCCGTCGAGAAGTCCGATTCCGAATCGGTCAAAGCCAACAGCAAACCTAAACCGAAATCGTCCCGCTACGTGGTGAAATCCGGTGACTCGCTGTCTTCCATCGCCAGTCACAACGGTACCTCGGTTTCGGCTCTCCAGCGTGCCAATGGCATTTCAGGCACCCTCATCCGGGATGGCCAGACCTTGACGATTCCGAAAAAGTAGCCTGCTCACGCACGCTTGGACAGTTCGCCGGATGGGTCAAAAATCTGCCGCTGCCGCTGAAAACGCTCCGGGTTGATCTGGTGGTATTTGCGAAATTGCCGACCGAACGTGTGCACCGACTGGAAACCCAGATCCTGTGCCACTTGGGCGGACGATATCCCTCCCTCAAGCTTCCGCCGCGCCACCACCATGCGCTCCAGATTCATCCACTGCTTTGGTGGCAAACCAATGTCCCGCATGAACATGGTATAAAAATAACGGATGCTACAGCGCAAGATCCTGCACATGGCCGCGACCCGATAGCCTTGGCTCAAAGCGAGGCGTTCCAGGCAATGGTTCGTCCCGAATTTAGAGATGATGCGCCACGATTGATTTGACCGGATGATTCTCATGAGGTGTGGCGGACAGGAATAGTTGCCCTCAGATCATCCGCTAAATCCGCGCCAGTCAATGTACCTTTTCGGCGCTTTTTCGCACATTTTTCCCTCACTCATGAGCTGCGGGTGATTAAACCCATCGCCAAAGCCCGAAAAATTTCCGACACTCGCCGCGTGCTATCCACTCAGGCCATCGTGATCCGCCTCACCCGGCTTACAGATACCAGCCTCATCGTCCACTGGTTCACCGAGAACCACGGCCTAGTAAAAACCGTCGCCAAAGGAGCCCGCCGGCCGAAAAGTCCTTTCGCGGGTCAGCTCGACCTGTTCTTCGGCGGTGAGATCAGCTTCATCCGCTCCCGCAGTGGGGAACTGCACACCCTACGAGAAGTCTCGATCCGCGACTGGCGTGAGGGCCTCCGCCGCCAATACTCCGCCACCCTGCTCGCCGCTTACTGCTGCGAGTTGCTGGAAACCGCCGTCGAACCCGAGCACCCCGACCCCGGACTGTACGATCTGCTCCGGCGAGCCCTCGATCACCTCGCCACCACGGAGCCTAGCCTGCGTGCGCTCCGCCACTTCGAATCCGAACTTGCCCACCAGCTCGGCGTGGCCGATCATCGTTGTCAGGCCGAGGTTTCCCTGCTCGCCGCCCTAGGTCCGCTGCCCGCCTCCAGAAACGACTTGCTCGAAAGACTTTCTCCGGCGATTATTTCAGCTAGTCAGAGCAACAAATTTCACCAACAATAGTTTCACTCTTACAAAATCATGGACTCGCCCACCGCTACCCTCATCGGCATTCTTCAAGACCGCGTAGAATCTCTACGCGCCGTCGGCAACCTCAACGAGGCCCTGCACGCCGCCAGCGCTGCAGTCGAGAAATCCCAGCACACCCTCGGACCGAACCTCGATAGCATCGACGCCTTCGCCTCCGCCCTCGAAATCCGTGGCGAAATCTATCGCGAGCTCGGGCAGTTTGAACTCGCTCAGGACGACTACCGCCAAGCCATCGACCAACTGCAGGGCCGGCCTGACCGTTTCGACCAAGTTGGCAGACTCCACGCTGCCCAAGGTGCCGCCTACGACGCTTTCGGCGAGCAGGAAAAAGCCGTTAGCCACTGGCTCAAAGCCATCGACTTCTTCGAGCGCAACGAGCCGCCGCTGCTCCTCGACATCGCCGCCATGTCGAACAACCTCGGCTTCATCTGCAAGACGAATGGCGATCTCGACAGCGCGGAAACCTACTTCCTCCGCGCCTTGGAAATCCTCCACGAACATCTCGGCCAAGAAGACGAGCAAACCGCCACTGTTTCCAGCAACCTCGGCGCACTCTATCAGGCCGCCGGTTTCTACGAGCAGTCGCGGGAAATGCATATGATCGCCTTGGAAACCCGCCGCAACATGCTTGGCGAGGAACATCCGGACACTGCCCAGTCCCACAACAATCTCGCCCTTGCCCTGCTCAACACCGGCGACCGTTCATGGGCCCGCAGGCATTTCGAAAAATCCCTCGCGGACTACGAAGCCCTCGGCCCAGACTACAACCCGGACCTCGAAGCCGTGGCTGCGAACTACTGCGATTTCCTCCGCGAAGAAGGCGAAGCCGGACTCGCAGAAATCATCGCTGGCCGCGTCCGCGACCTCGTCGGCCAGCCAGTGGAGGGGTAAATCTCAAAGGTCTGCGCTGTCGGTGTTGAATTCGCGGTTACTCGCGCACCGCCACCTGCGCCACTGCCAACGCGGCAATCCCTTCCTTGCGTCCGATGAAACCCATGGTCTCATTCGTCGTCGCCTTGATTCCCACCCGCTCCGGCGGGATGCCCAGCGCCTCGCCGATGTTCTTCCGCATGGCCTCGCGGTGGGGCAGGATTTTCGGCGCTTCCGCGATCAGGGTGGAATCGACATTGATAATCGTCAGCCCCGACTCCGCCGCCAACTCCCGGCATTTTTCGAGAATTTTCAGCGAGCAAATGTCTTTGCATGACGGCTCGCCGGGCGGGAAAAAATAACCGATGTCCGGCTGCCCCATCGCGCCTAACACCGCATCGGCAATGGCGTGGCAGAGCACATCCGCATCCGAATGCCCGGCCAGTCCGTGACTGTGGGGAATCGTCACGCCACCGAGGACAAGCGGACGGTTTTCCGCGAATTGATGAACGTCGTAGCCGATGCCGGTCATGGAAGAAGTTGAGAGTTTGGGGTTGAGAGGGAAGAGGTTGATAGTTGGTAGTTGATTGTTGATAGAGAAGAGGGAGAGATGTGCTATGGAATTTCTTTCTCTTTCCATCAACTATCAACCAATCACTATCAACTTCTTCAAAGAATTTCCTCAATGGCAATCACGCCATTACTGGCGACGATGGAGTAAGCGTCGTCGTAGCCGGGGACGACGGTTAGATCGACCTTGCCGCCGGCGGTTTCCACTAACAGTTGACCCGCCGCGATGTCCCAGAGGGAAATGCGGGATTCGATGTAGCCATCCAGCCGCCCGCACGCGATGTAGGCCATGCCGAGCGCGGCGGAGCCCATCATCCGCATTTTCCGGGCCTTGAGCGAGGCGCGGTGGAATCGCTCAATGCCGGTTTTAAGCGCGGCTTCGTCCTTGCCGCAGCCGACGAAGAGGATGGACTCGGCGAAATTGGCGCGTTTGCTGGCTTGGATCACTCGGCCATCGAGCATCGCTGGGCCGCCTTTTTCAACGGTCCAAGTCTCGCCGACCATCGGATCGTGGATCACGCCGACGACGATTTCGCCCGCCACCCGCAAGGCGATCGAGACGCAGAAATGCGGGATGCCGTAGAAGAAATTCACCGTGCCGTCGATGGGATCGACGATCCACTGGCGGTCAGATTCCTGATTTCCGGCGATGCCTTCCTCGCCGTAAAGCGCGTCCCCCGGTCGTGCGCCTAGCAGAATTTCTGTGATGAGTTCCTGGGATTCCTTGTCGAGCGCGAGCTTGATGTCGTGATGCAGCGCCTCATCCACAATGGCAGCGCTGCCGAAATGTTGGCGAAGGAGCTTGCCCGCAGCAAGTGCGGCGCTGGTGGCGAGTGCGAGGTCGGTCATGGGGAGGAAAATTAATAGTGGTTGGTTGATAGTTGATAGAAAGAGGTAGTGAAATGAGCGGGAAATGAAATTTTGATCTTCGCTATCAACCATCAACTTTCAACCATCAACTTCTTCAAAGCGAGAATGGCATCCACGAGATGGAGCGCGAGTTCGTATTTCGAGGCGGGCGGCAGTGGCTCGCTGTGATCCGGATAGACGAGGAGGACTTCATTTTCATCTGAGTCGAAGCCGATGCCGGGTTTGGAAATATCGTTGGCAATGATGAGGTCGCAGTGTTTGCGGACCAGCTTGTCGCGGGCGTTGGCCTCGAGATTTTCCGTTTCCGCCGCGAAGCCGACGAGCATGCCGGTGAACCCGAATTCCTCGCGGGCGGAGCCAAGAATATCGGCAGTGCGGACGAGTTCGAGGGTGAAAGTTTCGCCGGATTTCTTAATTTTCTGCGACGCCACCAGAGCCGGTGTGTAATCCGCCACCGCTGCCGCAAAAACCGCGATGTCCATTTTTCCGATGTAACTGGCGACCACCGCGTGCATCTCCGCCGCCGTTTCCACGGCCATGAAATCCACTCCGGCTGGCACGTCCAGATGCGTTGGGCCGGACACTAACAGCACCGCGTGGCCCTCATGCGCGAAGGCCCCGGCAAGGGCATAACCCATTTTCCCGGACGAGCGGTTCGTTAGAAACCGCACCGGGTCCAGCGGCTCACGGGTGGGGCCAGCGGTGACGAGGACTTTCACGCGGGCAGTCTGGTCAGGCCTGAGACAGTGGCAAGCGCAAGGAATGATTGGTGATGAATTCGACTGCTAACCATTTCGAAAATGGGCTGGACGCCGGACCTGATTCAGTTTGAAAAAATTACTCATAAAATAATATTTATAATCGAAGGCAAAACACCATCCCCCGCGTGGAAGCGCCGGCCACCGTATATCATGGCGAGGCGCAAGATATCGCAGATGCCGTAAAAATGACGATCCCGTTTGGACAAGAGTTTGCCATGTCATTCGCCGCGCGCCGCTTCATCTATCAGTACCCCATGATCCAGCTCGGCCGGGGATTCCGAGAACCCCAACTCTTTGCCGAGGACAGCGAAGACGCGCGCCGCCTCGCTTCGATTGTGCGCTCGAATCGCGGAATCTACGAGTTCCCCCTTGCCGCCTCCCGCCATGATCCCAGCGTCGGGATCAGGCGCGCGGTTGGATATTAGGCACCGCCGGGCCGGTGGCTTGGGCGAAGTGAGTTTTCGCCCGCAGCATCAGGGTTCCGAGGCAGAGGTCGGCAAGTGGCAGGACGACGTTGAAATTCTTATGCATGTAGCGGTGATGCAGCAGGTGATGGCCATTGAGTTTCCTGAACAGCCAGGGCTTTTCCACCCGCCTGGCCTTGGGCAAATGCATGCACCAATGGATGTATTCGTAGGTGCCATAATACGAACCAAAGGCGATGAAGCCGCCCAGGACGAAGGCCCATTGCCCGATGACCCAGGCTAACAGCGTGAAGGGAATCATGCCGATCAGGATCAACACGGGGCCATTCCACCAGGCCATGGGGATGGTTTCCTTGTCCTTCTCATGGATCAGGTGATAGGTGTGGTCCGCCTTGAAGGTCTTGTGGTGGACGACGGCGTGGGCTTGGAAGGCGTAGCGGAAATTCCAAACCGGGCGGTGCATGACGTATTTATGCAGGGTCCACTCGAAGAATGAGGCGAATACGATACCAACGGCGAGGCCTGCGAGGGACCAGAGAATGAAGAGTGTCATGGGTGGTGGTGGCGGAGTTATTTCTCGCGTCGGGGATGGCTATATGGGGACGGCGGAGATGACAAGCGCCATTCCGCGCGCCCTGTCTGGAGGATGGCTCTCGGGGATCACCTAAGCGGCCGATCGGCCCCGAATTTTGCGGTTCGGAGGTATCCTGAACTCCTAATCTTGCAGCGGCATGGATTTTCTCAATCAATTCCCACCCGATAGGCATGTCTGAGGGAATCGTCCGCCGCCGCGCACAAATTCGCCGCGTCTAGCGCATGTAGGTCACTTACGGGGTAGCCACGGCCTTTGGCTCGACCCAGCTCTCTCGGGCCTTCGCGATCTGCGTTGCATCAAGGCCGAAGGCCTCCAGCACGCCCGTTGCCATCATTTGATTGCCGATGGGATTCATGTGGACGCCGTCTTTAGTTAGGAGATTGCCCTTATGCTCTGGACTGGCCTTGGCGAGTTCGGCTTGCATGGCGGCATTCAAATCCGCGAGGAGACACTTCTTCTCGGTGGCAAGCTCATGCAGGAAGGCATTGTAGGTAGCGAGTTTGACGTTCAATTCGTTGGCTGCATCCTCCTTGATCATCGTGGAGGTTAGGATCATGACCTTGACGCCCGCCGCCTGGCATTGCTCGACGATCTTGGTGATATTCACCTTGTATTGATCGAGCGGCACACCTTTCGCCCCGTGCCAAACATCGTTCACTCCGCAGCTCAGGGTCATCCAATTCGGTTTCTTGCTCAAAACATCTTTCTCCAGACGTGCTAGCATTTGATCGGACTTGTGGCCGCTGATCCCAGCCGGGATGGCGGTGGCCTTGACGCCGTTAGCCTCCAAACCGCGGATCACGAGAGTCACATAACCGCCGGGCTGGGCACCCTGCGCCGTGATGGAATCTCCCAGAAAGGCAATCTTCTCCCCGTCTTTGACTGCCACTTCCCCAGCCTCGACAGTCACCGCATTCAACACACTCGCCATCAGGGCCGCCACCATTGTCATTTTTCCAAGTTTTAACATGCGGCTACTACCCGGAGGTTTGGGTGGATCTTACGGTTATTTAGTCGGCGGTCTGAGGAGAAATTATCCAATCACCCGCGACCAGAGCACCTTGAGATACCTTGATTCTGGGTAGTTCGAGAGGGTCGGATGATCCGGGCCAGCGCCGGTGCGGTCGAAGGTTTGCAGCCGCTTGTTACGGCGATGCGCGGCGTTGATCACGATCTGTTCAAACTCGCCTGCGCCTAACATACCCGAGCATGAACAAGTCACGAATAATCCCTCTGGCGCGACGAGTTGCAGCGCCAGTTTGTTCAAGTCCGCGTATTTCGCGGTGCCGATCTCGTCCTCGCGGCCGTGGATAAACTTCGGTGGATCGGCGATGACGAGATCCCAGGTGCGGCCATTTTCAATCATTGTACGGGACCAGGTGAAGGCGTCGGCATGGGTGAATTTGACGCGGGCATTGTTGAGATTCGCATTGCGCTTGGCCATCGCGATGGCCGTTTCATCGAGGTCCACGCCGGTGACTTCCTCCGCTCCAGCGAGGGCCGCAGAAATTCCGAAGCCGCCAGTATAACAGCAGAGGTCCAGCACCGTCCGCCCGGCTGCCAGTGTGCCGAATTTCTTCCGGCTGTCTCGCTGATCGCAGAAAAATCCTGTCTTGTGCCCAGCGGAGAAATCCACCTCGTAGCGCACGCCATGCTCGCGGATTTTCACCGAGCGCACGTTGTCAGACTCGACGCCGCCGCGTTGTGGAATCCCCTCGATCCGCGCCAAATCCTGATCCACGCCGACCACCACGCGTTTCGTGTCGAAGCATTCGTGGAGCAGCGGCAGCCATTTCGGCAAGCGCTGCCAGGCGGCGAGATTCGTGATTTCCACCGAGAGCACATCGGCAAATTTATCGGCCACGATGCCTGGCATGAAATCCGCGTCGCCGTGGATCGCACGGTAGCTGTCGGTTTCCGCATCCAGCTTGAGCACCTCGCGTCGCAGCGAGGCTGCACGGCGGATTGCATTTTCAAAAAACGCCGCGTCCTCAAGTTCCTCTAACGAATGGCTCACCACGCGCAGCGGCATCCGGGATTTCGGGTTCCACAGGCCCCAACCGAAGGGCGTGCCTTCCTTCCCTAACACCAGCACGAACGACCCCGGTAGCGCGTCGCGCGAAACCTCGCCGATCATCTTCGGCCAGATCGAGGGGTGGAAGGATTGATACTTGAGTTGGACAGTCGGCACGGCGGCAATACGCAGCAGCGGCGGGAAAATGTCGATTGATTTCACGTCGGTGAGCGATGGTGACCCGCTGACGAGGGCAGTGCGAACCGAAGAACGGGAAGCGCGTTCGGGTATCCCGGCGGACTACACGCTGGTATGACGGAGCGGTTCACAAAACTCGCTGGCGGCTTCGACCATCGCCGTGACGATTGATGGAGTCGATTTTCAGCTTCCTATCCCCTGCAACCTTGTTAGCTTGCTGCTAACGAGAAGACTTCCCGTTTTCCCCATGTTCGAACAAGCCTTCAAAAACATCGATGACGTCCTCCACAAGGACGCCGGATGCTCCAGCGAGCTGGACTACACCGAGCAGACCTCCTGGCTGCTGTTCCTGAAATACCTCGATGCCTTGGAGCACGAAAAGGCCACGATGGCCCGGTTGGAGGGCAGGAAATACACCCACATCATCGACAAGCCCTACCGCTGGGAAAGCTGGGCCGCGCCCAAGGACAAAGCCGGCAAGCTCGATCACAACCACGCCCTCACCGGCGACGATCTGCTGGACTTCGTCAACCGCCAGCTCTTCCCCTACCTCCAGGGCTTCAAGGCCAAGGCCAGCGGGCCTAACACCATCGAATACAAGATCGGGGAGATTTTTTCCGAGATCAAAAACCGCATCCAGAGTGGGTATAATTTGCGGGACATTATTGACCCGATTGACGGGCTGCGTTTTCTCTCCCAGACCGAGAAGCACGAGCTCTCCCACCTCTACGAGGCCAAGATCAAGAACATGGGAAATGCCGGGCGCAACGGCGGCGAGTATTACACCCCGCGCCCGCTCATCCGCGCCATCATCAAGATCGTCGATCCCAAGATCGGCGAGACGATTTACGATGGTGCGGTCGGCTCCGGCGGGTTCCTTTGCGAGGCTTACGATTATTTGAAAAATGGGAAAGATGAGAAAAATGGGAATCATAAATCCCATTCTTCCTATAAATCCCATCTAACCACCAAAGACCTCACGATCCTCCAAACCCGCACCTTCTTTGGTAAAGAAAAGAAGTCCCTCGCCTACGTCATCGCGATCATGAACATGATCCTGCACGGTATCGAGGCGCCGAACATCATCCACACCAACACCCTCACCGAGAACCTCGCCGACGTGCAGGCGAAGGACCAGTATGACGTGGTGCTCGCCAATCCGCCCTTCGGCGGCAAGGAGCGGCCGGAAGTGCAGCAGAATTTCCACATCCGCACCGGCGAGACCGCCTTCCTCTTCCTCCAGCACTTCATCCGCCTGCTCAAGGCCGGCGGGCGCGGCGGTATTGTCATCAAGTACACTTTTCTATCCAATACGGACAACGCCTCTGTTAGCCTGCGGAAGCTCCTGCTGCAGAACTGCAATCTCGATTAAGGCGCTGTTATGAACGAGAATCCAAGAGATGGGAATGATGGAAAAAATAGGAATCATAATTCCCATGCTTCCCATTCTTCCTCTGAGCCACTTCTGCCGGCTCGTGGCGACTACCAAACTCTTCTTTCTTTCCAAAAAGCCGAGGTCGCCTATGACATCACCTTTCGGTTTGCCCACAAGTATCTGTCACGCGGGGACCGAACCGTGGACCAGATGATTCAGTCCGCGCGATCCGGGAAACAGAACATTCTGGAAGGCAGCAAGGCTGCACAGACTTCCAAGGAAATGGAGATCAAGCTTACCAATGTTGGCCGAGCCAGTTTGGAAGAGCTGCTGCGGGATTACCTCGACTACCTCCGCGTGCGGGATCACCCCATTTGGGACAAAGATTCCAAGGAAGCCCGTTTCGTCCGGCGGCTGGGATGCAGGACTCCGCAGACTTTTGAACTCTA
>JANXMQ010000190.1 GCA_025354565.1 Akkermansiaceae bacterium
CCGCACACACTCCGGCAGAAAGCGCCCATGCCCCTCCCCCACCATCAGAATCTGCCGTGGCACCGGGATCTCCCCCACAAACGCCATCCGGCACCGCTGGAGTTTCCCCCCAGCCGTCACCCACTCCATCGTCCGGTAAAAACGCGCCAGCCCGTCAAAACTCATCGTTCAAGTCATCCCTCAGTTGCACCCCAGCCTGACCCGAGGCACCAGGGTTTCAAGATTCTTTGCGATAAAACCTCTGCTCCGCTGCCATGGGTGTTTGGGCGGGGCGAAGGGATAAACCCGCTGTTTTTTATTCTCTGCGACTCCCGTAGCTTGACCGCCGGGCATTGTGTCGAACCACTGTCACTTTGATCTGTGAAACGCTCGTTCTGAAAAGGAAATGGTATGGAAACCTGTTCAAATTGCTCCGCCGCCTTCCACTGGAATCGAAGTGATGCCGTTCGGGAAATCTTCGCGCGTAGTCGAAGGCATTGGTGAGTTCTTCCCAGAAATCCTCGGCAAGCCGCTCGGCAATCCCTTCATAGTAATCGAGAATCTCACGGATCTCCACTTGAACTGCTGAATGGTAAAGGATTTCCCGGCTCATCGACCCACTGCCTTGCGCAGTTCCTCGAAGGTGATCAATTCCGCCGTGCCCGCATCAATCTCGGCCTCTCGTCGAGCGAGTTCCTGATCGTCGGGTCCCAGAGGAGCCCCCCGCAGCTTGGCGAGCAGGTGCGCGGCCAAGCCCGCTTGATCCTCCTCGGAAAGCTGGTTCACATCAGGCAGCACGTCGGTTAATGTCTTCATGGGATGATTCTTTGCAATATCCGGCACAATGTCAATTTTCCGGCCTACGTCAAAGGAATGGCGCACCAGGGACAAGCTAAATTTGATCAAATGGCATCCTTGGCGTCACCATCTTCGACTGATTGTTCTGCCTCTTGGATTCATGGGCCTTCCGGATGTATTCGTAGGGATCTCCTTTGCAGGCACGCTGCCACATACCAAACAGATCCAATGACAATCGCGCCAATCAGAAAAAATGCTGCAATGTTCAACAAGGGCGCAAAAGGATTGGGATAATCTACGGAGTGTTTAGCAGCTCCAATCTTGTCCCAGTAGACTGATGCGAATGGAAATCCTGTTCCGTGGAATCCTTCTGGGTCTCCCCAGGGAATATAGGTGAAACCGAGTCCCAGTGCGACCGATATGATCGACCAAATCAGGATGAGACTGTTAAGCTTGAGCATGTCTTCAATACTTGCAGAACAGTGTGTTAGTTCAGCGGCAGATGCTATCGTTCCGAGTTCGCTCCGGCAAGCAAGGACTTGGGGTGGAGCTTTGCGTTCCAGCGACTAATTTTCAGACCACCATCATCATCGTCGGGTCGCTCCAGGGGCCTGCGCCTTTGGGGCCGATGGCGCGGATCTCGAAGAACCAATCCACCCCGCGCTCCAGCCCGGTGAAGTGCAGGTGGCGGATGCTGGTGGACGGCGTGCAGGAGATGAACGGGCCGCTGGCCGGATTTTTGGTGGCACGGCCCTCTGAGAGATTCCCCCATTGACATCATGAACGGCACCATTTGCACGCCCCATGGATGGGAGTGGGGGGTGTCCCAAGGAGCTGCCCGGCGCGATTCCCCCCCTCTCGCCCGCCGGGAAGGCCGCTAAACTCAGCAATTTCATCGAAGGTTGCCTGATCGATTCAAACTCGCAGGCGGCGTTACCAAGCGGGCAGGCCCAGCATTTCTGGCAGCGCCTCGCGGGGCCGCCAGGTCAGGATTTCCGGGTCGCCGGAAGTGATGAGGACGGTGTGCTCGAAGTGGGCGGAGGACTTTTTGTCGTCGGTAATGACGGTCCAACCATCGTCGAGAATCCTCACCGACGGAACGCCCGCGTTCACCATCGGCTCGATGGCGAGGGTCATGCCGGGCATGAGGGTGGCGGACTTCCCCTGAGGGCGGTAGTTGGGAACCTGCGGCTCTTCGTGCAGGCGGCGGCCCACGCCATGGCCGACGAATTCGCGGACGATGGTGAAGCCGCGCGGCTTGGCGAAGGCCTCGACCGAGCCACAGAGATCGGCGAGTTTCCGGCCGGGCCGGGCGTGGCTGATGGCCTCGAACAGGGATTGCTCGGTGACGGCTAACAGGCGCTTGGTTTCATGCGGAATGTCCCCTGCCGGAACGGTGGTTGCGTTGTCGCCAATGAAGCCACTTTTCACGATGCCGACGTCGATTTTCACAATGTCGCCCGGCAGGATTTTGCGGGGTCCGCCGATGCCGTGGACGACTTGCTCGTTGACGGAAATGCAGATCTGGCCGGGAAACCCGCGGTAGCCGAGGAAGGCGCTTTTGCAATCGTGCTCACGCATCAGCTCCGCCGCTAACTGGTCGATTTCCCCGGTGGTGCGACCTGGGGCGACCTCTTTGGCAAGCGCCTGCAGGATCGTGGAAGCGATGGCCCCCGCCCGGCGCATGAACTCGATCTCGCGAGGTGACTTGATGGGAATGCGGGTTCTACGAGACACGAGGAAATTGAGAAATGGAATTTTCAAGCGGGAATGGCGGGAAAAGCCGAAGCTGCCTTACCACGACTTGAGCACGGGATGCGGTGGCATCGCAAGGATTTCCAGCGGCCCGCCGGGCGTGGTCAATGGCCGTGGTTGTAAATCCAAGCGGTGATGCCGATGACGATCAGCACCGCGATGACGGTCCAGAGATAGACGATGGCGGTCTTCGGTGCCGCGCCCGTGTTCTGGTTGAGTCGGTCGTAGCGCCCCTTGAGCTTGCCCTTGCGGAGGAAACCGTCGTAATGCTTCTGGAGCAATTGAGTTTCCACCTGGCGCATCACATCGAGCACCACGCCGACCATGATGAGCAGCGAGGTTCCACCGAAAAACTGGAGCACCAGCGAGCCGGGCGGAAGGTCCACGACCTTGCCAGTGAGCACGGGCAGGATGAAGATCGCTACCATGAAAAACGCGCCGGCGAAGGTGAGCCGAGTCATGGTGAAATCGAGGAAATCCGCAGTCGGCTTACCGGGGCGGACGCCGGGAATGTAGCCGCCATTGCGCTTGAGATCCTCCGCAATCTGTGAGGGCTGGAACATCATCGCCACCCAAAAATAGGAGAACAGGAAAATGCCGATGCCGCCGAGAATGTAGAACCAGAGTCCGCCACGGGAGAGTTCCCCGTAGAGCTTCACCGCCCATGGCTTACCGGCGACGCCGGGAATCCACTGCAACATCAACGGTGGCAATGAGAGCACGGCGGAGGCGAAAATGATCGGCATGACGCCCGCATAATTCACCTTGAGCGGCAGATATTGGGTCTGGCCACCGAACTGTTTGCGACCGACGACGCGCTTGGCATACTGCACCGCAATCCGACGCTGGGCCTGGGTGATGGCGATGGTCGCGGCGATGACGATGAGCAATAAGGCGATCATGAGCACCATCTTCATGGCGTTGAACGGGTTGACGCTGCCATCGGACGGCACGAAAAATTTCCACGCTTGGATCAAGGCACCCGGCAGCGCGGAAATGATGTTGACCGTGATGATGATGGAGGTGCCGTTGCCGATGCCTTTTTCCGTAATCTGATCCGCGATCCACAGCAGCAGCACCGTCCCCGCGACGATGGTGATGACGGTGAGGGTCATCCAAGTGTAGGACGGATCGGGGACGAGTTTGCCGAATACTTCGATCCCCTTCATGTAGGGAATATTCTGCGGATTCGTCAGGGATTTCGCGACGAAGAACCCTTGGACCAAAGCGATGCCGATGGTGATGTAGCGGGTATATTGGGTGATTTTCTGGCGGCCACCGTCCTCACGCGCCAAGCGGGAAAGCTTGGGGACTACGGCGGTCATGAGCTGCACCATGATCGACGAGGAAATGTAGGGCATGATCCCAAGCGCGAAGATGCCCGCCTGTTGGAGACCACCCCCGGAAAACACCGTGAGAAGCGCGGTAATCCCGCCCGCCGTGTTTTTCGGATCCTGAGTTTTCAGGTGGTCTAACCACGCCTTGATCACCATGGGATCGACGCCGGGAAGCGTGATATGCACGCCGAGGCGGATGATGACGATCAGGGCGAGGGTGAAGAGAATCCGGTCCCGCAGTTCGGGGATTTTCCAAGTGTTGGCAAACGCTGAAATCATGGCTGATGGGTAGGGAGAGTGGCGCTGGTTTTAAAAACACGATGAGGAAGCGCGGGTGTGCGCTTCCTCATCGGAGATCAAGGATCCATTGAAGCGATCAAGCGGTGGGTTCGGTGACCGTGCCACCCGCTTTTTCGATTTTTTCACGAGCGGAAGCACTGGCATTGAAAACCACGAGGTTGAAGGCCTTGGTGACTTCGCCAACGCCGAGAACCTTGATCTTGTCGTAGGTGCCGTTGACAAGACCTTGGCCCTTGAGGGCGGCTTCGTCGATGGTGGCACCGGCGTCAAATAGATCGTCGAGTTCGCCGACGTTGAAGACGGCAACCTTGTCGCGGAAGTCGTAGTTGTTGAATCCGCGCTTGGGCAAACGGCGGTGAAGGGGCATCTGGCCGCCTTCGAATCCGACACGGGTGCCGGAACCGGAGCGGGCCTTCTGGCCCTTGTTGCCTTTACAGGAAGTTTTGCCGTGGCCGGAGCTTTCGCCACAACCGAGGCGCTTGACCTTGTGTTTGGAGCCGGGGTTCGGGCTGAATGAGTGGAGTTCCATTGGTTTGAAGAGTTAGAGGATAAGAGATTAAGGATCGGGGATTGGGGATGAAGAGGCTTGAACGCTTTTGTTTGGCGGATTCTTTATCTCCGATCACCTATCCCTGGTCTCGGATCTTAGACGGCCTTTTCCCGTTTCTTTTTTCCACGACCGGAAAGGACCTGATCGCGGGTGCGGAGTTGGGTGAGGGCCTTGAGTGTTGCTTTTACGACGTTGGCGTGGTTGGAGGAACCCATCGACTTCGCGAGGATGTCCCGGATACCGACGGCTTCGCACACGGCGCGGACACCGCCACCGGCGATGATTCCCGTTCCGGGAGAGGCCGGCTTGAGGAGCACCTTGCCACCACCGTATTCGGCGTAGATTTCGTGGGGGATGGTGCCATCAACAATGCTCATCGAAACGAGCACCTTGCGGGCACCGTCGCTGGCTTTCTTGATGGCGTCGGCCACTTCGTTCGCCTTGCCATAACCGAGTCCGACCTTGCCGGTCTTGTTGCCGGTGACGACGAGCGCGGAGAAACTGAAACGACGACCGCCCTTGACGACCTTGGCGCATCGGTTGATGAAAACGACCTTTTCGGAAAGTTCGTTGCCTTCGGCATCGGTCGGAGCGGCACGCTCTTCACGACGTGGACCGCCGCGACCGCGACCGCCACCTTGGCCGCCTTGGCCACCGCCTTGATAGCCACCACCGCCGCCGCCTTGGCCGCGGTTGCCTTGATAGCCGCCGGATTGCGGTGCGGAGCCTGCCACTGGACCTAGAGGTGCGGCTGGGGCTGCGGGCGATTGATTGTCTGGAATAGTTACCATGATGTGTGTCGGGTCGGAGCGTTAGAATTGGAGTCCGGCTTCGCGCGCTGCATCCGCGAGGGCTTTGACTTTACCATGATAGAGGTGACCGCCGCGGTCGAAGACGACGGCGCTGATGTTCGAGCCCTTGGCACGCTCCGCGAGGAGTTGGCCGACTTTCTGAGAGCTCTCGATATTCGAGGAAGCCTTTTCGAAAGTCTTGTCGAGAGTCGAGGCGGAGATCAGGGTCTTGCCTACCGAATCGTCGATGATTTGGGCGTAGATGTGTTGATTGGAATAATGAACGGCCAGACGTGGACGTTCGGCAGTGCCGGAAACCTTCCGGCGGATGCGGTTGTGGATCTTGCGACGGATCGACTTGCGGTTGATAGTGCTCATGGTGCCGTAATTGTTGTGAGGTATGGGGCGACGGGTAGAGATTATTTGCCGACGCTTTTGCCTTCTTTGCGGCGAACTTTTTCACCGACGTAGCGAACGCCCTTGCCCTTGTAGGGTTCAGGTGGATAGAAGCCACGCACTTCGGCCGCGAACTGGCCAACGAGCTGCTTGTCGATGCCCTCGACCTTGATCTTGGTGTTTTCCACGACCGTGACATTCAGTCCCGAGGGGATCGGGTGAAGCAGCGGGTGGGAACGGCCAAGCGAAAGATCGAGATCCGCACCTTTAACGGCGGCGCGAAGGCCGACGCCGATGATTTCAAGATCCTTCACGAAGCCTTGCGAGACGCCGACGATCATGTTTTGAACGAGGCTGCGGGCGGTGCCGTGGAGGGCTTTGTGTTGACGAAGCTCGGTGGCGCGGGAGACGACAACGGTGCCGTCTTCGCTGGTGAGCGAGATGCCTTCCGGAAGTGGGAAGTCGAGTTTGCCCTTGGGGCCTTCGACGATCACCGTGCGGCCGTC
>JANXMQ010000195.1 GCA_025354565.1 Akkermansiaceae bacterium
CAACATTTCGACAACTACGCCGGTGGCGAAGACGAGAAGCGCTTCATCCTCCACTACAACTTCCCTCCATTCTCCGTCGGCGAATGCGGACGCATGGGTGGCATCAACCGCCGTGAAATCGGCCACGGCTCGCTCGCCGAGCGCTCCATCGAGCCCGTCATCCCGGACGAAACCGTCTTCCCTTACGCCATCCGCGTTTCCTCGGAAGTCATGGAATCCAACGGCTCCACCTCAATGGCTTCCGTTTGTGCCGGCGTTATGGCTCTCCTCGACGCCGGTGTCCCGCTCATCCGCCCTGTCGGCGGCATTTCCGTAGGCCTCGTCACTGAGAACAACGAGGACGGCTCGATGAAGTCCCACAAGATGCTGCTAGACATCATCGGTTCGGAAGATTTCTACGGCGACATGGACTTCAAGCTCTGCGGCACCAGCGAAGGCGTCACCGGCTATCAGCTCGACCTCAAGCTCGCCGGCCTCCCGCTCGCCATGCTTGAAGAAGCGATCCACATCGCCAAGGCTGGCCGCACCAAGATCATCGAGAAAATGGGTGAATCCATCCTCGAGCCCAAGCCGCTCAGCCCGCACGCCCCGCGCATCGTTTCTGTCAAGATCCCTGCGGATCGCATCGGAGAACTCATCGGACCTGGCGGCAAAAATATCAAGGGCATCCAGGCCGAGTCCGGTGCCGAGATCAACATCGAGGACGACGGCACCGTGCACATCTATGCTTCCAAACAAGAAGGTCTCGATCGCGCCAAGGCGATGATCGACCGGATGTTCCAGGAAATCGAAGTGGGCAAGGTTTACACAGGCAAGGTCGTTTCCATCACCCAGTTCGGCGCCTTCATGGAAGTGCTCCCCGGCAAGGACGGACTCGTCCACGTCTCCGAACTCGCCGAAGGCCGCACCGAAAACGTTGAAGACATCGTCAAAAAAGGCGACGTCATCACCGCCAAGTGCCTCGGAGTCGACGAAAAAGGCCGCGTGAAAATGTCCCGCCGCGCCTGGCTCCGCGACCAAAAAGCCGCCGAAGCTGAAGCGCAGCAGCCTGTCGCTGCCGAGTAATCCATAAGGAGTGGCGACATTCCTGTCGCCTATTTCTACCAACCATCACCAAACCGGCGTCCTCACAAGGGATGCCGGTTTTTTGTTTCTCCAAAGTGGCTGGGACATCCTGTCCCATACCGTCGCAGGAGAGTGTCGCTTTCCGAATACCTCTTCAAATTCCTCCTTCCGGCCAAACCCATCCATGCTACACTCCGCCCATGCCAAACGTCTGCGATCAAATTCCCAATCTCACGACGGCTGAAAAGCTGATGGCGATGGAAGCCCTGTGGAGCAGCCTTCATCAGAATTTCGAAGACACCGATCCACCGGACTGGCATCGTGAGATTCTCAATCGTAGGATGGAATTGATCGAATCCGGAGAAGCGGTTTACGAGGACTGGAACCAAGTCAAAAAAGAGCTGAGAGAACGCACCGCGTGAGAATCAAGGTCCTCACCCACGCCAAGGAGGATCTCTTCGACGGCTATCTTTTCTACGAACGCCAGGAAGCGGGCATTGGCGATTATTTCCTGGATTCACTGAGTGCCGACATTGAATCGCTGCTCCTTCATCACGGCTATCATCGGCAGTTCCAGGGTTTTCACCGCATGATCGCCCGCGTGTTTCCCTTCTTCATCTACTACCGTGTCGCAGGCGAAACAATTTACGTGGATGCCATCGTGGATCAAAGACGGAACCCCGATTCGATCAAACGACTGCTGCTTCGCTTGAAGCGTGATGATTGAGCGATCAGTCTGAGTTTTCCCATCATCAGCCAGCGTCTCCACAAGGGCCGCCGGTTTTTGTTTTTCTTCACAGTGGCTGGCACATCCTGTACCAGACCGTTGCAGGAGGCGTCTCGCCTCCTGAATCCTTCTTGGATTTCCACCTTTCCGCCGAAGCCCATTCATGCGATTCTCGCTGCATGAATAAGTCGTCCGATATCTTCGCCGAAGCAGCCAAGCGCGAGGCCGAAATGGAATCGGGCCAGGTAACACCACTCACGGACTCCGAATTCTGGGCTACGGCTGGCGCTGCCTGCCAGACAATTCACGAATACTGTGCCATCTCGTTAGACGAAGCCGAGTCCCAACGTTTCCTGCAAGCTCTTCTTGCAGCTCCCGGCATACCCACCCAACGCTTCAGCCAAGCTCTTAATACCTATCAAGAATCGGTTGTAGAGCGATGAATCGTGCGAGTTCAATGAATCTCCGCCGGACGACGCGTGAGGCTGCGTTTATCGGAAGAACGCCAGCTCTATTTCTTTGAGCGGAAAAATCCTTTCTCCAACCGCTCGGACCAGTTTTCTTCCCCTGACGGTTCCCTATCGTCTTCCTCGTCTTCGTCCCCTTCGGTGACCAACACCGTCAACAGGCGGCCGTAACTTCCAAGTCCAACAGCATCTTCTTCGATTTCAAGGTCGGGCACTCCATCAAACCAGCTTCTCAGCTTCCCGCCTTCTTCGGAGATGTTGCATTCGTTGATCCACTTCTGCTGATGCGCAAAACTGGCCGAGGGAACACCATCAGGAAGGGCATCACCCCGACGAAGCCACTCCAGCCCTCGGATGCTTCTGAAGCTTTCCGATGTCGTCATAAACTCAACGATGCCGTTGAAGGAGACGATGGCGGCAACGGTTTCCTTCGTGTCCTGACAAAGCCTGATGGAGGAGGCAACAAGCGAACTTTCACAGCGTTCTGAGATATTCTTGATGCTTTCGAAACCAGGTGCCTTTGACTTGATAATGGATTCAATCAGCGACCAAGGCATCAGCAATTCGGAAGCGAAGGCATCCGCCTCCATCTCGTAAATATCGCTGGATATAAAGCCGGAGCGTGAAAATGTCCAGCCGCGCCTAGCTCCGCGACCAAAAACAGCAGCGTCTGGTTGCTTCAAAACACTAGTCTTGATGCTCAGACACAAATAGACTCGTGCGGAATGAATCCTAATTTTGTTCAACTCAACCGCCAATTCTCACTGATCTCAAAAACTCAGGAAGAGGCTGAACACGCAGATTTTCTGGATATCTGGGGTGATTCGAAATCCCTAAGCTGGAGTCAGATTGAAAATGAATATCGAACTGTGATTCTTGCTGAAGCTGGCGCTGGTAAGACTGAAGAAATGAAGCAGCGTGCCCTGCATGGTATCGCCAATGGACGCTATTCCTATTTCATCCGCATAGAAGATATCGATAGCGACTTTCGGCCGCGCAAATATTTTTCTGTAAAATCGTCTGATCGAGATCTGGACTGCTAGAGGATTGCGGTTAGTTCGGTTGTTGTTTTTTGGTTTCGGGTTGGAGGTAGATTTTGCCTGTTTCCCATTCTTCGGAGATCTCGATGA
>JANXMQ010000230.1 GCA_025354565.1 Akkermansiaceae bacterium
GCTTCGGTGAGCGCGAGGCCGAGTCCCTGTTTCGCGAGACGCTGGCGGACACGGGTGAGCTGGAGATCGACGATGGTGGTGATTTCCTCACGCTTGAGGCGGTCGAAAATGATGATTTCATCGACGCGATTGAGGAACTCCGGGCGGAAGTGGGAACGCAGGGCTTCGGTGACTTTGGCTTCGCGTTGCTCGGCGTTTTCCTCGTGGAGGATGTATTGCGAACCGATGTTAGAAGTCATGATGAGCACGGTGTTTCTGAAATCCACGGTGCGACCTTGGCCGTCGGTGATGCGGCCGTCATCGAGGACTTGGAGCAAGACGTTGAAGACTTCCGGGTGGGCTTTTTCAATCTCATCGAAGAGCACGACCGAGTAGGGCTTGCGTCTGACCCGTTCGCTAAGTTGGCCACCTTCCTCATAACCGACGTAGCCGGGCGGTGCGCCGATGAGCCGGGCGACGCTGTGTTTTTCCATGTATTCCGACATGTCGATGCGGATCATCGCGCCCTCGTCATCGAAGAGAAACTCGGCGAGGGCTTTGGACAGTTCGGTCTTGCCGACACCGGTGGGGCCGAGGAAAATGAACGAGCCGATGGGGCGGTTCTCATCCTGCAAACCCGCGCGGGCGCGGCGGACGGCGTTGGCCACGGCCTTGATCGCCTTGCGCTGGCCGACCACTCGCTCGCCGAGACGTTGTTCCATGGTGACGAGTTTCTGTTTCTCGCCTTCCTGCAATCGGCTCACGGGGATGCCGGTCCATGAGGAAACAATGCGGGCGATGTCGTCCTCGGTGACTTCCTCTTTGAGCAAGGCGCACTGGCCTTGGCGCGAGGCGAGTTGGTCCTTGGCCGCATCGAGTGCGCGGTGGGCTTCTGGCAGGTCGCCATAAGTGATCTGCGAGGCGCGGGTCAGATCGCCGATTCGTTGGGCGCGTTCGGCCTCGCCCTTGAGCGTCTCGATTTTCTCTTGCGCGGCGCGGACGAGGTCGATGATGGATTTTTCATTCCGCCACTGCGCCATGAGGCCGGAGGATTTCTCGCGAAGGTTCGCCTGCTCTTCCCGGACTTTCTCAAGACGGACGAGCGAGGCCTTGTCGGATTCCTTTTCGAGCGCCTTTTTTTCCATTTCTAACTGGAGAATCTGCCGTTCCAGCACGTCGATTTCGGTAGGCATGGAGTCCAGTTCGATTTTCAAACGCGCGGCAGCCTCGTCGATCAGATCGACCGCCTTGTCGGGAAGAAATCTACCGGAAATATAGCGGTCTGATAGAGTGGCAGCGGCGACGAGAGCGCTGTCCTGGATGCGGACTCCGTGGTGGACTTCGTAGCGTTCCTTGAGGCCGCGCAGGATGGCGATGGAGTCTTCCACCGATGGCTCGCCGACCATGACCGGCTGGAAACGGCGTTCGAGGGCGGCGTCCTTTTCGATGTGTTTGCGGTATTCCTCCAGCGTCGTCGCGCCGATGGTGTGGAGTTCGCCACGGGCGAGCTGGGGTTTTAGCAGGTTTGAAGCATCGACCGCGCCCTCGCTGGCACCGGCCCCGACGATGGTGTGGAGTTCGTCGATGAACAGGATGATCTGTCCCTCAGAAGAAGTGACTTCCTTCAGAAATGTCTTGAGCCGCTCCTCGAACTCGCCGCGATATTTCGCCCCGGCTAACATGCCGCCGAGGTCCATGGCGATGACGCGCTTGTTTTTCATCGAGTCCGGCACGTCGCCCGAGACGATGCGGCGGGCGAGGCCCTCGACGATAGCGGTCTTGCCGACGCCGGGCTCGCCGATGAGGACCGGGTTGTTTTTCGTGCGGCGGGACAGGACTTGCAGGACGCGGCGGATTTCATGATCGCGACCGATAACCGGGTCGATTTTCCCATCGCGGGCGCGGGCCGTTAGATCGGTGCCGTATTTTTCGAGCGTTTGATATTTTTCCTCGGGCGAATCATCAGTGACCTTCTGTGAGCCACGAACGCCGGTGATGGCCTCGCGGGCTTTTTTCTCATCCAGTCCGGCTTCCTTGAGGAGCTTGCCGGCGGGCGAGTCGCCTTTCAATGCGCCTAACAGGAAATGTTCGACGCTGAGGTAATCGTCGCCGAGTGATTCCCGGGCGTTGTCCGCGGCATCCAACGTGGCACGGAGACCGACGCTGATCTGCGGCTGCGTCGAGGCACCCTGGACGCTCGGTTCGCGGGCGAGGGCGGCGGCGACGTTGAGCTTCAGGCGAGAAATATCGACCCCGGCTTTTTGCAGGATCGGCGTGGCGATGCCGCCTTCCTGCTGGAGCAGGGCGAGCAGGACGTGGGCGCTTTTGAGCTCGGAGTGAGCGGATTTGGAGGCGATGCTTTGAGCCGACTGGAGTGCTTCCTGGAGTTTCCGTGTAATTTTTTCGAGTCCCATAACTGTTATTTGATGACTATAGCCTAAGCGACACCGATCCGCGTTGCAACGCATGGCTTGGCGATTTTTCCGCGTGGCTTGCGCTATGGGACTGGCTAGCATCCCGCCATGGAACTCCGCCAACTGAAGCATTTCCTGGCCGTGGGAGAAGCGGGTAGCATCACTGCGGCGGCAAAAATACTGCGGCTCACCCAGCCCGCGCTGAGCCGTCAGATCAAGGCATTGGAGGAGGAAATCGACACCGCCCTGCTCATTCGCGGGGCGCACTCGATCCACCTAACACCTGCTGGTGAGATCCTGATGACCGAGGCCCGCAAGCTGGTAAAATTCAGCGACACCATGATCGAAAAGGTCAAATCCACAGCGGCGGGCGAGCCGTTGCGGGTCGGCTACGCGCCGTCGTTGGCGGCGGAATTTCTCTCGGTGGCGATTGGACGATTTACCCAAATCCACCCCCGCGCACGGGTGAGCCTGCACGATTGGTCGTCGGCGGAAATGCGGGCGGGTCTGGCGAGCGGCAAGCTGGATCTCATTGTCGCTGCACCCTGCATCGGTGTCCCGGAACCGATCCGTTGGGTCGCACTTCGGAATTACGGTTGGCAGGTGGTGATGCCGACCGGCCATCCGTTAGGAAAAAAGCAGCTCATTTCCGCCAAGGATCTGGCGGGGCAAAGGTTGCTGTTATTTGATCGCGAGCAATACCCGGACTACTGGGACCGGGTGACGGGATTTTTCCGCGAGCGAAATTTGCAGGCTAAAATCGCCGGCGAATTCGATGGTGTTAGCAGCCTGATCGCCGCGCTCGAGGGCAACATGGGGATCGCCCTACTATCAGAAAGCAGTCGGATCGACCCCAGCCAGCGGCAGCGTCTAACCGCTCGTCCGTTAGGAGAAGGACCGGGTCGGATCGAGGTGGCGGCGGGCGTCCAGGCAGATCAGGAAACTCCGTTGCAAGTAATGGCCTTCATTGCCGAGCTCAAGCAAGCGGCGGGTGCGGTCTGAGTTATTTATCCGGGGCCGCGTCGTTGCCGTAGAAGCTCTTGATATAGCCATACTCGACGAGTGTGTCCTGCCAGGGCGCGAGGACGTTCGGGTCTTGGAAAACCCGCGAGGCAATGGCCAGCCATTCCTCGGCCTTCACCAGATTGTTATCCTCATAAGCGAGGGCGGCTTGCGCGTAGTAGTAGTAAGGCGAGTCATCGAGGAAATCATATTTCCCCGCGAGGATCGTCACTTCGTCCTTGAGGCCGAGTTTCCTTTTGCTCAGCAGGATCTTGAATTCCACCAAGCGACTCAGCGCGGTGCTGTTCGCGGGCAGGATCTTGAGAACCTTTTCAAATAGATCCGCCGATTGCTGCCACTTCTTGGTGCAGAAAAACACCTCGGCAATGTTGAACAGGATGCTCGGATTGTCCTTGGCCAGCGCACTGGCTTTATCGAACTGCTCCATCGCCTTGTCGAAAGCACGCATTTCAACAAAGCAGCTCCCCCGCAGGTTGTAAAGCTCCGGGCTATCCACGAAAATCTTCGCCGTCTTGTCCAGTTCGTCGAGGGATTCAAAGATCCGTTTTTGCTCGAACAAGCGGGATGCCTCGCCGATGTGTTTGATAAAATCCTTGCGGCTCTCCTCCGGCAGATTGAGGAAGGCCTGCTGGTTCGGCATCAAGCCATTTTTGACCTCCTCATGCTTTTTGACAATGGGCGTTTCCTCGTCTTGAGCGGCGAGCGGCAGCACCAAAGCGAGCAGGGAAAGTAGGAAAAAGGTTTTCATAAGCGGTGGATGCGGGAGGAAATTAGACCGCTAAATTGCAAACGGCAAGCCGTCGTTCACGCGGATTTTTCCCACCGCCTTCCAAGAAACTCAATTTTTGCTTTTGCCCCCGCCCCACTTGGGTGTTTTCTCAAGCCCACCCATGAATCTCGGCATCGCCCAAATCAACTCCGTGATCGGAGATTTTCCCGGCAACGTGAAACGAATCCTCGCCGCCTACCGCGAGTGCCTTGAGGCAGGCGCGGAGTTGGTGGTGACGCCCGAACTGTCCCTGGTCGGCTACCCGCCGCGCGATCTGGTTTTCAAATCCCAGTTTGTGCCGAAATGCCTTCAAGCACTCGACCATCTCGCCGGGGAAATTCGCCAAATCCCACTGCTCGTCGGCTACGTGGACCACCACCATCCCACGCACCCCGGCAAGCCTTTCCGCAACGCGGTAGCCTGGTTAGAGGACGGGAAAATCCAACATCGTATCTGGAAAACCCTGCTCCCCACGTACGACGTTTTCGACGAACGCCGCTACTTCGAACCCGGTGAATCCGCCACCCCGATCTGCTGGCACGGCCATCGCATCGGCGTCACGATCTGTGAGGACATTTGGACGGAAAATTATCTCCAGCGCCCGTTCTATGATCGCGATCCGGTTGATGAATTGACCGCAAAAGGCATCGACCTACTGCTCAATCTAAGCGCCTCCCCCTTCCACCTCGGCAAGCCTCTCCTCCGCCGCGCGATGATCGGCGGAGTTGCCCGCAGGGCGAAAGTTCCGGTCGTTTACTGCAATGCCATCGGCGCGAACGACCAACTCGTGTTCGATGGTCACTCGCTCGTCACCGATGCCCAAGGCCATCTCACCACGCAGTTTCCCGGATTTGTCGAAACCTGCGGCGTGATCGATCCCTTCCAGCCTGCGAAAAATTGTGAATCGCCCGCAGCCAGCGACCCGGAGGAACTCTATCAAGCCCTCGTTCTCGGCGTCCGCGATTACGTGACGAAATGCGGGTTCTCCAGCGTCTGCCTCGGCCTCAGTGGCGGCATCGACTCCGCACTAACAGCCGCCATCGCCGCCGCCGCGCTTGGCCCGGAAAATGTCCACGGCCTCACCATGCCCAGCCCCTATTCATCACGCGGCAGTGTGGACGACTCCTTCGCCCTCGCGAAAAACCTCGGCATCCGCTGTGACGAGGTGCCGATCCGTGCCGCCTTCGAGGCGATCAAGGCCACCATGCAGCCTATTTTCGACGGAAAACCGGAAGACGTCACCGAGGAAAACATGCAGGCCCGCATCCGGGGCCTGATGCTCATGGCACTCTCTAACAAGGACAACCACCTGCTTCTCACCACAGGCAACAAGAGCGAACTCGCCGTCGGCTATTGCACCATTTACGGCGACATGTGCGGCGGGCTGGCCGTCATTTCCGACCTGCCAAAAGGCCGCGTTTACGAGGTTTCCCGCTGGCTCAACCGCGACCGGGAAATCATCCCCTGGAGCACTATCGACAAGCCCCCCAGCGCCGAACTCCGGCCCGACCAAAAAGACCAGGATACGCTCCCGCCTTACGAAATCCTCGATGCCATCCTCGAACTCTACGTCGAGCACCAGCTCGGCGCGGATGAAATCATTTCCCGTGGCTTTCAGGAAACCACCGTGCGCTGGGTGCAGCGTCGCGTGGACCTCAACGAGTGGAAACGCCACCAAGCCGCTCCCGGCCTGCGCGTCACTTCCAAAGCATTTGGGATTGGCCGTCGCATGCCCATCGTCCAAAGATTCGTCGGCTGAGCACATTCCCCCCTTTCCCTTCCCACTCTCAGGCCGTAAATTCCCCCCACCTCATGACCCTGACCTCCGCCCGTAAAATCCTTGGAATTGGTCCCGAGGAAGATCCGCGCCTGCACCTTGCGGAAATCAAAAATGCCCGCGAGGCCATCGCCGCCATGGTCCGCACCGCGCCTAACGAAACTCTCGCCGCCCGCTATCAGGCCGGCCTCATTGAGTTCGACCAAGCCCTCGCCGCCGTGCAGGAACACCTCGAAGCCAGCGGCCTAGCAGCCCCGCCGCTGCCACCGCAAGCGCTCCAGGAATCCGCGCCAGCCGCCAGCCCCACCACCGTCACCACCACCGCCAGTTTCGATCTCGAAATGGAGCCCCTCGCGCCTTACCCCGACCCACCGCGCAGCCGGGCACTCTCCTATTTCATCTGGTTCCTCATTTTCTTCATCGGCGCTGCCGGTGGCGCATGGCTCTACATAAAATCCGAACAGTCCAAGTCCGACCAACGCCTCATCCGCATCGCTTTCTTGGAAAAACAAGGCTCCGTCCTCGTCGAAAACCGCCGCTGGCAGGAAGCCGCCGCAGCCTTCAGTGAGATTGAAGCCCTCGCCCCCAGCTCAGACATCGTCGTCCGCGGTCGCCGCAGCATCGAGGCCGGCATGGCCGAGGAACAAACCCAGTTCATCGGCTATTGGACCGGCCAAGCCGCCGCCGAACTCGAAGCCGGTCGCCTTGACCAAGCCTACGCCGCCGCCCGCCAGGTCCTCGATAAATACCCGACGGAAAAGGACGCCGCCGCCCTGCTCGAAAAAGTCGCCGCCGCCCGTGTCGGCCAATCCCGCACCACCGCCATCGCCGCCGCCCGCGAGGCCATCGACCAGCGGAAATGGGACGCCGCCATCGCCACCGCCCGCCAAATTCTCGCAGCCACCCCGGATGACCCGGATGCCAAGTCCCTCCTCGCCGATGCCACCGCCGGTGCGGAAAAAACCGCCGCCGACCACGCCCGAGCCACCCTACTCCTGAAACAAGCCACCGCTCGCGACAACGGCCAGTTCGACCAACAAGCCCTCGACTGGCTCCGCGAGGCGAAATCCCTCGACCCTGGCAATCCGGAAATAACCGCCCGCCTCGAAAAACTCGCCGCCTACACCCGCACCCTCCACGTCCCCGGCGATTTCGCCACCCCCGCCGAGGCCCTCGCCGCCGCCCATGACAATGACCGCATCGTCCTCGCCGCCGCCACCTGGACCGGCCCGCTCGTCATCACCGCCGCCGTCGAACTCCAAGGCTCCGGTTTCGCCACCACCACCGTCGAGTGCGCCCCGGAAACCGGCCCCGCCATCAGCATCGGCCCGGATGCCAAAGGCGTCCGCATCAGCGGCATCCGCTTCCGCCACACCGCCTTCGCCCTCGGTCCCGACCGCTTCTCCGCCGCCCTCGTCTGCGGCGGCAGCGTGACCTTTGTCGATTGCCGCTTCACCGATGCCAGCGGCCACGGCCTCGCCGTCATTGAGAGCGGCCACGCCACCGTCACCCGCAGCCGCTTCGCCGACAATGGCTGGGACGGAGCCGCCGCCTTCGGCAAAGGCAGCAGCCTGGAAATCCGCGAGTCCGAGGCCCTCAACAATTTCCAGCACGGCATCGAGTCCTGGGACGGAGCCGCCCTAACCCTCGCCAACAACCGCTGCGAGGCTAACAGCCGCAATGGCATCCATGCCGATTGCGGCCCCGCTCCCGCCATCATCGAGGGCAATCAACTCATCGCCAACCGCGAGTTCGGCCTCGTCCTCGACAGCGCCTCCTCCGGAAAAATCTCCACCAACCTCGCCCGCGCCAACCTCCTCGGCGGCTACGTCATCCGCACCGCCGCCGCGAAACTCCCCGTCGCCGCCAATCAAGCCACCCTCAATCAAGGCCCCGGCCTCGTCCTCGAAAAAGGCCTCCCCCCCGCCGCCTACACCAGCGTCACCCTCACCCAGAACAGCGAGCCCCAGCTCCTCGCCAACGCAGACCTCACCGCAGACGCCACCGTCCCGAACACCCCAGACCCCGCGCCCGCCGCCACCGTCATCGCCCCGCCCAAGCCCGCCCCCATCAAGCCCAAGCTCAAACACCGCTGACCCCCACCCCACCGGATGGGTGAAATCACAGCCACCACAATTTCTCAATCCTCACGCAATTAGCCCGAAACTTTCCCCCGCCCCCGGCGTTTGATGCAATGCTATGAAATCCAAAACCATACTCGCAATCATCACCACCCTCGGCCTCTGTGCCGGAGCTGCTAGCGCCAAAGGCACCGGCAAGCACGAGGGCGACTACTTCGCCAAGCTCGACACCAACTCCGACGGCCTCATCTCCCTCGACGAGTTCACCGCCAAGGCCAAAGACTCCGCCAAGGCCAAGGAAATATTCGCCAAAGCCGACACCAATAAGGACGGCAGCCTCGACAAGACCGAGTTCGCCGCCTTGGCGAAACACCACCAAGGGCACCACAAACACGCCAAGTAATCGCCGCTCCAGTCGGCTAGCTTGAATCAAAGCGCCGCTGGTCTTCCAGCGGCGCTTTCCGTTTTCGGCATAGTGTTCGGTCAGAATCAATGTGACGGACAGCATGAGCGAACGTGGTTGCGGCCACCCATCAATCTTAGTTTACGGACCCAATTGGATGACCGAGTCGCGTCCTTCAGTCACCTTCGCCGCCGCCCTTGCGCCCCCCGTCGTCCACGGCCTGTCGTGCCAGCATCCCGGCGAGACTGGCCTCATAGTTCCTCGCTCTCCTCCGACACCAAGCGATCCAGCAGCCCGTCCCGACAACGATCAGCAGCATACAATACCAATGGGCAACGGAGATGCTCATGTCTGAGACATGAATATTCATTCCAACTGCTTTAGGAAACCACGAGTCGGGTTGGTGATCTGCATCGAGCATCTCCGAGTCGTAGTATACTCCGGGGCCACTAACCCGGCCCGTCTCTCCGAAGGACATTTCAACTGTACCACAGCCATGAGCCTAGAAAAGAAAATGGAACCGCAGATAGACTCAGATAAACGCAGATAATAAATGAGTTGCATGACTGGAAGCGTTCACCCGATGAGTGAGCGCTATAC
>JANXMQ010000245.1 GCA_025354565.1 Akkermansiaceae bacterium
CCTCACTGCGGTGGACGCGCAAATGAAGCACCCGCAGGACGGCCCGACCATCGGCATGCTGCTGTGCAAAAGCAAAAACAAGGTGGTGGCCGAATACGCGCTGCGTGACAAAACGCAGCCGCTGGGCGTGGCGGAATACCAATTGGTGGAATCCCTGCCGCCAGAACTGCAATCCAGCCTTCCGAGCATCGAGCAGATCGAACGTGAGTTGGCGGGCGATCACTCAGATTTCTCAAAAGAATCACCATGAGCCAGCCCGTTTCCATCCCCTCCGTATCCGTCACGAATCCTTTCATACCCTGTTTGAAATGACCACTTTGCTGTTTATTGCCTCGCCCACAGCCCACCCTCAGCATTAGATTTCCCCAAGCTTATTTATGAAGATTACTTTCCAAGACCTCGGAGCGCTGGCGTGCGGCGAACTGGAACTCAAGCCGTTCACGATCATTGCCGGGGCGAATAATTCGGGAAAAACGTATGTATCCTACAGCCTTTGGGGATTTCTCCAGTTTTGGGGGAACTTCGTTTCGTTTTCATCGCTGCAGCATGAGATTCTCAGCGGCCTATTAGAAAAAGGCGAATGGGAGATTTCCTCCGAAAAGCTGGTGAAACATGCGAGACAGGCGCTGGTCAAGGCGTGTGAAAATTATAGCAAGGCAATCCACCGGGTGCTTGCGGGGACGGAAAAGCACTTCGAGAAAACGAAGTTCCACGTGGAAGAAATGGACTTTGAATCTTTCAAAAATAAGCCGTTCGAGCGCACCGCGAGCCGCGCGAAAAAGTCCATTATTAGAGCTTCATATGCTGGGGGCGAGGCGCCAGTCAAAGTCTCCCTTCTTTCCGATGACGGGGGAAGGGAAGAAGGTGTTTCGAACGAAATCATCGCCATGGCCTATTCCTTCGTGAACGGGGTGCTGAAAGAGCACATTTTTGCCGACCAGCTTCCAGAGGTCTTTATTGCAAGCGCGGAGCGGACGGGAGCCACGATCTTCCAAAAGGAACTCGATCTGCACCGCAACCGGCTCTTGGACGAGCTTGGAAATACTTCCGCAGGAAAGTCCCCGGACCTTTTCCAACAGGCACAGAAAATTTCCAAAGACTACGCATTGCCGGTGAAGTCCAACATCGATTTCATCCGCGGGATTGAGAGTTTCAGCAAAGAGACTTCGGTGTTGGTCGAACAATTCTCGGATATCCTAGATGATTTCCATGACATTATTGGCGGTGAATACAAGATGGTGAAAAACGAGGGCACTGTATTTGTGCCTTCAAAAGGGAGCAGCATCAAACTGACGATGGGAGAAAGCTCCAGTGCGGTGCGCTCGCTGCTCAACATCGGCGCTTACCTGAAGCACAAAGCAAAACCGGGGGATTTGCTGATCATCGACGAGCCTGAGCTAAATCTTCATCCTGCGAACCAACGCAAAGTGGCACGACTGCTGGCAAGACTGGTCAATGTTGGGATAAAGATTTTCATCACGACCCACAGTGATTATCTGATCAAGGAGTTGAACACGCTCATCATGCTTTCCGGAGAAGCGCCCCACCTGAAAACGGTGATGAAGGATGAGGGGTATAAGGAGAGCGAGCTTCTCAAGGCCTCTCAGATGAGTGTCTATCTGGCAAAAGAAGGCCCATGCAAATATGGGGAAATGAAAAAAGTGAAGACCGCGATGACGCTCGTGCCTGCCGAAGTGGACGATGAACAAGGGATCTGGATCGAAAGTTTCGATAACGAGATCGAGGACATGGATCGTATTCAATCCGCCATTCTGTATGGCGGGAGCGAGGGTTAATCGAGCGGCCACAGGACATGAGTTTTGCAAATTCACTCACAGCGCTCTCGGGTATCATCAGGACGGAATGCCTCGGAAAAATCGTACCCGACCAGCAGGAGTTGGTTTTAAAAGAGGCTGGAAAAGCTTCCAAAGGTCGCCTTGATAAGGTGACCATCGTCAACTGCCAGGACCCGATGGTCGTGGTGCTTCCGGAAAAGGCGAAAGGCGACCTGCTCCCGTTTCTTAAAGACGGAGTCTGTCAGAAAGTGGCGGATGCCATTGTGTTCACCAAGTTTAGCGGGAAACCGTTCATCCTAGTCTGTGAGCTGAAGTGTGGTGATCCCAAAGGAGCCAAGCGGCAACTGCTGAACACCGGCCTGATCGCGGGATTTATCCGGGAAATGGCGGAAAAAACCACTGACTTCAAGGCAGAGGATTGGTCTTTGCGATATGTTTTGATTACGAACAGGAGTCTGAAGAAACAACAGACCCGGCGGGAGAAATTGACCTCCGGGACTGATCCAAGTCGTCCCAAAGAAATCTCGGTTCCGAATGGTGCCAAAATCCAGTTAGGAAGCTTGTGTGAGCCTGTCGTGAAGTGAGATTTCAGGGAATCAGTGGCAGCTCACGTAAAATACCGATCCTTCGCAGAGAGATCGAATTTCCGCACCCATACCATGAATCCTATCCCCTCCGTTTCCGTCACCTACGCACAGGACGGCAGTTCCACGCGATCCAACGCGCATGGCATGCGCCCGATGCAGGAACGCGCCTATCAAAAACGCGGCGAGCAGTATTTGCTCATCAAGTCTCCGGCAGCTTCGGGCAAGAGCCGGGCGCTCATGTTCATCGCGCTGGACAAACTGGCGAATGAAGGTATCAAGCAAGCAAATGTTGTGGTGCCGGAACGATTGATTGGCGGGGACCGCCGCTTCAAGAACGACACCGAGCGATTAGAAAAGCATTTTGAACTCTACACGAAGATGACCGCGAATAAGCCCGCCGCGAAGAAGGCGGCAAAGAAGGGCCGACCCGCTCGGTGATTGACTTGCGGGGCTTGTCAAGTAGTTTGCCGAACGTTCATGCCGCTCAACACCCACAAACTGGATGATTTGATTCTCTACCTGGGGAACTCCCCCCATGTGGAGAATCTGGGCGTTACCAAGCTGTGGAAGCTCATCTACTTCATCGACGTGGCCTTTTTGCGCGAGACCGGCACGTCGCTGACCGGTTCGGAATACATCAAATACGATCACGGACCGGTTCCCAGCCGTGGGCAAAAGCGATTGGACCGCCTGGACCATGAGGGCCGGGTGCGGGTGAAAGCGGAGGACCACGGATCGTACCGTCAGAACCACGTGTTCACGGTAGAGGAGGAAAGCTTGGCTTTTTCCGCGGATGAACTTCCGCTGATCGATGCGGTGTGCCTGAGGTATGGCCGGAAGACCGCCAGCTACCTTTCGGAACTGAGTCACGATGAGCCCGCTTGGATTCACGCGCAGAAATTGCAGAAACTCTCCCCGGCCCTGATGTGCTACGGGGGCAAGGAGGATGAGGAAGGTTTGTGAGCGGCCATGGATTTCCAGTTCCATTGTTCCAAACGGGCCGCAAAGTGCGTGAAGAAATCCAAACATCGGCTGGGCGAGTGCTGCGCCGATGTGATGAAAGTTCTCACCTCCAATCCTGAATATGGCGCGCTGATCCGGGACACGGGTGGGTTGCGGAAGATGCGGGTGCATGTGCCCGCGCTCCACACTGGCAAAAGCGGCGGCTATCGCCTGATCTATAAGCCGTTGATGATCGATGAAGTATGGAAAATCGTGTTGTTGGTCGCCTATTTCAAAGGGGATTGCGAGAATTTGAGCCAAGCGGAATACGACGGGATCGCGGACGAGGCGGAGGAAATTTTCGATGACTGCGAGGGAAGGTTCCAATGGGAGGATGTGTGATAGGATCTCCAGCGTTCAACCGCAGCCTCGGCCGCCGCTTCAAAAACGACACCGAGCGCTTGGAAAAGCTTTTTGAACTCTACACCCAGATGACCACCAAGAAACAAGGGATCAAATGAACACTTTACTCGAAATCGTCCGTTGATTACCTTCTCCAGTCCGAGATCATGAGGATCACCTACAGCGCCATTGAAGCCGCCTACTACGCCAAGCTCCACCCATCGACGGTTCGCGCATGGCTGAAGGGCCGCCTTGCGTCTTATCCTGATGAGACCCAAATTGATTTTCGCGAGTTTGTCCAACTGATCGCCGTCCGGGAACTGCGGATCAAGGGTATCCCTCTTGGAGCGATCCGCGACACGATCCGGTATGTCCGCGAGGAGTGTGGGGTCGAGCATCCCTTCGCATCGAGGAACCATCAGACTTTCATCGAGGGAAAAAACCTGTTCATTAGGGTCGCTGGAGAGGAAGCGAGTTTCTCCGCGCACGGGCGTCAAACCGGCCAACTGAACCTGGACCCGCTGGTGGAGCTTTACATGACCAAGCTGGAATTCGACGAGGAAGGCCTCGCGCGGAAGTTCATCGCCCATGACCATGAGAATGAGAAAATCACGATCAGTCCTTCCGAGCATCTCGGCCAGCCGATCCTGGCGGGACACGGGCACAATGCGTTTGTTCTCGCCAACGCGGTTCAGGCGGAAGGGGGCTTTGACGCGGCGGCTGAGGTTTACGGGCTGCCGCGAAGCGCGATGATCGCGGCAGTGGATTACGTTGATTCCCTTGAACTCAATCCCAAGGAACTCCGCGCCGCCTAGAGTCAACCACCGATGGCATCATGAAACTTCTTCTGGATGAAAACCTGAGCCAGCCTGCGACAAAGGCACTCAGGGAATTGGTGGAACGCACCAGAGAGCCTGCGGAAATCCAGCACCTTTTGGATGTATGTCCGAGTGGGATTCTCGATCCGCAATGGCTCCCGAAGTTTCAGGAGCAGACCAACCCGTGGCTGATCATCACGGCTGATGCGGGGAAACGCTGTGGCGGGGACCGGCTGCCGCGAATCTGCAAGGACCTTGGCATCCGTCATGTTCTGCTAAGCGGCAAGTTGCACCAGCGGCGGCAGTTTGACAAAATCCGCGCTTTGTTTGCCGTTTGGCCGGACCTGAAACTTGCCAACGCATCGAGTGCAGGTTCGCGCTACAAACTCCAGCAAGCGGGTGACACCTTCATTTTGAAGGCAGCGTGAAAAAGCCGGTGGCAAAGCCCGCTCCGTTCGGCAAAACCCGCTTGCCCGCAAAGCCCGTGATAATTCCATTTGATTCTAACGCATGAACTCTCCCGCATCCATCCCCTCCGTCTCCGTCACCTACGCGCAGGACGGCAGTTCCACCCGCTCCAACGCGCATGGCATGCGCCCGATGCAGGAACTCGCCTATCAGAAACGTGGCGAGCCGTATTTGCTGATCAAATCGCCGCCGGCATCCGGCAAAAGCCGGGCGCTGATGTTCATCGCTCTGGACAAGCTGGCGAACCAAGGGCTCAAGCAAGCAATCGTTGTGGTGCCGGAGCGGTCCATCGGTGGGAGCTTCCAGGACGAGCCGCTGAGCAAGTTTGGTTTCTTCGCGGATTGGAAGGTGGAGCCGAAGTGGAACCTGTGCGATGCGCCGGGCACGGACAACGGCGGCAAGGTGGAATCGGTAAGGAAGTTCCTCGAAAGCGGGGATAAGGCGCTGGTCTGTACGCACGCCACATTCCGCTTCGCGATGGAGAAATTCGGGCCGGAGGTATTTGATGATCGCCTGATCGCAGTGGACGAGTTCCACCACATTTCGGCGAGCCCGGACAACCGCTTGGGCGAACACATCCGCCAACTCATGGGGCGGGACAAGATCCACCTCGTGGCGATGACCGGGTCATACTTCCGTGGAGACGCGGAGGCGGTGCTGCATCCGGACGATGAGTCAAAGTTCGATACGGTCACTTACACCTATTACGAGCAGCTCAATGGTTACGAATTCCTCAAGCAGCTCGACATTGGATATTTCTTCTACTCCGGCGACTACCTGACGCGGGATCACAACAATGAAGCCGAGAAGTGCATTTTCGACGTGCTGCAACCCGGTGAGAAGACGATCCTCCACATCCCGAACGTCAACGCGCGGGAAAGCACGAAGGACAAGATCAAGGAGGTGGAGCACATCATCGAGGGGCTGGGCGAATGGCAGGGAACCGATCCTCAGACGGGTTTCCAACTCGTGAAGACCGCCGAAGGAAAGATCCTGAAAATCGCCGACCTCGTGGACGACGATGTGTCAAAGCGGGACAAGGTTTCTGCCGCGCTGAAAGATCCGGCACAGAAGAACAACCGGGATCACGTGGACATCATCATCGCCCTCGGCATGGCGAAGGAGGGCTTCGACTGGATCTGGTGCGAGCACGCGCTGACCGTGGGCTACCGCTCCAGCCTCACGGAAATCATTCAGATCATCGGCCGCGCTACCCGCGACGCGCCGGGCAAGACGCGTGCCCGTTTCACCAACCTCATCGCCGAGCCCGACGCCTCGGAAGGGGCGGTGACGGAGGCGGTGAACGATACGCTCAAGGCCATCGCGGCAAGTTTGCTGATGGAGCAGGTGCTGGCACCGCGGTTCGAGTTCCGGTCCAAGAATCAGAGCAATGAGGAAACTCCGGGATACGATTACGGGCCGGGAGGATACGACCCGGAGAAGACGAACATCGGCGTGAATCCCACGACGGGACAAATCCAACTGGAGATCAAAGGGCTGGCGGAACCGAAGAGCCACGAGGCGGAGCGCATCTGCAAGGAGGACTTGAACGAACTCGTCACCGCCTTCGTGCAGGACAAGCGGACGATCGAGCGCGGGTTGTTCGATGAGGAATTGGTGCCCGAGGAACTCACGCAGGTCCGCATGGGCAAGATCGTGCAGGAGAGGTTCCCGAATCTGGATGACGGGGATTTGGAAGCTGTGCGTCAACACGCCATCGCGGCACTGAATCTCGTCCAACAGGCAAAGAAAATGCTGACTGGCGGCGGTAGCGACAGCAGCGAGCCCTCCCCGAACACGTCGCTGATCGACGGCATCCGAAGATACGCGATGGATGTCCGGGAACTCGACATTGATCTAATCGACCGGATCAACCCGTTTGGCGAAGCCTACGCCATTCTGGCGAAGTCGATGACCGAGGAAAGGCTGAAGCAGGTGGCTGCGGTGATCGCCGGGCGCCGTGGGAATCTGACGCTTGAAGAAGCGCGGGGGTTGGCAAAACGTGCGCTGGAGTTTAAGAAAGAGAAGGGAAGGCTGCCGTCCCTGACTTCACCCGACGCTTGGGAGAAGCGGATGGCGGAAGGCGTGGCTTTCCTGCAACGCGAGGCAATGAACCAGAAGAATGGCTAAGAAGATCACAGACGAAGATTTGGAGTTGCTGGGCGCGCTGGGTGTGGAAACCGAGGCCCGCAAGACCGGCGGCCTTTCCGCGCGTGATCAACGGATCATCGCGGGCTTCGAGGAAATCGGCCGCTTCGTGCAGGAGCATGGCCGCAAGCCGCAACACGGGGCGGACCGAGACATTTTCGAGCGGCTCTATGCTGCAAGGTTGGACCAGATTCGAAAGTCAGGAGAATGCCGGGAAGTTTTGAGGGGGATGGACCCGCATGGGCTTCTCGATGAGCCTTCGGAGATTTCTTCGAGCGTTGTAAGGGAAGAGCCTTTTTCGGATGCGGAATTGCTTGAGGCCTTGGGCGTCAATTCCGGTGGGGATCTGACAGAGCTTGTTCACGTGCGATCCCGCGAGGAGATCAAAGCCGCGGAGGAAGTCGCGCAACGGAACCCATGCAAGGATTTTGAGGGGTTTCAGCCCATTTTCGAAAAGGTGCAGCGCGAAATGGCTTCAGGTCTCCGGCAGACCCTGAAGTATAAGGACAACGCCGAGGTGAACGTGGGCGACATTTTCATCCTCGATGGGCAAAAGGTG
>JANXMQ010000043.1 GCA_025354565.1 Akkermansiaceae bacterium
GTTCCTCAAGAAATGGTGCACCCGGACCATGCGCAGCAAACTCACCCCCATGAAGAAATTCGTCGGCACGCTGCGCAACCACGAGAACCTGCTGATGAACTACTTCAAGGCCGGGAAACTCTATAACAGTGGCATCGTCGAGGGCCTCAACCTGCGGATCAACCTGTGTATGAGAAAAGCCTACGGTTACCGCAGTTTCCATCTGCTACAAACCTCTCTCTATCACACACTTGGCGATCTACCCGAGCCAAAGTTCACCCACAGATTTTGCTGAAGAGCCTGAAAACAAAAAGACCCCCGTGCGCCACCAGTGCGCGGGAGCCTCTTCGATTAGAAATTCAGGCGATCTCCTCAATCCACATCCGTGCGGAACGGCGAGGCCGGGATCCCTTCCTTGTTGAATAGATTCACCTCCGGCACATTCGCCCAGCCATAGCGGACGGCGGTCGGCTTGGTCACGCCTTCGCCGGAAACGACGATTTTGTCACCCTTGATCTCCGCCTTCGCGGGGACGAATTTTTTGTCCTCGCCCGCGATCGTGAAGCCCTTGAGCTCGCCATCCTTCGCCACAAGTCCGCCGCCGACGTGGGTGAAACTGACCGCGATCTTGTCGCCCTCTGCCTTCATCCCGGAATACAACGGACCGGAATATTCGATCTTCTCCCCGTAGGCCAGCGCGCGGGCGGCGTAGGCCAGACGTTGGCCGACGGGCTCTTTTTGGGTCGGGTGAATGTTAGTCGCATTTCCCACATCCGTCGTCACGGCCATGGCGGTGTGCTTCGACTTGGCAAGCGTGAGGAACTGCGCCTCGCGGATTTCCGGCGGCTGGTTGTTGAAGGGGGCGATCTGGACAAAGTAAAACGGGAAATCGCCCTGTTTCCACTTCGCCCGCCAGTCGGCGATCATGGCGGGGAACAGCGTGCGATACTGCTTCGCCTGCCCGGCGTTGGACTCGCCCTGATACCAAATGGCGCCCTTGATCGCATAGGGGACGAGCGGGGCAATCATGCCATTGTAGAGCGTGGTCGGGAAATTCGGCGAGCTGCCAGGATTCGGCGGCGCGTTGGGCGCGGGGCTGGCGGGGGCGGGCTTCGGCGGCATGGGCGTGCCATCCTGCTTGGCTTTGGCCGAGGCGGTTTTCCACTCATTCAGCGTCTGCTGATAGGCATTGCCGACGCTCTCGTCCCAGGTTTTTTTCGCCGCGTTGTATTCCGCGAGTTTTGCCTGAATGTCAGCAGGTTGGCTGGCCAAGGCTTGTTTCGCCGAGGCCAGATAGTCCTTGAGTTCGGGATCATTTCCGAAACCTTCCAGACTGGTCCACGCCTGGGCCGGGGTGCCGCCCCACGAGGTGTGGATCATGCCGATGGGGACACCGAGTTTTTGATAAAGCTCACGGGCGAAAAAGTAGCCCACGGCGGAAAACTTGCTTACCGTTTGCGGCGAGCACTCCACCCAGCTTCCGCCGCGTTCCGCCACCGGCGTGAGCGAAGGCACTTTGTCCACCGTGAACATGCGGATCTTCGGGAAATCAGCCTTTGGCGTTTCCTCCGCCGCCGTCGCCGTGCCGGCAAAGCGGAAGTCCATGTTGGATTGCCCGGAGCAAATCCACACCTCACCGACGAGCAGATTGTTCACGGTTACGGTGTTGTCACCCGTAAGCGTCAGGGTGAGTGGCCCGCCTTCCTTCAGCGGTTTCAAGCTCACGCTCCACTTGCCATTGGCGGCGGTGGTGGTGACTTTCTGGTCACCGAGCACGACGGTGATTTTCTCGCCATCGCGAGCCGTGCCCCAGACGGGGACGGCCTGGCCGCGTTGCAGGACCGCGCCGTCAGTGAACAGCGGGTTTGGTTTCACATCGGCCCAAAGGGAGCCGGAGGCGAGGACGACAAACGCCAGTGAGGCGAAAGGGGTGGAGGTTGGTTTGGTGGTCATAGAGGCTGATAGGAACTCGTCATTACGCGGCTTTTGAGGAATTTTTTCAAAGAAGCGGATATAGCATGAGGTGCTGCGGGGCGGTTATCCGGCGTGAACCACCACGGCAGCTAAGGTCACTGGGCCTCGCACCCGTTAGTTTCACACAAATAACCTTGCCAACGCAGCCTCCGCCCTGTGGATTCCAATCAGGGTTGCATTAGGAAAGTTCCATCGGGATACGGCTCGAGCGGCCAAGGATGCCTTCCGTCAGGCACTCTGCGGCGCAGAAAACTGCCGCACTCGCCCACACGCCATCCCGTCCTTTTCTGCCGTCCGGCGGCGCGGCGTCCACCATTTTCCGCTCGGAAAAACTCCATGTCGGCAGGTATCACCCGTCGTATTCACCGTGAATGCGACGACCCATAGACTACCGCCTGTCGCATTTTCCGCCGTTGCGGCGTCACCGAGCACGTAAGTGACTCATTTTCAAACCCAAACACCAAACCAAACCAAAAACAACACCATGGCCTCGAATCCAACACCTGAAAAACTCGACGAACTCATCGCCAATACAACTTCCCAGACAAAAAGAAGCG
>JANXMQ010000050.1 GCA_025354565.1 Akkermansiaceae bacterium
CGTCACCGCCAAGTGCTACGGCGGCGACATCACCCGGAAGCGCAAGCTGCTAGAAAAGCAGAAAGAAGGGAAAAAGAAGATGAAAATGTTCGGCAAGGTGAACATCCCGCAGGACGCGTTCATCAAGGTGTTGAAGAGTGGGGATTGATTACAACACGTCGATCCTTACCCGACAAGGGCGCAGGTTTCAACCGCCATGATCCGTCAATCTGCTTGAATCAGCGGCCGGAAGTCCGGCGAAGTCATCGGATAGAAATTTTCGTTGGCATGGCCGCTCAACTCCACCAGCACACGCCGGTTTAAGGGAGCCGGGCCTTCATTGACCTTCACCACATGCGCCGCGAGCATGGGGGATTGGGAAACGCTCTGCATCAGATCGCGCACCAAATAACGCGGAGCCCAGCCCACCATTTGGTAATCGTCCGTGTGGAGTGCAAGGGCGAGGCGAGTCGCTGGATTATCCATCTCCACCATCACGCGCAGCATCTCACCGTCCTTGAGCCGGCTACCTCGCTCTTTGGCGGGAGTGCTCACATGGCGCATCCCGTGAAGGAAGAAGCGGACCTTGAACTTACCCTCCGCGTCTTTTTCAACTCTGGGAAAAACCTCCAGATTGTCGGTCGTGCGCTCGCCTCCGGTCACCGCCAGCATGGCAATGGGATCACTGTGGGCTGGATCAAGGTCCAACCAGCCCAGATACTCCGCGAAATCCTTGCGGGAAGGGGAAAGCACCCGGTTCTTGAAAAGCGGGAATAGCTCCGGTGATTCGTATTGCCGGTGGAAATCAGGAAACGCCACCAAGGGACTCATTCCGGTTTGCCTCTGCGCCTCCAACGCGCCTCCTGTGTAGCGGAAGCGGTAATAGGATTCTTCCGGCGCGGCATCCAGCCGCCCGATAGGGAACCAAGAGTGAGCCGGATCAGGCGCCTGCCAACCGAGAAAAAGGGTCTTCATTCTGGCAAACCGACGAGCCATTGTGGCCGGGACTTCTCAAACTCAAATCATGCTACTTGAAGAATTCCCAGCTCTACCGGGGAATATTTCTGCCGGAATTCGATCAAGTTTTTCCGGGCTGGTTCTAGCCTATCGAAAAGATGTGGCTTCAGGCTCTTGAACTCCTCGTCGATCTGATTTGTGCTCGTTCCAATCCCCCTCAGTTTTTCGAGATAAACTAGCGTGCTAATGGTTTCGAGATCCCTTGGGGATTTCCGATTCAATTCATTCGCAAATTCAGCCCATTTTGGAGGTGATCCGTCTCCTAGTATTTTCCAAAGCCCAATCAAGCGTTTGTCGGCCTTAAATCTGAAAGTCGGAGGCTGGCCGGGGACTTCGGTTTCCATGATGAGCAAGTCGTGCTGGGCGATTTGGAGGCAGTCCTGAAGTTGCTCGGAGAATGGCCCATAGTGATGGTATCCAAAACCAACCCCAAAAGAAACGCCGAATTCCTGAAGAATGTGGACCGTTTTCTGGAGTTTTTTTCGGCCTTCGATTTCGGTTACTGCATCGAATAGCGCGGCAAGCTGGAAGAGGGTATTCATGGTGTGAGAGGTAAATCCAGTTGGGAAGACGTTAAAGTATCCTTAACGATTTTGTCGATTTCATTTTTAAGTGAGGCGTCGCAGTAGAGTCGGCGAAGTCGGAATCGGTGGTCGATGAGGGTCTGGAAAATCTTGGATACCTCAGCAACGGGAGTAGCTTGTTCGTTGGTTTTTCCATTGGAAAGGAGGATTGAGTTTGCAAGAACGCTGTCAGTATAGCCTTCTTTGTCGGTTTTCTTTGTGGTGGGATTTGGGCCTTTGTAAGGCGTGAATTCCCCGGCATCCAGCTCCCAATGGGAGTTTCCGTGTTCTTTGAGCTCGGTTTTCAGGCGTTCCCGCAAGATTGCCTCTTTATCGGCGGGGATATCTTCAGGCATTTCGACTCTGATGAGCACTTTTTTCCTGTCCAAGAATCCAGAAGCCAAATTGGCAAGCCAGCGATGCTTTGTTGCAGGGGCGTCCCGCCAAATTGAGAACGCATGGACCATCAAAGCTTCATCCATCCGGAGGAATTGATCGTGATTCACTCGTCCCTTGTCTTTCAGGTATGTCTTAACCAACTCTGGAGTTTGGTCCGGTAGGTCATCCTGAAGCGCAAGACGCTCCGCCTCCCGGATGAGACAGAGAAACACCGCTTCCCACCGCCGCGTGCTTTTGTGGTAGTAAACCTGAAGGCTCATGTGTTGGCGGGCGAGAATCAATTGTTCGGCAGCTTGGAGTCCGCGCTTGTTGTCCAGACACAAGCGCCAAAGATGGGGATCACCGTCATGATCCGCGTAAGATCCCACGCACAAGCTATTCAAAATCCATTCCAGGTCGAATACCCCGTAGTTGACTCCCGCAAAATGAGAATCGCGGATCAAATAATCCATGCGATCCGCGTCCAGCTGACTGCTTACAATATCCTGGAGGAAGAGAAATTGGAATTTGTGATCAATGACTTCAGCTGCTTTCTTAGGATCGATTCCCGCGCTATTCAGCACCCTGTAAATTCCCCCAGTCGGATGCGAAATCATAGTTTTTGTGCGCTCCTCGTGATCCTTTCCAACATCGAATGCTCTCTCCATCAAATGGGAAAACGGGCCGTGCCCGATGTCGTGAAGCAACGCGGCGGCTTTGATCGACTGGTTGTGGCTGTCGATTTGATTGGAGACCACACTGTCAGGATAGCGGCTACGCAGCAGCTCTAGAATGCGACAGGCGATATGAAGGACACCCAGGCTATGGCAGAACCGGGAATGATCCGTTCCGGGAAAAGTGAGGCTGGCCACACCCAGTTGCCTTACTCGGTGCAGCCGCTGGAATTCCGGTGTGTCGATCAGCTCGGTGAGGAATCCATCCTTATTGTTGATAGGAATGAGTCCGTGGACCGGATCCCGGAACACCCGGCCTCGATTGTAATAGGGAGGTGCTGACATAAACCGGGATTAGAAAACTCGATTCAACTCTTCCCAGCAAGAAAGATAAGAGCGGCTGTCTCCTCCCACCCCTAAATCGCAACCTCGACGGCTCGTTTCGCCTTCGCGAGTAAGTGCTTCAATGGTCGGGGGGCGGTTGAGTTGGAATCGGGTGGCTTCCATGGCCGGAGGATTGCTGGAATTGGAATGGTTGACTAAAAATCGGCGAAAAGGTCCGGTGTTGAATCGGAGGCCGGTTTCGACTTTGGGAAGTTTATTGAAACGGAACCTGCGGCGACCGTGACGTCTGCGGCGCTGATCATGGGTTGGGACCGGATGCGGCCAAGCAAATCCGCCTGCTTCTCTTCCAGATCCACGAGCAGGCTGAGAACATTGAGGAGGTTGATCAGTTCAGTCGTGTATTCCGCGAGCCATGCCTCGGGCTGGATATTTCCAAGTGGCGAGGGCGGACGCCGATCACCGATGATGGGGCGCTCGCGATTTTTCCGGCGGTAGCTGAACCACTGGACGATAACCTTCTTGCCGGATACCTCGTATTCCCAAACAGCCTTCGGCACGTTCGCCACATATCCGGTTCCGATGAAAAGTCGGGAACTGGCCTCGTCATAACTGATTTCGTCCACCTCTTCGGGGATTGCTCCATCAACCGGGATGGTGGGGCGGCGTCCGGGCGGGAGCCTTGGCGGTTCCGCGGGGCGACCGTTAGAAACATCCGCCATCCTCTCACCGAACGTGTGGAGCCAGACGACGGATCGACCCAGCGCGACGGCTTCATGGAAAAGGTTTGAATCGGCAGTCAGCGGAATGCGCAGACCGGGAGTGGAGAGGTCGTCCTTGTAGCAGATGGTGAATGCAGGATGCGCTGCCACCGCCGCGATGTAGGCAATCATGTCTTGGGCATCCACTTGGGTTCCGAGCTTGCCAGTCATGAAATCAAACACTCCGGGATTCAGATTCGATTTCTCCGCCTTGGCATCCGCCCATAGCGGAAACACACGCCCACCTCTGCCGTTGTAGTGATCGAGATCAGGAATTAGAGCAGTAAAAGTTAGAGCAGGTCCCTCAGACGGGGGGATTCGAGACAAAGCGGTGAGGTAAATCTGCGTATCCGAATGCGTTTCCCAAAGCGTGGGATTGGGTTGGTTGATTAGCCGACTATCAGGGAGAATCCACTGCCGATCAAATGATCTAAACCCATATTTTGTAGGCGAGACGTGTGGGGCGTTGTCTTGAGCAACGGACACTTTTCTAGCAGGAATAGTTCCGAGACCCGCTATAACAATTTTTCCCGAATGTTTGTCGCCGAGTTTACCATTACGCAAATGAGGATGAAACAAGGTCTTTTTTTCATTCTCAGCAGCATGAATCAACGTGTTCCATCGTGACTCCAGCGACTCGCTGTCAGGCGCAATGACCCACGTCCGGCCAGGCATCACGCCAGATCCATTGTAGATGAAGAAGTCTTCAAGTTTCGGGAAGCTTGCCCAGGCTCCGGTGGACGCAGGCAGGAATGGCGCCCGCCAATCATCCGGGCAGTCCACCCAGCCCGCGCCATCAAGGCGGATTTTCTCAAGTGCGGCGAATTTCCCGGCGCGTTTCCCGACTGGCAGCGCGATGAAGCGAACATGCGCGGGTTTTTCCGGATTCTTCCCGGCGGAACGGGACGCGATGACGATGCACACCGGTTGCTTCACGCCTTGGAAGATGCGGGTGTTCACCTCGGGCATATGGCCGTCTGGCGAGCAGTCGATAATCCAAACATCGTCACAAGTCCGGCGAAGATAATCCCGCATTTTCTGGAATCCGGGTCCGGCAAGAAATCCGGCAACGGTGATGTAACTGACGATGCCGTTTTTATCACCCGGGCCATGATCAAAGACCTTCCATGTCGCCCAGCGCCAGAAATAGATATAGAGGTTCCGCAAGTGTTTGCTGTGCGTACCCACCTTCCACTCTTTCGGTGGCATCCAATCGGCAAGCGGCGGAGATTTCTCCGCCTCGTGGTGCTCGCCCTCGATCCATCCGCCGCGGCCCATGGCCTTCTCCTTGTAGGGAGGGTTGCCGATCACCACGTCCACCCGCTCCTCAAGTTTGATCTTTCCTGCCTCGCGTCGCGATTGACCGAAAGCTTTGTAGATCTCTGGAATCCACTCCATATCCGCAGCCGGGTTTTCCAAGGTGTCGGCCACGAACATGCGGAGGTTTTCTTTGGGAGCCGCGCCCGTCAGCTCCACCACTTCTGCTAGAATCCGCAACTGGGCTACGGCGAATGGCCCAAGCTGCATTTCAAAGGCCACGAGCCTTTTGATGGCCGCTTCTATCGCACCACGCACAGAGCCTTTTCCCTCGTCTGCCTCGATCGTTTCCGCGATCCGGCGGAGAATACCCAAAATGAAGGTGCCGGTTCCGGTGGCCGGATCGGCGATGGTCACGGAAGGTGATGCAAGGCCAGCGTGCTTGCCAAATCTCTTGTCCCGTAACAGTTCATCGACCAAGCGCACCATGCCTTCCACCACTTGTGGCGGCGTGTAGTATGAACCGGTCAGCTTGCGGAGGTTGTTGTCGTAGATTTCCAGAAAGTCCTCGTAAAAGTAGAGCCAAGCATCCTCGCGGCCCTTGCTGACCTTCGCCCAATTCACCTCATCGAGAACCCGAATGAGTGTGCCGAGAGAGGTTTTGAGTGTGGACTGATTGGCCGTGCTTTCGGTCAATAAGCGGAGTGCAGTGCCAATCAGGGAGTTGGTTTTCGACAGTTCCACCGCCACCTCATGCAGTCCGGTTGCAAGCTTGATCTTTCTTGCGCGGGCCATCAGGAGCCCAAAGGTGACAGCTTGGGCATATCCATCGGCAAATCGTTCGTCGGACGCATCCGGGAATAACAGTCTGCGCCAATCCGTGGCAAGGGCGGTAAGCGCCTCGCTGCCTCGGGATAATTGTTCCGTCACTTCATCGCGAAGCAGGCGACAAAGACGCGCACTGACCTGGGCGAGTTCCTTCGCGCTTTTGGGTGGAATCGGTTTCCAACGAAGAAAGTCTCCGAAAACCGCTAACAGCGTCTGAGGAGCTTGAAGCTCTTCACCGGAGGACTCGATGTCCCCTTTGAGAAGCACCACTGAATCCACGAGTTCACCATTTCGCCAGAGACTGAAGGCATTCCCATCCGTGTAGAGGAGATTGGGGAGCGAACGTAGTTTTTCCCATTGGGATTTGTCGTGCGGATCACGAAATCGGTGGGGATTTGCTCCTTTTCCCGGTGCCTTGAGTTCCACAAAGCCCACCAGCGCGTTTTGAACGGTGACGGAGTAATCAGGACGCGTTTTTAGATCACTGAGAGAGGTTTCGCCGACTGCCGTGATATGATCCGGGGCAAAACCTGACAAGTCAGCCATGTCACGGAGCAGTTGCTCGAACGGTGCGCGCAATTGATCTTCGGGCTGTCCCGAAGCACTTGGATTCGCGAGTTTCTTTCGAGCCGCAGCCCCGAAGTTGGAAATGGCGAGTTCAAACGTGAGTTTCATCAAATGGGCGCGTAATCAGAACGGTTCGAAAAGGTCGGGGAAAAGGTCGGCGGTGGGCATATCCACGACAGGTATGAACGGATAAGTGGGGCCCAGACAGCGAAAATTTAGGTAAATAGTATTCGCTTGATAGTTTGGCGGGATAAAATCCCGCGACTTCCCGCGAATCCATCTCCGCCATGCGCAAAAACGTCACCGCCAAGTGCTACGGCGGCGACATCACCCGGAAGCGCAAGCTGCTAGAAAAGCAGAAAGAAGGGAAAAAGAAGATGAAAATGTTCGGCAAGGTGAACATCCCGCAGGACGCGTTC
>JANXMQ010000118.1 GCA_025354565.1 Akkermansiaceae bacterium
CCTCACTGCGGTGGACGCGCAAATGAAGCACCCGCAGGACGGCCCGACCATCGGCATGCTGCTGTGCAAAAGCAAAAACAAGGTGGTGGCCGAATACGCGCTGCGTGACAAAACGCAGCCGCTGGGCGTGGCGGAATACCAGTTGGTGGAATCCCTGCCGCCCGAGCTGCAATCCAGCCTTCCGAGCATCGAGCAAATCGAACGTGAACTGACGGGCGTGGAATTTCTGGAAAAGGGGGACGAGGTATGACTTTGACATGTTACCGGATCCGCATCATGATGCCGATATGAGAACGACAATCAACATCAGTGATGGCATTTTAAGTGAATTGCGTGAGCGTGCCCGCCAACGCAGGAGGCCGTTCAGAGAAATTGTGGAGGAAACGATTCAGCGTGGCCTCGGTGTCATGCCGCTTTCCTCAAAGAAAACGGTCACGCTTCAAACTCACCGCGTGGGGATCAAACCCGCCTATCAAGGGCTGAGCATGAATCAGCTTTATGACCAAATCGAATCCGAGGACGCGAGGAAGTGATGATGATTCCCGACGCCAACGTTCTGATTTACGCCCACGACGAAGCTTCCCCATGGCACGACAAGGCACGAGTTTGGTGGGAAGCTGCGCTTTCCGGTACCGAGCCGGTGGGAATCCCGTGGGTAGTGGTGCTGGCTGTCACCAGGCTTCTGACACATCCGAACATCTGCGAAAACCCGTTATCCGTCGGGCAAGTTCGCAGCATCATCGAACATTGGGTGAGTTTCCCACACGTCCGGCTCATTCACCCCTCCGAACAGGCGCTGAGTCGCTTTTTTGATCTCTTGGGAGAGGCGGGCACGGGCGGCAACCTCTCCACGGATGCCCTAATCGCCCTGCATTGCTTGGAGCACTCCGCCACCATCGCAAGCAATGATCGAGACTTTGATCGGTTTGCGGGTGTGAAACGCATCAACCCTCTCGCATGAACTCAAACACTCCTATCCCCTCCGTTTCCGTCACCTACGCGCAGGATGGCAGTTCCACCCGCTCCAATGCCCATGGTATGCGACCGATGCAAGAACTCGCTTATCAAAAACGCGGCGAGCCGTATTTGCTGATCAAGTCGCCTCCCGCTTCTGGCAAAAGCCGGGCGCTGATGTTCATCGCGCTGGACAAGCTGGCGAATCAAGGGCTCAAGCAAGCCATCGTCGTGGTGCCGGAGCGGTCCATCGGTGGGAGCTTCCAAGATGAACCACTGAGCAAGTTTGGCTTCTTCGCGGATTGGAAGGTGGAGCCGAAGTGGAACCTGTGCGATGCGCCCGGCACGGACAACGGCGGCAAGGTGGAGTCGGTGAGAAAATTCCTCGAAAGCGGGGACAAGGCGCTGGTCTGCACGCACGCGACATTTCGCTTCGCGATGGAGAAATTCGGGCCGGAAGTTTTCGATGATCGGTTGATCGCTGTGGACGAGTTCCACCACATTTCGGCGAACCCGGACAACCGCTTGGGCGAGCACATCCGCCAGCTCATGCTGAGGGACAAGATCCACCTCGTAGCAATGACCGGGTCCTATTTCCGCGGCGACGCGGAGGCGGTGCTGCATCCGGACGACGAATCCAAATTTGATACCGTCACCTACACTTATTACCAACAGCTCAATGGTTACGAATACCTCAAGCAGCTCGACATCGGGTATTTCTTCTACTCCGGCGACTACCTTACACGGGATCTGAACAACGAGGCCGAGAAGTGCATCTTCGACGTGCTGAAACCCGGCGAGAAGACAATTCTCCACATTCCGAACGTCAACGCGCGGGAAAGCACGAAGGACAAGATCAAGGAGGTGGAGCACATCATCGAGGGGCTGGGGGAATGGCAGGGAACCGATCCTCAGACGGGTTTCCAACTGGTGAAGACCGCCGAAGGAAAGATCCTGAAAATCGCCGACCTCGTGGACGACGATGTGTCAAAGCGGGACAAGGTTTCTGCCGCGCTACGAGATCCTGCTCAGAAAAACAACCGGGATCATGTGGACATCATCATCGCCCTTGGCATGGCGAAGGAGGGCTTTGACTGGATCTGGTGCGAGCACGCGCTGACGGTGGGCTACCGCTCCAGCCTCACGGAAATCATCCAGATCATCGGCCGCGCCACCCGCGATGCGCCGGGCAAGACGCGCGCCCGATTCTCGAACCTGATCGCCGAGCCGGCGGCCGCCGACGACATTGTCACCGAAGCCGTCAACGACACGCTGAAGGCGATTGCCGCCAGCCTGCTGATGGAACAAGTCTTGGCCCCGCGGTTCGAATTCAAGCCCAAAACGGTGGCCAGCACTGCCGCGCCGGGGTTTGACTATGGTGACGCGGGCTATGATCCGAACAAGTGCAATGTCGGGTTCAACCCGGTCAGTGGCAAGTTCCAGATCGAGATCAAGGGCCTGGCAGAACCCAAAAGCGAGTTTGCCCAGCGCGTCTGCACGCAGGACCTGAACGAGGTGATCACGGCCTTTGTTCAGGACAAGACCTCGATTGAGCGCGGACTGTTTGATTCCGAAATGGTGCCCGAAGAGCTGACGCAAGTTCGCATGGGCAAGATCGTGAAGGACAAGTATCCGCATATGGATGAACATGATCAGGAAGCTGTTCGGCAGCATGCCGTCGCGGCCCTGAACCTGACGCAGAAGGCCAAGGAGTTTGCCCTTGCCGGTGGCGACACCGAACGGTCGGGCAGCACGGCCCTGATCGACGGCGTCAGGAAGTTCATGAATGTGCGCGATCTGGACATCGACCTGATTGATCGCATCAACCCGTTCGGCGAGGCTTATGCAATCCTTGCCAAGACGATGAGCGAGGAAAGCCTCAAGCGCGTGGCTGCGGTCATCTCGGCCAAAAAGGTGAACCTGACGCCAGAAGAGGCACGCGATCTTGCCAAGCGCGCCCTGAAATTCAAGCAGGAGCGAGGCCGTCTGCCGTCAATTGCCTCGATGGACGCTTGGGAAAAGCGTATGGCAGAAGGCGTCGCATTCCTTGCCCGCATGAAAGCTGAAGCTGCACATGGCTGATTTCACCGACGACGATGATGCCCTCTTGGCCGAACTTGGCGTTGAG
>JANXMQ010000119.1 GCA_025354565.1 Akkermansiaceae bacterium
CGGCTCCGCCCTCTCCATTTCCGCAGGCAAGGCCGCCATCGATGCCGTGCCAGAGCCATCCGCCATCGCGCTTCTCTCCCTCGGCGCAGGTGGCCTGATGCTCCGCCGCCGCCGTCGTAATGCAGCATGATTTGTGAAATATGGAGAAGGGGTTTGTAACTCCTTTCTCTACGAGCGCTACATTCAACCATTCTGGGCATGGCGTAGTTGCTCAAGCTCCCGTTTGAGCGGCTTCCAGTAAGCTCGGTCGGCGAATCTTTCCGCTCGTTCCTCCAAATAGAGTTCTTCTTCAAGTCGGGATTCATCCGCGCTCAACGCGGCTTCCAGCAGAGGTCGTTTTGTAGTGAGTGTCGCGGACATGGCAGGCTTCGCCCCTGCCAACTCGATGAGCAATTCTGGGGTTCTTGCCTCCCGCAGCCAGAACATTACCTGCTCTTCCGTTGCCTCGCCACGGCAGGCCGCGTGGTCAGCCTCGATCAGACGCCGAATCATCGGCCAGTCTTTATCGCGCTGGGTTTTTTTTGCCTGAACCAGATCCGGCAAGGACATCAGATCATACAGCGTGCCATCGGCGCCTTGCAGCGTCGTGCGGCGTTCCCACAAATCTGTAAAATCTGCGACCCCACGCATTTTCGCCATCACATCCACCCTCATGCCGGCAGCTTCCGGATGTTGGCAGCGGAAATGCACCGCGTGCCCGCCCAGCAAATGGTCGATGGTAAACGGAGGCACCGCGATAACTCTCGCTTGGAGTTCGTTGATCGCCTCATTCATACGGATCAAGTTCTCCGCATCCGCGAGGATGGCAAAATCCGTGTCCCGGCTAAACTCCGCCCCGCCGTAAAACACGCAGGCCTGACCGCCCATCAACAGGGCGCGGACTTTGCAGTTCTGGAAAGTTGAAAGGACTTTGTGAATCGGGTTCGGGATCAAGGCTACCTCCTTGGGCGAGATACTGCGCCCACAGTTTCATGCTCGCAGACCAACGATCAAGCGGAGCCATGCGGAACCACTCTTGCCATTCGTCGGACTCTTCCTGCTGCATCTAAAGAAATCGATAGCACAGAACTCGCGATTCACCTAGCACGCATTTTCCCTCAGTCGCCTAGTTCGTAAGAATGCAACAAGCGCAGTTGCAACGTCGCCATTTCCAGAATGGATTGCGCCAAGGATGGGGAACTCTCAAGCCCCGAACCCAAAGCCTCTGCAAGCTGCTCATAACAACGGATGTTCTCCGCCAGCACCGTACGCTCGGCGCTGGCGACAAGCTCCGCCACCGCTTCGAGATCCATGCCCGGCTTCCAAGCCGAAATCATGCTTGCCAGCACCCGCCGCAGGGCGTGCCGATCCGATGGCCCTGGAATGATGAGGTGGCTCAGTTCGATTTCCTGCGGACTGCTCCGCGTCACCACCGGCATACATGCCCTCAGGTCTCTCAAACGGCTGGGAAGCTCGCAGCGGAGGGAGGCGGCACCTGCGGAGATCACGCGCAGTTTCCCGACACCCTCAAGTTCGATTTTCAGTGGCACGGATTTCACGAAGCGGCATCCACGTTCCAGGTAGCCATAGTGGATGGACATATCGAAGGCATCGAAGAGCGAATAACACACAAAACATTCCCTCTGATCCGCCGCCGCTTTCCAGTGGCTGACCCCGATCAACGGCTGATCCGGGTGCCGCGCGGTCTCATTCAGATAGCCATGGGCGTCCGGGTGGTGGTTGTAGAAATCGATCATCGGCATCAGAACCTTTCGCCGTTTTCCCGAGCCATCCTCATGGGAAAACAAGCGGCATTGGATGAAATCGTCCAGCAGAGGGTCGCTCGCGGTTTCCGTTGTGTCTTTTCCCGCGCCGCGTCCGGCTGTGATGAGTCGCGCGATTTCCCCATCCGCCGGAAACGCAAAGCGGGGGGAAGCCGCACGATGCGCCGGAATTTTCCCGCAGAGATTGTAGATGCGGATCACCGTTTCGAACAGCCGCCTGCGTTCCGGCGTGGCGGTGTCCGCGAAGGAATCGATAACAATTTCATCGCCGGAGAGGCTCATCCGAATCTCATCGAGCGGCAGGAGAATCTCCTCTGGCAGTGAAATCATCAAATCATCCCGCCCGGCGGGTAGGCTGCTTTCCACGCGGACAGAGCCATTTTCCGCAATCAATCTCAAGTCCTCATGGAACCATGCCCCGCCGCGTACCGCTTGCTCCACAAGGCTTTCCAACTCCCTCTGTAGCTTAGGTTGGTCGGATACGATGGTGATCATTTTATCTATCAGAGGGGTAAAACTTTTTTGTTGGAGTAAAGGCGGGGAATGCCGAGTTTGCGTCGGTGGGCGCTGACATCATGGCAGAGGATGCCGAGTTTGTGAGCGACTTGGGAGTCAAATAAGACACCCAGCATAGCCTCTTCTTCCGGGAGCCAAGCCCGGTCCTCATCCTTCTTTTTGTTCTTACTCTGCCCTGGAAATTGGCGGGGTATCCCCAGCTTGCTCCTGCGTTGCTGCACCAGTAACCGATTGATGCCGAGACGTGCGGCGATTTCTGCATCGAACAGAACTCCAAGCATCGCATCCTCCTCAGGTTTCCACTCGCGCACCGGCTTGGTTCTGATGAAACGCGGTAGTCCCATTCTTTTCCGGCGCACCTCGACCTGCGTCCTGCTAATACCAAGTTTCTTTGCAACTTGTGAGTCCGGCATGGTGCCGATCAAGGCGATTTCCTCCTTCGTCCACTTCCTAAGCATATGATGGGGAAGTCCGAATCTCGGGATATCCAGAGATTCCCTCTTGTCACGCATATCCTTAGGGTGGATTCGCAGCAACGCGGCGAGCAGTGAATCCGCGATGGTGCCGAGCCTTGCCATGGCTTCCGGAGTCCAGATTTCTTCTTGGGTCGGAGCCACGTAACCACCTTTCACAGTCCCGGAACCGCGTTGCCTGGGTATCCCAAGAGTTGTTCTGCGGAATCGGACTCTGGCGGGGCTGAGACCAAGAATGGCCGCCACTTCCGCATCGGATCTCACCCCTAGCATCGCGTCATGCTCCGGCAACCATTTATGGACATCGAACTTTTCCCAGAAGACGGGTATGCCGAGACGATTCCGCTCCTTTACGATTTGATGATGGCTGACCCCGATCCGGGTTGCAGCCGCGGGGTCGGACATTTTACCCAGCAATGAAATGTCCTCAGGTGTCCAATTGTGTTCCACGTTGTAATCAGCAGTGAATCTTGCGATTCCTCGTGATTCGCGTAGCGCACGGACTTGGGAAGTTGGGAGGTTTACAATCAATCCTAGCAGGTGGTCCGGGATGGTGCCCAAGCGCACGAGATTCTCTTCTGTCCAATTTTCTGCAAGGTTTAGTGAAGTTACTTTCATGGGAACGGTAGGATCTTGGTTCATATTTTTTCCGCTTAGTTCAGGAGGGCGCGGAGGGCATCGAAGTTATCGCCCTCGATGATGAGATTGTGGTGGGGAGCGGAGCCTGCATCCAGCTCCGGCACGGAGTCCAGGGCGACAAAGTCCGCATTGAGTGCCTTGTCATGCTCGATGGCGTCCCTTTCCCAAACAAGGCCGAGTTTTTTTCAGGTCACGGGCTTTGAGCAACTCAATGAGCTGCTCTTTGTAGAGATCGTGATAGTCTTGCCGTGCCATGATTCGCGGACTTCGATGTTAAGTTGGTGAAGGGATGTTAGGTTTTAAGGTGACGCGCATAATGAATTTCTGCCCTGTTATGATTTCAAGCCAGTCCAAAGTAATCTCCCGAATCGTTGATCCATACATCGAATGGCATCATGTTGCCCGTTTTGTCGAAGATGATGTTGTCTGGCTTGGCATCGTGAATTTCTACTTGGGTTTGTGGTAGGATGGCTCCCCTCCGGCCATCCTCACAAAGCCGAGCGTGGCCATGGCCTTGTTGATTTCTTTTTCTAAGCGTTTATGCCCTTCAAAATACCGTTGCGCTGTCAAAATCACGCCATTGCCCCGCCCATCTTTAGTGTATCCAATGAATGAAACCGCCGTATCGGGGAAAACTATGTTCGATAGCCGCCATCTATCAAAATATTCTACGGGTGTGCGACCAACCAAGCCGTAGCCCCCGTGCCGTGTGCGCCGAATGACGATGGGAATGTTCCCTTTCAAAAACGCCCATACGTCATGTTCTTGTCCCCCATAAATTTTGTCCGCGAGCAAAGATACTCGGTCAACTTCTGCCGCTTCGATAAAATAGCCGTTGCTCCGTACCCAATCGTTCAGTGCGGCATCCTCTGCGTCTATTTCTGCGAGACTGGATGGGTTGCCCGATCTAGCCCAAGGTCTTTTACCGTATCCTCGCGCGATCTGCGGGTATTCGGGTTGTTCCTGTCTGCTTGCTTGAGCCTTTGCGCTGGCGATAAGTTGCTCGGCACGTAGGTTCCCCTGGGGATTAAAGGTGGATTTTTGATCGCTTCCATAAAGAGACATTACTTCGTGTTTATTGGGATAGCCAGTTTCTTCTCTAAACAAAAAATTCTAAAACGATGGCGGTTTCGTGTCCACCATGAAAAAATGCATTGTAAGGATAATTATACTTCGATGATGGCTTTGATGGCACCGAGGTTGGGGTCGGTGAATTGGGCGAATTTTTCCGGCACTTCGTCGAAGGTGATGCGGTGGGTGATCCAGAGGTTCGTGTCGATTTTTCCTTCGCGGATGAGTTGGATGATGGCTGGGAAGTCGGAGGGGAGAGCGTTGCGTGAAGCAAGTAAGGTGAGTTCGCGGCGGTGGAAGATCGGGGCGTGGGGGAATGTTAGATCGGAAGTGGTGATGCCAACGTAAACGACGCGCCCGGAGAAGGCGGCGTATTCGAAGCAGGTGGACATGGAGCGTGGGCTACCGGTGGCGTCGATGATCACGTCTGCTAGATTTCCTGCGGTAACTTTTTCAAGTTCGGCGAGGTGGGAGCCGTCGGGTTTGGCGAGGACGCCGGTTTGGATGCCGAGGTTTTTGGCGCAGAAATCGAGTCGGCCTTGGACCATGTCCATAACGATGACATTCACGCCTTCCATGAGTTTTAGAAACTCAAGGCAAGCGAGGCCGATGGGACCTGCGCCGATGACGAGGACGGTTTCGCCGGGTTTGGGATTGCCCCGTTGGACGGCGTGGTAGCCGATGGCGAGTGTCTCAACGAGGGCGAGTTGATCGTAGGAAAGATCGTTGCCGGGATGGAGTTTGCGGGCGGGGACGATGAAGGTTCCTTTCCGGAGGCCGCCGTTGTTGTGGACACCCACGACTTGGACGCCGGGGCAGCAGTTCGATGAGCCTTTTTTGGAAGTGGGCGACTCGGGATCGTTGACGTAAGGTTCTAACGAACATTTGTCGCCGGGCTTTACGTTGGAAACGCCTGCGCCGACGGCGACGACTTCCAGTCCAAGCTCGTGTCCGGGTGTGCGCGGGTAGGCGAAGAATGGAAACTTGCCGAGGTAACAGGCAAGATCGGTGCCGCAAATGCCCATGCGGTGGGTGCGGACGAGTGCTTCTCCCGGACCGGGAGCCGTGGGTTCTGGCAGATCGATGATATTGATCTTTTCGGGAGCGGTGAATTCAATGGCTTGCATCAGTTATTTTCGGGTAGGCCTTCGAGATGACCGGAGTTTTTTACAGGAGCAAAAATGGCAAGGACTTCGGCTAACAGATTGCGGTCGATCGGTTGCTCTAACCACTCCGCCCACTTGCGGATATTGGCGGGATTTGCGGAGCCTGCGATGGTGGTGGCGAGACCGGGATGCTCGCAGGAAAATTGGAGCGCGAGTTGCGCGATGTCCACGCCACGATCTTCGCAATGTTTCGCTGCGGCGCGGGCGGCGGCTTTGACTTCCTCCGGCTCTTTCAACCACTCGGGGAGGGGGGCGTTCGTTAGAAGTCGGGCGGAGAAAGGTCCGGCATTCATCGCGCCGATGCCCTTGGCTTCGAGGCGCGGGAGTAAATCATCGACGAAGGTCGTGTTCTGTAGTGTGTAACGATTGTAGCCAAGCACGCAGTCGATGTGGTCTTCTACGTGATCGAGCACTGTATGAAATGTCTTGAGTGGGTAGCAGGAAAATCCCACGGCGCGGACTTTTCCCTGCTCCTTCAATTTTAATACCGCAGGTAGGGTTTCCTCCCAGATCTGCGGTAGTGGCACGAATTCGACATCGTGAAGCAACATGACATCCAGATAATCGGTGCCCATGCGCTGGAGCGAAATATGCACGGACTCCTCTACGCGCTTGGCAGAGAAATCAAAATGCCGATCTGAGTAACGACCCAGCTTGGAACCTAGCAGATACTTGTCGCGTGGAATGCCTTTCAGCCCGAGGCCTAACATGACTTCCGACATGCCACGACCGTAAAAAGGCGAGGTGTCGATGAAATTCATGCCAAGGTCGATGGCGGTCTTGGTGGAAAGCATCACTTCATCGAGAGCGACGGAGCGGAACTCCGCACCGAGCGACGATGCCCCGAAGGAGAGAATCGGCAGATTGATGCCGGATTTGCCGAGTGGACGGGTTTTCATGGATTAAATAAGTGAGCGGATCGAGAGCATCGTTTGCCGGGCAGCGGACTCTGGATCGGGGAGGGGGAAAATTTCCGCCGAGAGATAGCCGGTGTATTGGATTTCCTGAAGGGCCGCGATGATGGGTTGCGGGGCGGTATGGCCGAAACCCATCGCCTGGCGGTTGGAATCGGCGAAGTGGACATGCCCGATGTGTTTTCCCGCCTCGCGAATGGCGGATGGAAGATCGCGCTCCTCGATGTTCATGTGGAACAAATCGGCGAGCAGGACGACGTTTTTCAAATCGTGGTGGTCGAGAAATTTTGCTGCGTCGGCGAGGCGGTTGAAAAGGCTGGTTTCGTAGCGATTGAGCGGTTCGTAAATGAACGGAATCCCATGGCGGGCGGCGCGGTCTGCGCATCGGCGGAGACTGGCGGCGAGGATGTCGAGGTCGCCGGTTTTCCCCTGCATCGAACCAAGGATGGCGGGCGCACCGAACTGGCCGCCGAAGTCGATCATCGAGAATACGAACTCCAAGGCCGCCACACGCTTTTCCTCAGTCGGATCGGTGATGGAAAGCCCGTGGCGCAGCATCCCCGCGCCGGTTCCGACGGCGGCGATGGCCAGTCGGTGAGCGGCGGCGAGCGATTTCACCTCATCCACCGAGACGAAATCCGGGCCGGGAAGAAAAAGTTCCACCGCATCGAAGCCTATCGCGGCAGCCGTCGCAAAGGCCTCCGGTAAAGGGGTACGCAGGACGAACGGGCCTGCGAGGGCTTCCGGAACTTGTGAAAGAGTGATGGCGGATTTCATCTCAGAAAAATACGGGAGAGGGTAGTCAACGCGCCGTTCCTACACAGTGGGGAAGGGGATGAACACGGAAAAAATTAGCCCATTCGGACCATCGTGCTCATGCAACCGCACATCATTCCATGCCGACTCAAGGAGTGCCGAGGAGGAGAGTCTTGAGGCTTAGTTCATCATCAGAGAGTGAGCCCATCTCTGTATCATCCTAAAAAGGAAAATGGGCGTGTTCGTGGGGCACCTTTGAGCAAGGCGTTTGATGGCGGGTCCGGATGATGGCAAAGGGATCGGTTTTCACCCGCTGAGCAGGAGCGCGGCCTCGTCCGGCAGACCGGGCAGCCATTT
>JANXMQ010000142.1 GCA_025354565.1 Akkermansiaceae bacterium
ACATCCGGAAATGCTCCCGTTCCACGTCACCAAACACGAACCGCCGATCCACCACCCGGCTGATACAGTGGTAAATCGCCGGTTTCGTCCCCGATTCCGCCCACGGTGCAATCCATCGCTTCCTGCTCATGCCCGCATCCTGACGCCAGGAATCCTTTATGCAAGCTGGAATTCTACTTTTTGTCTGGGAAGTTGTATTGAGGAATCAAGGCTAACGTGGAAAACGGGATTAATCTCAATCACCTTAGATTTGTTGGTGATTCTTGCAATCACCCGGTAGCTAGCAGTAGCCGGAAACCCTTCTTCCTCCCCACCCTGCACTGGTCCACGCGAAATCGTAATCTCGCTCACAACGAGATCCTCACCGTTGTCGTTGTCGGGAACTTTCGGCGCTTCTCCTTCTGCGAATCCACGACCGACGGCGAGCGACAAAATGACTATTAAATTTGCGAGTGACTTCATGGGTTTAATTTTCTGCATAACAGGATTTATTCGTAAAGCCTCCGGCGGGCGATATCCGGGAAAAGCTACGGAGACGAAACTGTATGTAAATCCTTGATTTGACAAGGAATTGTTCGGAGAGGGCGCGTATATCGGGCAGATTCTGGCGGCACGGGAGAGGGTGAGAAGATCTAGCAGATATACGGGACTGGGCGGGACGGCCTTGCAGCGGTCTGCGGCGGGACGCCACAGCTACTTTTTTAGGCGAGGAGGTCTTTGACGACGTGGCCGTGGACGTCGGTTAGGCGGAAGCGGCGACCTTGAAACAGGTAGGTGAGGCGGGTGTGGTCGATGCCGAGTTGGTTGAGGATGGTGGCGTGGAAGTCGTGGACGTGGACGGCACCGGGGGTAAATTTTTCCTTGGAGGGATTGATGGCGACTCCATCGGGGCCGAGGATGTTGTAGCCGTAGTCGTCGGTGGCACCGTAAGTGATGCCGGGCTTGATGCCGCCGCCGGCCATCCAGGCGGTGAAGCAGCGGGGGTGGTGGTCGCGGCCATAGTTGTCTTTGGTGAGTTTTCCTTGTGAGTAGGAAGTGCGTCCGAATTCGCCGCCCCAGACGACGAGGGTATCTTCTAACATGCCACGACGTTTGAGGTCGGTGACGAGGGCGGCGCAGGCTTGGTCGGTTTCCAGGCACTGGTTGCGGATGGCTTTCGGGAGGTTGCCGTGTTGGTCCCAGCCGGGGTGGTAGAGCTGGATGAAGCGGACGCCGCGTTCTGCTAGACGGCGGGCGAGCAGGCAGTTGGAGGCGAAGGTACCGGGCTTGGCGGCGTCCGGGCCGTAGAGGTCTTTGGTTGCCTGATTTTCCGAGGAAATATCGGTGACTTCGGGCACGCTGGTCTGCATGCGGTAGGCCATTTCGTATTGGGCGATGCGGGTCTCGATTTCGGGATCGAGCTCGTTTTGGAAGTCGATCTGGTTGAGCGCGGAGAGTTTGTCTAACAGAGCACGGCGGCCGGAGCGGCAGATGCCATCGGGATCGGTGAGGTAGAAGACAGCGTCCTTGCCGGAGGAGAAGCGGACGCCTTGGTGGCGGGAGTTGAGGAAACCGGTGCCCCAGAGGCGGGCGTAGAGGGGCTGGTCGGTGGGTTTTTTCGTGATGAGGACGACGAAGCCGGGGAGGTTCTGATTGACGGAGCCGAGGCCGTAGGTGACCCATGAGCCCAGCGAGGGGCGACCGGCGATTTGGGAGCCGGTGGAGAAAAAGGTCATCGCGGGATCGTGATTGATCGCCTCGGTCCAGAGAGATTTCACGAAGCAAAGGTCATCGACGATGCCGGCGGTATGGGGGAGGAGATCGCTGACCCATGCACCGGATTTACCATGTTGGGTGAATTTGAATTGGGAGCCGGCGAGTGGGAGGATGGCTTGATTTCCCGACATGCCGGTGAGGCGTTGGCCGTTGCGGACGGAATTGGGAAGTGGCTGACCGTTGAGTTCGTTGAGCTTCGGCTTGTAGTCGAAGAGGTCCATGTGGGAGGGGCCACCGGACATGAAGAGGTAGATGACGCGCTTGGCCTTGGGCGCGAAGTTGGCGAGGAGTTTTTCCCCGATGGCGTCGGAGGATGCGCCGAGCAGGTTTTCCGGGAGCATGGACGCGAGGGCGGCACCGCCGATGCCGGTGGAGAGCTTGGAGAGGAAATGGCGGCGGGTGACGGAGAACATGGGAGGCGGGGGTGGGTGGGAGAGATCGAACCGCAGAGGCGCAGAGGTCGCGGAGGGGGCGCAAAGGAAGAGGGGGCGGAGTCGGGTGGGTAGGGATGATGGATGCGGACTGAGGTCTGCGGTCCGTTAGCGGAGGGTGATGTTGGCGTCGAGGTTGAGGACGGCTTGGGCGAGGGTGGCGGCGGTGGCGGACTCGACGGGGTCGAGGGTGGGGTCGGCCTTGGAGTCGCCGATTTTCAGGAGGGCGGCGGCATCGGCGGGGGTGGTTAGGAAAAATTTTCGCTGCTCGCTGATGATGGCGGTTAGGAGCGGGACTTGCCCGGCGGTGGGCGATTTTCCGGTGACTTCGCGGTAGGCCCAGGTGGCGCGGGATTCGTCGGTGGAGCCGCCGTTTTTCAAGATGCGCTCGCCGAGTTTGCGGGCGGCCTCGACGTATTGCGGGTCGTTGAGCATGACGAGTGGTTGGAGCGGGGTGTTGGTGACTAGGCGGCGGGCGGCGCAGACATCCCGGGTGGAGGTGTCGAAGATCATCATGTTAGGCGGCGTGGTGGTGCGCCGCCAGAAAGTGTAAAGTGAACGGCGGTAGAGGCCATCGCCCTTGTCCTGTTGGTAATCCGGGAGGAAATTGTTGAGGGTTTTCCACATCGAGCCAGGTGCCTCGTAGGGCTTGGCGGGTGGACCACCGAGGGTTTCCGAGAGCAGGCCGGAGAGGGCGAGGGCGGAGTCACGGAGCTGCTCGGCGGTGAGTCGATGGGCCGGGCCACGGGCGAGCAGGGCGTTGTCGGGATCGCGCTCGCGGAGTGCGGGTGAGGCGGTGGAGTCCTGGGCGTAGGCGGCGGAGAGGATCATTTGTTTGATGGCGCGTTTCTGGTCCCAGCCGTGATTCATGAAATCTCTAGCAAGCCAATCTAGCAGCTCGGCGTGGGAAGGTTGTTCGCCTTGGAGTCCGAAATTTTCCGCCGTGGCGACGATGCCGCGACCGAAGATTTGCTGCCAGATGCGGTTGATGGTGACGCGGGCGGTGAGCGGGTGGTCGGGCGAGGTGAGCCATTTCGCGAAGCCGAGTCGGTTGCGCGGTTGGTCGGGCGGGAAGGGTGGGAGCCAGTTGGGAGTCTCGCGTTCGACCTTTGCCGCAGGCGAGGAGTAGTCGCCACGGGTGAGGATGTAGGCGGGAATGGGCTTGGCGCTCTCGCGCATGGTGACGATCTCGCGGACCTTGGTTTCCTCCTCGCGATAGGCGGCACGGGCGGCATTGAGATCGGCGGTGAATTGTCTGGCCACGGGATCGACGGCGGACCGGTAGTAGTCGGTGAATTGCTCGTCGGTGCAGGCGATGCTGGAGATGGGTGCGGCACTGAAATTGGCTAGCACTTCAAGCGCGGAAATGGCTCGATGATGGATTGAAATTTCATCGACCATGCCGCCGCGCAGGCCGATGTCGCGGCCGCGGGCCGTGAAATGCAGGCCATCGCCGATGTGGAAATCGCGGGTGAGATTGTCGCAGGCGACGGTGGTTGCTGTGGGTTGGCCGTTGAGGAAAATTTTCAGTCCGGCGGCTTTGCGGGAGCCGTCGTTGGTGACGGCAATGTGGGTCCATTCTCCAAATGGAATCGTGCTAACAGAAGAAATGGACGCCGCGCAGCCGGGGATTTCACGGTTGAGGGTCCAGGTGACGTGGCCATTTTCTAGCAGGAGTTCGTAGCCGGAGAACGGAAGGTCGAATGAGGATGTGTTAGAAAAAACAACCGCTCTCGCGTGGGCTTCGGCAGGTTTCAGCCAGAAGGAAATGCTGAATGGTTGATCGGCGTGTTCGATGCCAAAGGCCGGGAGAGTGGTGAGGCTGTCACCGTCGGCGAGGATGCCGTTTCCGGATTTTCCTGGAGCCAGGTGGTTGCCGCCTGCCTTGGCGGATTGTTTGGGATCGACTTCGTTTTTCAGGGCATCGCCGGAGGTTTCGTCGAGGTGATAGAGAGCCGCTAGATCGGGGGTCGGGTAATTCGCTGCGATGGCTTGTGCTCGCGACGCGGCGGGATCGGTGGGGTGTTGTTTGAGTTTCGCTTCCGCAGCGGTGATCGCCTTTTCTAACGACGCAAGCTTTTCCTCCTGGACGGGTGTCGGGAGCTGGAGGGCGGGTTGTGGCAGGACCTCGCCGCGATCGACACCGCCTTGAATCAGGCCGAATTCGTCGATGCTGTTGAAGAACGCCCCCATCGAGTAGTAGTCCTTTGCGGTGATGGGATCAAATTTGTGGTCGTGGCAGCGGGAGCACTCGAAGGTGAGCGCCATGAAGGCGGTGCCGATGGTGTGGACCCGATCCGAGATGCCGTCCTGGCGGAATTCCTCCGGCACGGACCCACCTTCGTTGGTCTTGCGATGGATGCGGTTGAAGGCGGTGGCGAGCTGCTGGTCGCGGGTCGGGTTTTTCAAGAGATCTCCAGCGAGTTGCTCGGTGATGAATTGGTCGAACGGGAGGTTTTCATTAAGCGACTTGATCACCCAGTCCGCGGTAGGGCCAGGCGTCAGTCTGGATGTCGGCTTGATAGCCGAACGAATCCGCATAGCGGGCGAGGTCGAGCCACGAGGTGGCCATGTGCTCACCGAAACGGGGTGAGGCGAGCAGGCGATCGACCACGGCTTCGCGTGCCGCGGGGGATTTATCCGCGAGGAAGGCGTCGATTTCGGGTTGGCTGGGAGGAAGCCCGGTCAGGGTGAAAGTGGTGCGGCGGAGCCAGCGTTCGCTGGGGGCGGGCTTGGATGGAGTGAGGTTTTCCTTTTCCAAACGAGCGAGAATGAACGAGTCGATGGGATTTACGGCCCACGAGCGGTCCTTCGTTGCCGGGACCGGGACTTGCTGGGGAGGCGTCACGAAGGCCCAGTGTTTTTCGTATTCGGCCCCTTGGTTGATCCACTCGCGGATGAGGTTTTTTTGCGTTTCCGTAAGCTCCCGGTGGGAATCGGGAGGCGGCATGATTTCATCGGAATCCTTGGAGAAAATGCGGATGAGCGCTTCGGATTTTGCTGGGGATTTGGGGTCCCAGGCACCGGCCTTGACGGCTTCCTCGCGGATATCCAGCCGCAGATCTTCCTTGCGGTGGTTTTTATCCGGACCGTGGCAGTAAAAGCACTTGTCGGAAAGGATGGGGAGAATTTGCCGGGAATACGAAACCTTGTCACCCGCGTGGGATAGCTGGGTGGCTGCGAGTAATCCAAATGTCAGATGGTGGAGCTTCAAACGGCGGATTCTTACGAGTTGCAAGTCCAAGATCTTACCTTCGCTGGTGAGAGGAGGACGCGAGCATATCTTGTGACCTTTATGGTCTTCGATCAACCATGTGATTATTCTAACATGAAGATTGTGAATGGGACCCTGCAATCGCAGCATCGACTCAAGGACTCCCCTGATCGACGACCCCATAGACGTCGAGTTCATAGATGGACCAATGATATTTGCTGTTCGTGCCGGTCTGAGTCACCCGAATGTAGCGGGCTTTTTGCTCGGGGAAAACGATGTTAGTCATCCCCAATTCACCCGAGCCTGTCGCGACCGGCTTGCTCCATGTCGTGCCGTCGTTCGACACCGCCACCGCGTAGCCTGCCGGTGTATCCCACTGCGCCCAGGTATTATCGAGGACGATCCGGTGAAACTTTTGCTCACGTTTCATGTCCACCTGAAACCACTGACCTGGAGTCTGCAAGGTCGTCCAATCGCGCCAGCCGGTCCAGTGATCGCCGTCGATTGCGTTCGCCGCAGAGATGTCGATGGGGATCTTGGCCCCGCTGAATGGAAAGGTGCCATCGGGAACGCACGCCGATGCGGTCCATGATTTCTTATCGAGAGCCACGTCATTTGTCGGCGGTGGTGGAACCGGCTTCGTCGATAGGGTCGGCAGCGTCCCCGTGCCGGTGAACGTCCACGTCCCCGGTGCGGCGTTGAATTTCACGTAGTCCGCATCCTCGCCATTCCAGGTGATGCCCTTCACTCCTTCAATGAAGGCTCCTGACCAAATCGCGCTGCCATTCACCTTGATCGCCTCCAGTTTTGTAAATGACCGCTTCGGAATCCCCACAATCGCTGTTGTCCCCGGCGGTGAATCGACGCGCAACGAATACTCCGTCGCCGTCTTCTTCATCTCCACGGCCACCTTCCCCTTGAACGTCGGCACCACGCATTTCAGCGATGTTAGAAAAGCCTCTTTCGGCAGCACATGATAGATGCTCCAGCCCGGAGCTTCTGGCGAAATTCCGGTAATCGTCTGCGAGAGAATGATCGCCGGTGGATTCCAGCCGTGGTTAAGCGAAGAGCCCTCGTCCATCGAGTCAATGCGCGATGCCCACCAGCGGTCGTAGTGCTCCCACAGCGTCGTAAAACTGCATGGAATCATCGTTTTATAGCGACTCGCCATCCGCAGTAACGCGGCTTCCTCGTGTCCCATCATGCACAGCGCCTCGAACACCCAGCGGTCGAAAAAGCAGCTCGAATATGTCTTCTTAATTAGCACGTTTTCGTAAATCGCATCCCACTTCGCCCGCTCCGCCAAACCTGAGTGCACCGCCATTGCATTCGCGCGGTCATCCGGCTCCTTCACTTGTTCCGACATGTAAAACGAACCCTTCCAATACTTGCTGTCGAAGGTGCTCTTAATCTCAGCCATCTTCGCATCGATCACCGGGAAATCCGCCTCATGCCCAGTCACCCCCGCCATTGAGCGCAGCGTCTTCAAGCAGCTATAGTAAAAGCACGTTTCGATCACCGCCGTGTCCTTCACTTCCTTCCCCCAGTCAAACCACGTCTTTGGGTTTCCAAACTTATAGGTTTCAAAAAGGAAGGCTTTCGTCGTGTCATAAATCATGCGCATCGACTCCGTGTCGCCGGTTTGCAGGTAGTAAAACCACAGCCCCGACTCACTCAAAAACTCCAAGTGCTGCCCCGGATAGAACTTCGGCTCGAGCTTCCGCAAAACAAGATCTTTCGCCAGTCGATGTGCCCGCGAATCAAACACATAAAAGCACTGGTTCATCTCCGGCGTTCCATCGCCCCAAAAGCCCACCCGCTCGCGATCCGGGCAATCATAGAAATGATCCCGCATGCAAATGTAGGCCGTCCGCGCCGCCTTCCGCCACAGCGTGGTGTAGTCGCTATCGCTGCATTCAAACGAGCCCGCAAACTCCGTGTCGAAGCCCGTCTCGCGATACTGCACCGACTTCACCGTCACTCCCGCCGGGATTGTATAAATCGCGCCTTCCCCGCTGACCCAGTTCTTCGCCTCGTAAAAACTATTACCCGCGACAGTCGTGCAATTTTCCGTCTTTGTTAAGTAAAGAACCAACGGGTTGCTAGAATTAAACCTGATGCTCTGCCCCGCCGGCCCTTCAGCGGTGATCGCCGGTTGGAAGTGACAATTATAAGGCATCTCACACACCAACTTCCACGGCCCCTCCTCGGAATGCGGAAGATCCTTCGAGGTGCGGATGTAGTCTTTTAAACCATAATCCTTAATCAAGGGATTGCCCGGTTCCTCAGCACTCGCCACCAGTGGGAAAATCGCCAGTAGAAATCGTAGCCGTTTGATTAAGGTTATAGCGTTTAGTAATTGCGGATTCATAGATTTAGTTATTTCCCAGACTTTCTGGATTGCCAGATAGAATCAGTTCCATTTCATTTCTCATGATTGTCAAATTCCCATACCGGCGACAAGCGGCAATCAAGCGCCCGGCCTCCAGCGCGCTCGGCCTAATGCGGTTTCGGCAGTGGCTCGTCGCCTAGCAGCTTATCCAAATCCGCCACGCGCTCCCACGGGCAGCGCTTGCGTTGGTATTTTTTCCACACCAGATCCCGCAGCTCGCGCCATACCGCCTCGGGTGGCGGTCTCAGGTCGGTCCATGTCGGGTTGCGCTTCTCCGTGGCCGTCATGATCGTCCACCGCGTGCCGAGGTAGTTGGCGCGGTAAAAAACCTTGCCGTTGTCGGTATTTTCAAACCACTCATGACTCTCCATGCCCGCAGCGTGGCGTGGCACGACCATTGAGACAAGAGGCGAATCCATCCCGCGTCACAGATCGCCATCGACTCCCCGGCCCCTGGCATCCATGGTCACGCCATGGCAAGCATCGGCGAGCGCGCATCCCTGAAAATCCTCCACGAGAAACCCTTTGGGCTCTTTCTCGATGGCGGCGAGCTGGGGGAAATCCTGCTGCCGCACCGGGAAATCCCCCATGGCTCCTGCATCGGCGAGTATCTTGATGTCTTCCTTTACCTCGATTCCGAGGACCGCCAGGTCGCCACGCTCATCACCCCCAAGGTCATGCCCGGCCACTTCGCCCGCTTGAAATGCGTGGCCGTCACCGCCGTCGGCGCCTTTCTCGATTGGGGCCTGCCCAAGGATCTCCTCGTCCCCTTCCGTGAGCAAAAAGTCCGCATGGAGGTCGGGAGAAATTACCTTGTCCACGTCCACCTGGATTCGGTCACCGGGCGCATTCTCGCGTCCACCCGCATCGCCCGCCATTTGGATCTAACACCGCCAGCCTTCCGGCTCGGACAGGCGGTGGATCTCATCATCTTCGGCAAAACCGATCTCGGCTACAAGGCCATCGTCAACGGCAGCCACAGCGGGCTGATCTTTGCCAACGACGTGTTTCAGGAACTCCAGCCCGGCGAGGCGCTTAAGGGCTACATCGCCGCCATCCGTTCAGACGGGAAAATCGACCTCAGCCTGCACGCCGCCGGACGGGCCAAGGTGGACGACCTCGAAACCCGCATCCTCGCCGAGCTCGCCGCCCGTGGCGGCTTCTGGTCACTCGGCGATCACAGCTCCGCCGCCGAGATCCATGAAGAGTTCGGCGTCAGCAAGCGCACCTTCAAGCAAGCGACCGGCGCACTTTGGAAAAAACGCCGGATCACCATCGAGGAAAAAGGCATTCGGCTCAATGCGGAGGGGTGATCCCACCTGCACCGCGTAGCCCTTTGATAAGTCAATACAAGCCTCGCCACAACCTAGGCAGATCGTAGGGAATAATTGACAAACTGCGATCAGGCATATTGAAGACAGTGGAAGAAAGATGGTATCCAAACTTGCTCATTGTAGTTTACCTCAGCCACGATAACTGCGATAATGTGTAAATAGGTAACAGTTGAGAAAATATCAACGAACAAGACCATCAGACGCTTGTGCTTTGGTTTACCCTATTTCCCTGACGTTCCTGTGATCGGGAAAATTTGCGGCCTAGGGAGTGGCCACGGCAAGTCTCACGAACCGTTTCGTCTCCGTTCCCAACGGAATCGATGCCGTTACGATTTGCCCGACCGCCCCGCTGCCTTGATTGATTCCCGTGGTTGTCCAACTGGTCGTTAGGTCCAAGGTTGTCTCGACGTGGTAAGTGGCCCCTGCCAGAGTGCGCGGGTACGTGAAGGTGAGCACTTGGTTGGTGGTGTCGATGACCGCCGCGAAGAGTTGCGGGTCCACGGAGAACAAGGTCGCGTTGTTGATCGCGTAAACCGAGCCGTCGGGACCAATCACGGTCGGAGTATAGGCTTCACCCGTGGGCGGCGCGAGGTAGAGGGCGGGGGAAAGTTGGCCCGGCGTATCGGTGGCTTTGGTGAAATCCCAGCGATAGAGTTTGCCGTCCTCGCTGTTGACCACCGCGCAATGATTGATCGGGTCCACGGCGGCGGAGTTAATGCACCATTCGCGGACGGCGTTCGGAAAACTGGCGATATGCTCATCGTCTGGCGTGACTCCTTTTACCGTAATCACCGGGTTCATCGCAGTCGCACCGGTGATCGGGTCCGTGAAGAAGGTGTTAGGATCTAATAGTGCCAGCCGGTTCACGCCATCACCGGTGTGGATGCCAGCATAATTATTGTATTTAGTAAGTAATAGATAAGACGAGGGGCCGGTGTAAGATGGCACGGCACTGGCGGGAACAATCGACGCGGTATCATCCCACCCGAAGGCACCGGGAAGTTTGCTCGTTAGCAAATCGCCGCTGAAGTGCAGGAGCCAGCCACGGTCATTGTTCGATGGGAAATTGCCTTCCAGGACACCATAGTAAACATCTCCGTCCGGTCCCACGGTGGGCGAGGCGCTGCTGTCATCGGTCACATAGGCGTTGAGCGGAGAGTTCGTCGTTGATCGGGGATCTTTGAGTAAAACGCTCGCCTGCCTGACGAGCGTGGTGCTGTCGAGTGTACAAAGGTAGCCACGGCCAAATGAGCCGGAAGAACTCACCGGAACATTGTTCACCGCCACATAAAGCGTCGCGCCATTGTTGCTGAGCGCTGGGGCGCAGTTATAGGAAATCTTTTTCATGGAACTGTCGCCGGAGATATCTGCCACGGAAACGAAACTGCACGCACCGTTGCTGGAAATCCGCGCCAGTCCGCTTGGCAAACCCGTTGGATAGCCGGGTAGGGCGGCACCGCTGGAGACATAACCAAAATATAAATTGCCAAGTCCGTCGCTGCTGATCGGGGTGCAAATTTGGATGGCGGCATTGAATGCGGCCGGGGCGGTATCGTAGTTGTTGTTTCCGTAAAAAGCCAGCCGCGTCGAGGTGCCTGTTGCGGAGTTCGGGGCCGTCCTGATAAGGATGGTGCCGCCACCTGCGGGGACTGCGAGCGTGGCTGCGTTTGGTGTTAGAGTCACGCCGCAAACCGGGAACCAGTTGTGCGTGGGGACGGCGTAGTCGGTGGTCAGTGTCCATAAGACCGTGCCCCGGTTGGCCGCGCTACGAGCCTCCACTTGGAAACCGCTGTTAGCGCCGGTCTTGATGGGGAGGATCACTGTGTTGTCTGGAGTTATGACCGGCGACCCATAGTGGATGTATAAGTCGTAGCCGGAGTACTGCGGATTGAGATCGACCGGTGCGCTCCAGCGGACCTTTTGTGGGAGTTGCGATTGGGTGGGCGAAACCAGCGAATGCTGCGGATCGTGGCCGTAGCCCAACCAACCTTGCGCCTGGGCGTTCGATCCCGCAGTACCAAGTAGCACCAAAATAGCAACGACGTGGAGATGAGGTTGGGGCGCTTTCATGGTACCAAGTATCATCGCACGGAACCGACTAGGCCAATGAAATTATCCGCGATCCTTAGCGAACAGCGCCATGGCCCGGATGCCACTACCGCCGCTATCACTCAACAAGATGTAATAAATCTCCTCCAGCGTCGGTTCCGGGCATTCGAAACGCGGGATGTTTTTCTGCATCCACGCGGCGGCGGCATTGTTAGGAATGGTGGTCTCTACCCGTTCGGTGTCGTTTTGGTTGAAAGCCTCCACGTAGCGTTTGAGCACCTCTGACGTGGGTGCGGGAGTCGCCGTGTGAACTGGGAGGACAAAAGCGAGAGTGAGTAACAGGGCGGAGATTTCCATAGATAAGGGAAATATATTTAGCGCGGGAACGTGACAATTGACGGATTTTCCGAGCGGTGAAAAAACTTTAGCTTTTAACATGCCAAGCATGTGCCGACTCGCCATGCATGTCAAGAAAAATATCGGTTTTCCACGCCTTTTTAACTGATGGTTAATGACTTACGGTGCTAAGTTGACGCGAATGGCCGAATGCTTAAAATCAGGAGAAACCGTGAAGATCTTCAGGACAGTAGGAGACCTCTTATCGAGTCACGGACTTGCCCATCATTCTTCTGCCTCCAATCTAGGCTTTTTCCTCGGATATGCAAATCCATCAGGAACTTCCAAACTCCAAGAATTTTTCTCGAAATGATATTTAATAATTACTTCTTTGTCCTTCATTAAATTTTTATAATGAATTGGTTTGGGGTAAATTTTAGGATCAAGCTTGTGGTTTGAACTCGCGACTTCAAACTCTGTATCCAAAAGAGAATCTAGTTGGGCCTTTACACAGGATGCTACCAACAAAACCGGGGCGCTCATTACTAATACCCCATTCGAGCAACTTTTTATCTGAAATCCACCTTTGTATTTCATGAATATCTCATCTTCCCAGTTATCCTTAAAATGTGGTGTAATATCTACTTCGGATAATTTCTCAAGATCCATCGTTTTGCCTTGATCACGACTTTCAGTTTTATTAATTTTAAGAACTGGTCTTCCCGGTTCATTTACTTTAATCTGCCTTAAGATAAAAGGCGGAGCAGAATATGTATTTCGTGTGAACAATACCCATACATAGTTTTCATCCACAGTGATACTCGGCACCCAAGGCGTTCCGGCATCAAAGCTGTCGTGCTGAAAACTAGTTTCTGCTGGATCTAGAAAAGTAGCAATTCCAATCAATTCGGGTTCGTGGCTTCCGCGTTGACGGACTGTCCGCCACTGATATACTGGCCTAGGAGACTTGAGGACTTCGTTGGTGAGAGGAGAAGGACCCGTTCTCTCCATTTCAACAATTTCGGCCGTGAAAACAACCTTGTCGCCATCTTGAATCAACTCATACTTTGCTGGATTTCCCAGTTCTGCGAGTGTGGGATATTTTGGCACCTCTTCGCCAATACATATCGTTAGCGAAAAAGTTATTCCGATGAGGATTTCACGTATTTTAAACTTCATAAGAAAAAATTAGAACCGTCATGTCGGTGAAATTAAGTCTTTAAATCACCATTGAGAGAGAATAAAAATCCGCGTGAGAGCCGAGATTAGGTAACAATTTGCTTCACGACATTTCCTGCAATGTCGGTAAGACGGAAATAGCGGCCCTGGAACTTATAGACTAATTTTTCGTGCTCAATTCCCATTAAATGCAACATCGTGGCGTGTAGATCATGCACATGCACACCGTCTTCGAGAATGTTGTATCCATAATCATCGGTTTTGCCATGGGTCATGCCTGCTTTGACGCCACCACCCGCCATCCAAATACTGAAGCAACGGGGGTGATGATCGCGCCCATAATTGTTTGCGGAGATTTTCCCCTGGCAATAGGCGGTGCGACCGAACTCGCCTCCCCAAACCACAAGGGTGTCTTCAAGCAGTCCGCGTCGTTTCAAATCGATCACCAATGCGGCAGAAGCTTGGTCGGTCTGTTGGCATTGGCGCTTGATGCCACCCACGACGTCGCCGTGCTGATCCCAGCCTTGATGAAATAGCTGCACAAAGCGCACATCGCGTTCGATCAGGCGACGAGCTAAAATGCAGTTCGCGGCATAGGTTCCCGGCGTTTTGGAATCGGGCCCATAAAGGTTGAAGGTTTCATCGGTTTCATCGGAAAAGTTAGTCGCATCCGGCACACTGGTTTGCATGCGAAATGCCATTTCTGCTTGGGCAATGCGGGCATTGATTTCTGGATCCAGTTCTTGCGCAGCTTGCGAAAGATTCAATTGCCCGAGCGCATCTAACATATTGCGGCGGATGTGTGGCGATACACCTTCTGGATTTGTGAGGTAAAGAACGGGTTCTTTGCCTGAACGAAACTGGACGCCCTGATGCTCGCTGGGAAGAAACCCTGAGCCCCAGAGTCGGGTGTAGAGAGGTTGATCGCGACTCGCATTTTTTGAAACCAGGACAATGAAGGAAGGCAGATTGTTGTTTAAGCTACCAAGACCGTAGGAGGCCCAAGCGCCCATCGAGGGACGTCCGGGCACTTGATTGCCGGAGCAGAAGAAGGTGATCGCCGGGTCATGATTGATCGCCTCGGTGTGCATCGTGTTGATCAGGCAGATCTCATCCGCGATTTTTTGTGTGAACGGCAGCGTATCCGAAATTTCCATGCCTGATTTTCCATGCTTGGAAAAATCGGTAAAAGATCCGGCCATCGGCAATATACTTTGATTGCCGCTCATGGTGGAGAGCCGCTGATTGCCAATGATCTCTTTCGGCAAGGCCTGACCATGACCTGTGCGCAGCAGGGGTTTGAAATCGAACGTTTCCAAGTGGGATGGCCCGCCCGCTTGGAATAGATAGATGACCCGTTTTGCTTTCGCAAGATGGTGAGGTGCGCCGAGTGACCCTAAAGCACTGGCTGACTCGGAGCCGATCAATTGAGAGAGCGCCATCGCGCCAAGCCCCATGCCTGATGCACCAAGAAAATGGCGCCGCGTGCAGCTCATGAGATGGTCGTAGGTGGGCGGTGAATTTTTCATCTGAAAATTATCGAGTGGTGATGACGGCGTCGGAAGTGAGGAGCGTGGAGCAAAGAATCGTTAGCGCGGCATAACTTGGGTTGTCCTCACCGCAAATCGATTTTGCTGACGGCAGATTTTTTTCAAAAGTGGCTTTTTGCGTGGCGACAAGTTCAGTCATTGCTTTTGTCTCGGCTTCCCGAGCCGGACGCCCTGTTAAAATAACGAATGCTCTGGCGATCTGGGCGTCCTGGCTTTCCGGCTTCTCGGTTAGGGTTCGCTTGGCAAGGGTTCGCGCACATTCAAAGAAGCTCAAATCATTGAGAAAGATCAATGGCTGCAGGGGCGTGTTCGTCGTCAATCGGCGCGGCTGACAAATTTCGCGGCTGCCTCCATCGAGCGTCACCATGCTTGGTGGAGGAGCGGTGCGTTTCCGATAAGTATAAAGACTCCGACGATGCAGTCCTTCACCTTGATCGGGCGTGTAGTCGCCGCCTGAGGCGCCAGCCTCTGACCAAACACCTGCGGGCTGCCAGGGCTTGACGCTTGGGCCACCCGTTTTTTCTACCAATAAGCCGGAGGCCAATAGTGCCTGATCGCGGATGGATTCGCCTGATAGGCGATAACTGGGCCCACGGGAAAGCAAAGTGTTTTTCGGATCGCGTTCCAGTTTCTCCGCAGTGTTGGTTGACGACTGTTGATAGGTGGCGCTCATGACGATGCGTTTGATGAGCCTCTTCACATCCCAGCCGGTGGTCATGAACTCGTAAGCAAGAGTATCCAATAATTCCGGATGGCTGGGAGCATCGCCTTGCAACCCGAAATTTTCAGGTGTGCTCACGATGCCATTACCAAAACACATCATCCACAGGCGATTGACTTCCACCCGCGAGACGAGCGGGTTTTTTGGATCGAACATCCATTGCGTCAGCCCGAGGCGATTGCGCGGGGCCTTCGGATCAAAGGCCATCACCGCCGACGGGGGCGCCGGTTCTACGGGTTTCGTTAGGTCAGGGGATGCGTAGTCTCCGCGGGTAAGCACGTAAAATTGCTTTTTATAGGCGGTTTCCTCCATGCACATGATCAAGGGAATGTGCTCAAGATAATTATCATAGAGTTCCTTCCGCGCTGTTACGACCGCTTGTCGCGCCGTCGCGGCATCGGCATCCACATGGGTGAAATAATAGTCCTTTGCCTGATTTTTCGCTTCGGCATTTCCTGTTTTAGCAGCTTGAAAAACCTGATCCAAAGGCGCTCCAGCAAGCTCGGCGACCTCAGCGGGGGTGAGTAGGTTTTTAAAAATCGAAAGGTCATCGATCTGCCCTTGCGCAAATCCACGGTCGTCACGTGGACGGGCTCCCACTCGGAAAGTATCGGCGACGATGCTTTTATCCAGTCGATCACGGACGACGATCGTAGCCGCAGGTTTGCCGTCGAAGTACATTTTCAGACCGGCTGCGGTTGATGAGCCATCGTAGGTCACCGTGATCTGCACCCATTTCTCAATCGGGAAGAGATCTTTTGTTTCAATTGATGCGGCGCAACCGGGCCAGAGATGGATGCAACTCCAGCGAAGCTTGCCCTTTTCTAGCAGAATTTCGAATCCAGAGGCGTCAGCGGATTGGGAAAACATGGCCGGCCCGCTGTGGAGGATGACCGCACGTTGTTTGACATCAGGTGATCGAATGCGCATTGAAATACTCAGCGGGTCATGACGGGTGATGCCTTTAATGCCATTGAGCAGGAGCACCGTATCGCCATCAAACGTCATGGCATTGCCGACGACACCCGGCGTAGGAATCAATTTCCCTCCGACCATGTTAGCAGGTTCGCCGTTCGGTGCGAGGTTGGCAAGTTTACCGCCATCGATGGCATCGAGTGGGTACTGGCCCACAAGAGGTGAAATCGCAATATTCGGCGTTGCGGCTAGCCAAGCTTCATAAGCGGCATCACGCGCTGATAGAACACTTTGATAATTCTTTTCCGCGAGATCCAAAGCCGCTTGGCGTTTGGTCACCTCTGCCGGGTGGTGTGGCTCCATCAGATACATTGATGGAGCAGGTGCCGAGTTGTCCAAGGAATAGGGATAGAGTCCACATTCGTCAATTTGCCCGAACATCGATGCCATGCTGTAATAATCTTTTTGTGCGATCGGATCGTATTTATGGTCGTGGCATTTACTGCATTCCATCGTCAATCCGAGGAATGCTGTGCCGAAGGTGTGGACGCGATCCGAAACATACTCTTGGCGGAATTCCGCTTCGATTGAGCCGCCTTCCTGTGTTTGTCGATGAAGCCGATTGAACATAGTGGCGAGCCTTTGCTCTTGCGTTGGATTGGGTAATAGGTCACCAGCGATTTGCCAGGTGGCAAATTGATCATAGGGCAAATTTTGATTGAATGATTCAATCACCCAGTCACGCCATGGCCAGACGAAACACGGCAAGTCTGATTGGTAACCAAAGGTGTCCGCAAAGCGCGCCATATCGAGCCAGTCTTGTGCCATGCGTTCGCCATATCGAGACGAAGCAAGCAGGGCGTCCACTTGCTTTTCGTAGGCGTCCGGCGCCGGATCTTTGATGAAGGGATCAATCTGCTCGGGTGTCGGCGGCAAGCCGGTGATCGCAAAGGACACCCGGCGCAATAATGTCGCTCTGTCCGCTGGTGCATTGGGAGAAAGTTTTTCCTCCTCCATTTTTGCGAGAGTGAATCGATCAATGTCATTCTTGCACCATTCGGCATGAGTGACATTTGGTGCATCGTGTTTTTTCGGTGCAACAAATGCCCAGTGCGGTTGATATTCGGCGCCTTGTTTGATCCATGCCGTTAAAATGGCGCGCTGTTGATCATCGAGCGGTCGGTTCAATTTGGGAGATGGCATGATTTCATCGGGATCATGCGAATGCAAACGAACGACCATTTCACTTTGATTAATGTTACCTGGAACGATGGCGCGGTTGCCACTTTCCAATTTGGCGGTGGCTCCGGCGGAAGTGTCCAAGCGTAAACCTGCTTCTCGACCCTTGTTTGCATCGGGACCGTGACAACCAAAGCAACGATCCGCTAAAATGGGGCGCACATCACGATTGAAGTCGATTATTTTATCGACGGCGATCTGTGTGCTATCCGTGGAAGGCGAAGACGCGGAAGCGTTGTGCGGAACTTCGCTTTTTTTGCAATGCGCAGCAATCAGCACAGTGCCGACGAGCAGAAAGATTATCAGAGTTCGAGATCCGAACTGTTTTTGAAGAAAGAACATTATTGCTTTGAATACGTCTGTTGCAGGTAAACCATATCATGAAGAAATAGTAAAAGCAGAGGTAGAAATAGCTTCATTGCACCCGAGTGCTGCATTAAAGATTTACGGTGCCCATTGACCCAAAAACCGCAGTAGCAGGGCCATGGCGAGGCGGGCTAGGGCGGGATTGTAGCGGGGGCCCTCGTCGCGGAGGAAGGCGTGGGCGGCGTTGAACTCGTGCCACTCGAAGTCGCGCCCGGCATTTTCTAACACCTCGCGAACCTGCCGCCGTCCCTCTAACGGGATGTGCGGATCCTGGCGGCCGAAGACGAAGAGCATGGGAGAAGAAATGGTGGGCAGCCGCGCCAAGGTGTCATCGCATTTGCCGAGACCGAGATTGCCGGTGTGGAGATCGGTCGGATAAAAGGCGGCGATCGCGCTGACACCGGAACGCAACCCCGCTCTAACCGCCAAGTGGCCACCGAGACAGACGCCAAAGCTGGCGAGGCGACCGGTGCATGAGGCGTGCGCGAGGAGGAATTTTACCAAGACATCGGTATCCTCGTCATAGGAAGCGATGGCCTTTTCCGTCTTCAGACTGTTGCCACGGGCGGAGCCTGCCGCGTCGTAGGCCAGGACGGTGCCGGGTGGTTCGAATTCATGATAGACCTCGGGCACAGCGACCAGATAGCCCTCGCCCGCCAGCGCTGCGGCCATCCGCCGGATCGGACCGGTGGCTTGAAAAATTTCCGAATAAAACAGGATGCCAGGATATCGTGAGCCACCATCGGGGATGAAGAGATGCACCCGCATCGGGCCGCTGGAGGTTGAGAGATCGACGTGGGATTCGCTGAGCGTGGCCATGACGGAGGGTGCTTGTGATGTGGGTGGGAGATCTAAAAACCGATAGAACACGTCATTTGCGTCCGCGTCTGGCGGTTGGCGGCTGGGGCTTGGCAGCTTTTTTTGCTGCCAGGTCCCGAGTGCGTTTCCGCCAGTCACGCTTCTCGGGTTTTTCACCGGGGGTGGCGGCGGGGATTGGGGCCTGATAGTCGAAGCCGCGCAGCCGTCTGCGGTCCAGGCGTTGGCTAATGAAGAACTCGAGAATGTTGAGCAGGTTGAGATCTTGTTTCGGCACAAAGCTGATCGCCTCGCCTTGCGTCTCCGCCCGCCCAGTGCGGCCGATGCGATGCACGTAGTCCTCAGGGTTGACCGGGAAATCGTAGTTCACGACGTGCGTGACGCCCTCGATGTCGATGCCGCGCGCGACGATGTCGGTGGCGACGAGGACGCGGACTTTGCCGTCTTTGAAATCCTGAAGCGCTTGATTTCGCTGTTCCTGAGACCGGCTGGAGTGAAGTTTGGCGACTTTCACTTGGGCGAGTTTGAGAAAATTGGTTAGGCGGTCGGCACCGTCCTTAAGACGTACGAAGACGAGGACTCGTTGGAGTTTGGGCGAGGCGAGCAGTTCTAACAGCAGTGCGTTTTTCAAATGCCCCGGCACCTCATAGACGCATTGGTTCACGGTGTCGGCCGGGTTCGAGCGCTTTCCGATCTGAACCAGCTTGGGTTGAAATTGAAAGCGACGGGCGAGTGACTCGATCTCCTTGGACAAGGTGGCGGAAAACATCAGGGTTTGCCGCCGTTGAGGCAGATTACCGACGATCTTCTCGATGTCGTGCAGGAAACCCATGTGCAACATTCTATCCGCCTCATCGAGGACGAGCATTTCGAGTTCTGTGAAATCGACCTTCTGGCGGCCTAGCAGATCGATCAATCGTCCCGGCGTGGCGACGATGCAATGGACCCCTTTGCGGAGGGCCTTGATTTGGGATTCCTCATCGACACCGCCGTAGATTGCCGCCACACGGATGGGCATGTATTGGCCGTAGTCCCGGATGTTTTCCATGATTTGGACGGCGAGTTCACGGGTGGGGGCGAGGATGAGCGTCCTCGCCCCGCGCGGCGGCCCCTGGCGGTTTGATAGAGAAAAACGGTGAAGCATCGGCAGCACGAATGCGGCAGTCTTGCCGGTGCCGGTCTGGGCGATGGCGATCAGGTCATTTCCCTGCATCACCTTCGGAATGGCAGCCGTCTGCACCGGGGACGGGCGGGTATAACCTGCTTTTTGAATGGCGCGGAGGATTCCGGCCTCAAGTCCGAAGTTGCTGAACGGCATGGGCGGAGCATAGACTGGCGCGGTCGGGGATGGCACGGATATAAATTCGGGTGGGTGTTTGAAAACGCGGTCGCTCACGCAAGATGGGCCACAGCCTGCGGGTAATGTCGCGTGCCAATGACCGCACACCCATTCATTTTTCCGCTCGCGCTTCTGGCGATGAACGCTCTAGCAGGCGAACCGCCAGATGGCCATGCCGTCATCCGCGCTCGGGCCGGGGCTTCGGAAATTGTCATCACCACCACACCGCGCCTCGCCGGAGCCATTGATTCACTCACTTGGAATGGACGAGAATTCATCAATTCCCATGATCACGGGCGGCAGCTCCAGTCCGCGTCTAATTTGGACTGCGGCACACCGATCGCTAACGAAACCTACAACCCCACGGAGGCCGGCTCCCGCAACGACGCGGCCGGCCCCCGCTCATCCAGCGAACTGCAGTTCCTCCGCGCCGGACCGTCCTCACTCGAGACGCGCTCGCGCATGGCTTTCTGGCTCGCGCCGGGTCAGAAATCCGGCCCCAACCTCGCCAAAAACACCACCATCCTCTCAAATCATCTCCTCACGAAACGTCTCAGCATCGGCTACCATGACCTGCCGCATGTCATCCCCTATGAGGTCACGTTTTCCTTGCCCGTCGGCGAGCTGCATCACCATGCCGTGTTCGAGGCGCTGACCGGCTACATGCCGCCGGAGTTCTCAATGTTCCAGCAATTCAACCCCAAGTCTGGCGAATTGGAACCCCTCTCCGTCGGTCCGGGTGAAATTCCCCAGCCGATCATCTTCAGTGTGCCCGCCGGCACCCACGCCATGGGCATTTACGCCCCGCCACAGCCGACCAAAAACATGACCGGACCGACCTTCGGCCGCTTCATATTCCCTGCGGCGAAGGTGGTGAAATGGAACTGCGTCTTCCGTCTAACCGACCCAGCGGGCATCAGACCCGCCGATTATTCATTCCGCATGTTCGTCCTCGTCGGCGACCTGCAAACCGTGCGGGGCTCCATGCGCTCGCTCGTCCGCGAATTCAGCGGCCCGCATTGAAAATCGAGGGCTCTCCTTCACCGGTTAGATATTCAATCCTCGTCCTCAAAATTCCACACCCGCTTGGCGGAATCCTGACCCGCTTGGCGGGTTTCGCCGTCGTAACTGATGAGGTCCACCACCTTCGCCGGGCAGCGCGCGGAGATTTGTTCTGCTAGATTTTTCGAGTGGGTGACGATGAGGATTTGCGTGTCCACGGAAACGCTGGCAATCAAGTCCGCGAGCGGTGGCATCAGGTCCGGGTGGAGGCTGGATTCCGGCTCGTTGATGACCATGAACGGCGGTGGCTTCGGGGTCAGCAGGGCGGCGCAGAGACAGAAGAACCGCAGTGTGCCATCGGACAACTCGGCAGCGGCGAGCCAGCGTTTCAAGCCGGGGCGCAGCAGGCGGAGTTGGAAATTGCCGGAGTCGTCCACGGGCGACCATTGGCAACCGGGAAAGGCGGATTCAACCGCTTCATCGAGAGGCTCGGATCTTCTCGATTCGATCAGGGTCTGCAAGGTGACCGCCAGATTTCCACCATCGCCATCGAGCACGGGCGACCAAAAACCGATCGCTGGCTGGCGGATTGGCGAGCGGGCATCGGCGGGAAAATGATGATAGAATCGCCAAGCTAACAGAGTTTCGCGTGCCGCCATCAGGGCCGGATAATGGATGCCATCGCGGACCTCGCTGAGCATCGACTCGGTGGCATGGACCGGCAGTGGCAGCGGTTCCATTTTTCCGTTAGGCATCCGCAAGTCGATGGCCGGGCCCTTGCGTCGGGCCATCACGCGGCCTTGGCTGCCGCCGAAACGGAGCGTTTCCAGTTTGATGTCAGGATCGGTGCGGAATTGTGTGAGATCGCCCGGCGCGGTGGGGATCATGCCGCATTCCATTTCTAACTGGAAATCGGTGTGCTCGATTTTCCAGCGCAGCCGCAGTGGTTCGTCCTTCTTGCGTTGGCCCGCCCACAACAAGCTTGGCAACCCACCCCCGGCAGCGACGGCGGCGGCGAACCTGCCCTCGGCCAACCGTTGCATCAGCGCCAGAGCCTGATAGACGTTAGACTTGCCCACGCCATTTTCGCCTGTGACTACCGTGACCTGTCCGAGCTTTAGTCGGAAATCCCGGAGCGAGCGGTAGCCGCGAAAATGGAGGGTGCAGAGCATGGGTGGATCAAATTTCCTCGTTCAGCGAGATCAAGGTATTTACGTCAAAATGAGAGAATCAGCCCATCACTTTCATTTGGCGACTTGGAATGTAAGTGCATTTTCAATCCAAGAATTTCCCCGGATTCAGGATGCCATTCGGATCAAGGGCGGCTTTAAGCGTGCGGTGAGTGGCGAAGGAAATTTCCCCGAGCGCCTTGCGAATCCACGGTTTTTTCGCGAGGCCCACGCCGTGCTCGCCGGTGATGGCCCCGTTGTTAGCGAGGACCCAAGTGAATAACAGATCGAGCGCGGCATCGGCGTGGGCGCGGATTTGTGGATCCTCGTAATCGCGGACCATGAGATTGGTGTGGATATTGCCATCTCCGGCGTGGCCGAAACAGGCGATGGCGATGCCGGTGTCTTGTTCTAACTGGCGCGCGTAGGTGACAAGCTCGACGAGCTTCGAGCGCGGGACGACAATGTCCTCGTTGAGCTTGGTCAGGCCGGTGTCGCGAAGAGAGAAGGAAAATTCGCGGCGGAGTTTCCAAATACGCTCGCAGGAAGCAGCGTCCGGAGCACGTTCAATGAAGGTGGCACCGAGACCGGTTAGAAGCTGATAGAGTTCCTCAATCTCGGCGGCGGTCGCGGCAAGGCGGCCATCCACCTCGACGATGAGATGGGCGTTGCCGGGGGGGAAGGTTTCGGCTCCGAGTTTTTTTCTAGCAGCAGCGAGGGTGAATGCGTCGGTGATTTCCAGCGCGGATGGCAAATGCCCAGCATTGAGAATGGCCTGCACGGCGGCGGCGGCCAGCGCGAACTCGGGGAATATCGCGGCCAGCATCGCCCGGCTGGCGGGCTTGGGAATCAGGCGGAGCGTGGCCTCGGTGACGATGCCTAACATGCCTTCCGAGCCAGTGAAAAGGCCGATCAGGTCGAAGCCGGTTTTGTTTTTGTGGAGGCGGCCACCGGTGCGAAGGATTTCGCCGGAGGCAAGCACGACTTCTAAACCTAACACGTAACTACGAGTCACGCCGTACTTCAAACACCGCGGCCCGCCGGCGTTGGTGGCGATGTTGCCGCCGATGGAGCAATCCTTGAGTGAGGCGGGATCGGGCGGGTATTCCCAACCGATGGCGTGAGCGGCGGCTTGCAAGTTCCCGGTGATGACGCCGGGCTGGACGACGGCCACGCCGTCTTCCGGATGCAGGCCGAGAATCCGGTTCATCCGCGCGGTGGAAAGGACGATGCCGCCATGCACGGGGACCGCGCCGCCGACGTAGCCAAAACCCGCGCCACGGGTGGTGACCGGGATTTTCCTTGCGTTGGCGAATTTCAGGACGGCGGAAACGTCAGCGGTGGATTCGGCAAAAACGACGACATCCGGCAGGTGGCTGGCGGACCACTTGTCACCGGAGTTGGCGGTTAGTATTTCCGTCGTCGTCGTGACTTTTTCCGAGCCGATGAGGGCGGCGAGGGATTCTGCTAGGGGTGACTGGATCATGGCAGATGGATGAGGAATGGGAGCAAAAATCACCCCACGAGGCCGCGCAGCATTTCGGTCACTTCGTCGCGGCCCAGTGCTCCCGCAGCAACTGCGAGGGTGAGGTTTTCCCAAGCATTAGGCTCAAGCTCCTCATCGGGCAGCAGGCCATTTTCGCTGAGAAAGACCAGACAGGTCGCTAGGGCGACACGCTTGTTGCCGTCCACAAAGGCGTGGTTGCTGCATAGATAGAAAAGATAAGCAGCGGCGATTTCGATAGGTTCGGAGATCATCGGCGTTCCCATCATCGTCGCGCGCGGAGCTGCCACAGCGGATTCTAGCAGTTCGCGGGAGCGAAGGCCAGAGCTTCCGCCATGAGCGGCGAGAACCTCGGTATGGATCGCGAGAACCGCATCCACCGTCGGATGCTTGAAGCGGGCGCTCATGACAAGCGGCGGAAGAGTTCACTGTTCTTTTGGATGAGGCGCTTTGCTGTTTCGGCTGCCTTTTTCGTATCAATCACCGTCGGCTCCATCGGCGCGATGGTGATGGTCCCGCCGGCGTGGACTTCCACATTCACCTCGTCACCGACTTTCAGGCGGGCGAGCTGGAGCAGGGCGGAATCAAAGATGATGCCTTGGGAATTTCCGATCTTGCTGATGGTTTTAATCATGCGTAAAACTATGTATTACGCGCTGGATTGTCAAACGTAAATCTTCTTATAATACTCGTCCACCATGCGGTCGGCGTCGAAGAAGGGGACCACGTCGTTCATGGAATTCAGGACGAGCTGGTTCCACTCGTCGGGGCGGTCGTAGTAGAGCGGGAGAATTTTTTCATTCATCGCGGTGTAGAAACCTAGCAGGTCATGACGGTCGCGGTCCTCGTGGCTGAGTTCGGGATCTGCGGGCGGGATGATGAACGAGTTATGTCCGTCCTTGGCGAATTCGCAGACCCAGCCGTCGTAGGTGGAGAGGTTGACGGAGCCGTTCATGGCGGCAGTCATGCCGGAGGTGCCGGAGGCTTCGCGGGTGACGACGGGGTTGTTCAACCAAATGTCTGAGCCATTTTTTAGGAAGCGGGAAAGTTCGAGTTCGTAGCCGACGAGGACAGTGGCATTCGGGTAATCCTTGGTGAAACGGATGAGGTGGTTGAAGGTGTCGATGGCGGAGTAGTCGAAGGGATAGGGCTTGCCGGCCCAGATGATCTGGATGGGATATTTGCTGTTATGGATCAGCTCGCGAAACAGCTTGAGGTCGCGGGCGATCAGGTCTGGACGCTTGTAACCGGCGAAGCGGCGGGCCCAGACGAGGGTGAGGACATTCGGTTTGAAGAGCTTACCCGTTTGATCGGCGACGACGCGGAAGAGCCGCTCCTTGAGTTCGCGTTTGCGGTGCTGAAGTTCCTGGATGTCGCCACGGCTGCGGGCGTGTTCGGTGCCGTGATCCGCCCAGTATTTCTTGTTCTGCGCGTTGGTGACATGGGTGATTTGGCAGATGTTAGGAAAATTTTTCCACATCTGGCGGGAGATTTCGCCATGGAGTTTGGACACACCGTTCGCGATGTGGGCGAGGCGGAGAGCGGCGAGCGAGTGGTTGAATTCATCGCCCTCGATACCGGTGATTTCGCGCACTTCGTGTTCCGTTAGGCTGCCGAAAAACGAGAAGTCACGGAGCAGGTGGAAGCCATGTTTTTCATTTCCCGCTTCCTCGGGGGTGTGGGTGGTGAAGACGAGGCGTTTTTTAACTTCGTCGAGACTGCGGTGTTTTTCGTAAATGTGGAAGGCGGCGGAAAGGCCGTGGGCCTCGTTGAGATGCCAGACTTCCGGGTCCACGCCGAGTTCATCGAGCAAGCGCGCACCACCGGCCCCGAGGATGATGTATTGAGCGATGCGGCGCAGGTGGTCCTGATCGTAGAGACGATGGGTGATGGCGCGGGAGAGCGGGTCGTTTTCCTCAACATCCGTGCTGAGGAAAAACATTGGCACCGTGTTGAAAATATCGCCGGGCAGGAACATCGCCTTCACCCACACCGGATGGCCGTGGATGGGAATGGTGAAGCGGATGCCGGTGTCCTGAAGGAAGGCGTATTCCTTTTTCCGGAACTGCACGGCGAGTTCGCGATTCTCGCCGCGGGCCTGATTGTAGTAGCCGTAAGTCCACAGGATGCCGATGCCGCAGAGGTTCTGGCGCAGTGCGGCGGCGGCCCGCATGTGGGAACCCGCGAGGAAACCGAGGCCACCGGAGTAGATTTTGAAGCTTTGGTCGATCGCGAACTCGCAGGAGAAATAGACCGCGCTTTTCGCGTATTCCGGGGAGATCTCGTAGTTGTGGGCGAAAGGTTTCGGGAGAAAAGAGGTGGCCATGATGGAATGGGTGAGGGCGGGAATCTGGAGAGTGGCCGTAGGGATGTCGATTTGAATATCGTGTCGTGCGGCGACACCTGCCATGGAAAGCCGGACCAGAGCCACGAGACGCATGCAGTTGCCACGCCATCTCAGCGGCGATGGCGATCTGGGAAATCGCGGGGATTCGCAATATGCGCACGTTCAGTCCCGCGGCCAATGGACGCAATCCCATCCGAGCATTCGTTCGATGTTATGAATTTCATCTATGTATATCAAACGAAGATATGTTTTTACCCGAGCACGTATGGAAGACGCAGTAACAATCGCTGCTGAGGGTCACCAGCAGTAGGTCCCGCCGCTGAGACCCGCGCCACATTTCCATCTCACATTTCAGGAAACATTGAAATGCAATCGCCGATCGCCCCGGCCATGGCGACAATGATTTGCAAGAGTTATAAACCGCAGCCTGATTTGGGACATAGTTATCATAGACAGCCAGTGTGGAGTTACATTTTTCATAACAGTATGAAATTAAGAGTAAGCTGACCCCATCGCTACGAACTGGGGCGCGGAAAATGCCCTAGCCAATCTCCACACGGCCCAAACTGGCAATGACCTGAATGTGTTCATCGGCGGCCGAGCCAAGAGCAATGCTATCATCCTCTTCATCGACTCGAAGGCTGGCGGTCCGGCCTTCATTCGCAACAACCAGATCACCTCGGGTGGCGAGGAAAATACGCTCAATAATCTGGGCAGCTCACCCACCGCAGGACTCACGTTTAAAGCTGGTTTCAATCCCGACTACGCCATCCGGATTTACGGCGACTCCGCCGGCACCGGGGCCTTTATCAATAGCTACGATCTCCAAGCGGGAAGCCGCTCCTGCGTCGGCGAATCGGTAAACGCCACCGTTGCCAGCGGCTTTGTGAGTTGCACGCTCCCCACCGATCTGCCACTGCTGTTTGTCCGGCTGGAAGTGACTGTTCCGTAGCCCGGTATTCATGGAAATCCGCTGATTTTATGGAACTCCCTGCCGAAATTCTTGACAGCAAGCGGAAAATTCGGCTTCTTTCCGCCCCGCGCAGCGCCGCAAGGCACCCGTAGATCAATTGGATAGATCGTCTGACTACGAATCAGAAGGTTGGGGGTTCGAGTCCCTCCGGGTGTACCACTCTTAAATCCCTGCAACTCAAAAGGTTGCAGGGTTTTTTGTGTTCGATTTGAAGCGGCGCGAAAACCTTCAAAATGCACTAAAATGCGGGTTTTAACGCGTTCTATTGCACGGAGTGTTGCACGGAAAAATTCTTGCCTGGTCAGCTTAGCGCGGTCGGCTGATTTCTTTATTTCGGTTTCCATGAAATAGATCATCGCACGGAGATTCATGGACGCTCCGAAATCGAGGCGTGCGGGTGCAAAATCCATCAGCGCAAGGAGCGGGGAATTGAATCGCGGGGGGCGGTGTCGGATCACCGGATGAAAAACCTTTTAAGGTGCTCGCCGTTGGTCAAATCCTTCCTCTCCATCGCCGTTTCCGAAGGGCTGAAAAAGCACCGGGAAATGCACGCGAAGAACTGAGCTTGGATCGCGGTTTTAGAACCGTGCCTTCACTCCCGCTCCTTCCACGGCCACTTCCTTCAACACGGGGCGGAAGGTCAACTTCATCGGCCCTGTGGGTGCTTTCCACGGAAGCGGCTGGTGATGAGGGTGCAGAACGCTTTCGCCTTCAAAGTTGCCGTGATTTCTCCCGTGCCAGTGCAGGGGATCTGGCTGCCGCCCCAGCGGGAGTTGACGGTGAGAACCTGGTTCTCCACTTCCAGCGTCACTTCATCCAGCAGGGACTTGCCGATGGCCCGTTGGAGGGTGCGGCCCACGCTAAAGAAGTCCGCGCTTTCGAGGATGAAGACCAAAGTTCCGGATTCGCTCATGGAAAGGTTTTGTCGTTCGGTTCTCCTTCGCAGCTCAGGGATTGAAACGCCCACCCCAGCGAGTTGCTTCACGCAAGAGTGGAATCTCGACGCTCATGTCGGCTTGGATGCGGGAGAAGAGCTTCAGGTATTGCCCAAGGACTCGCAGCGCGTCTTCTTCCATTTCCTCACCAGCGAAAAGCTCTGGGGCGGCCTCGGATCACCAGCGACAGCAAGAGGCGTTCAGTGCGTCATCCATCAATCTTCTTCTTGATCGCCGCAAAGTCGCCATTCGTAGGCATCACAAAAAGACACGCGCCACCACTACGGCTTTCCCATACTGCTCCCACGGCTCGCTTGTCTTTACTGTCATCGTTGGTGACGCGATCTCCGCCCTTGTATTCGACTGCTAGAACCCGTCCGTCGGTTAGCATACAAATGAAGTCTGGATAGAACCAATCTTTCGCGGTTTGCAGTCGGAACGACGATGAACGCTTCGCAAGGTTCCTTGCCCAAAAGCGAACTTCCGTTAGACCATCGAGGTATTGAGCACATTGAAATTCTTCCCTCTCCTTGCCATCTGCTCGTCTTTCTTCAAGCTCACCGGGTTTGTTGCCGTAATAGTGTTTCTTAAACTCGAATGCCCCCGCATAGAGCCAGCTTGGCTCGTAGCCCATGGTTGCGAAATTGATGGAGTAGGATTCATCGACTGTGAGAGCGGATGTCGGCAGCAGCCATTCCTTGAACGCCGCATTTCGTTCTCTGTCCCGGTGATTTTGAATCGCCTTTTCCACTTCGTCACGCAGTCGGTAGCGATCTAGTGCGAGCACGCTCACATCCTGGATGCCATGTCTTGCCGTCAAACCGTTAATCACCTTTCGCAGGAACGCCGCAGACTCGCCAGCGGGAATGTCACGATGATCGATCCGCCGATCCAGCCAGCCAATGAGCATTTCAGGAGTCCAGTCGGCACTACCCGCAAGCTGCATCACTTGATGGTGAAGTGTTCCTACGAAGTCCTCTTTCTCGTCATGCACATCAGTGCTGAGTTTAGCGCTAGTTCCGACATCAACGACTCCCGAACGAACGCCGGGACGTTTGAGCGGGTGATAGGTATCAGATAGACTCGCATCCTTTTCACTGAGCTTCCATGGGTGCTCCAACAGGAACGTGCTCTCGAAAATGAATAGATCACCGTCCTCTCGCACGCACAAAAGCGGCACGGCGAAGTCGATTCCCAATTCGAAGGGCGATGGCATCCTCGGCCTGCCCGTCCCGAACGCCTTTTCCACATCACGCACCATTTGAACGGCAGCGGAAATCTTCGCCTTTCCCGCTGGCGTTACGGCGCATCCTGTCAGTGCGTCCTCTTCATTCTTATCCAACGGAACGTAAATGGTCAGCGATCCAGTGTTTGCATCCAGCTTCACTTTACCACCTAGCAGCGCCACCTGAGCCGCTGCCGCCACGGTATCCACCTCTCTGCCGGGTTCGAGAGTTACGGTCTTGGGCTGCACTCCTAGCGGCAAAGTGCCCGGTGTTACGGGTAGAATGATTCTTTCTGCCTCTGCGGCGGTGAAACCATTCGACTCCAGAGCCTCACGTAATTCTGCAAGCACTGAATGAATTCCCGCAATCCCTCCACTTCCCTCCGACACGGCAAAAACGTAAGAGCAATTCAAGTCTGGGTGTTGCTTCGACTTCGCTCCCGGTAGCCGCAGAATACGACCTACGATTTGTTCGATGGCCGTGGCCGACCGCGACTCGCGCAAACTGCAAAGCACATAGGCAAACGGGCAATCCCATCCCTCGCGCAACTTCTGCACGGTGATGATGACTCTCACCTTGGATTTCGGAGAC
>JANXMQ010000120.1 GCA_025354565.1 Akkermansiaceae bacterium
TGGTAACGCGGTTTCCTCCGCGGATTTTGATGGGTTAGCTAACATAACTGCAACACTCGGTAGTTTCTACTGGCTAGGTTTTGAAACAACAGGTCTTTCACCTGATAAGAAGCGCCTTGCTTAGCACGGCGCACAACGTAAGAGCGCGCTCGCGGGCGCGCAGGAGGTGTTTTTGCAATGCGATTGAAGAGCTTATGGCCCGTTGAGCGCCGCGGCTTGTTCGCGTCTCGAATTGTTGTAGATTTTGCGATACGAAAAACCAATCGAGAGGAACGCGCAAATAGCTGCAACCGCATATAGAATCCAGCGAATTGACGTGAAATGCGCCAAACCATTCTCAATTGTGGCACAAAGCAAAAACACGGCCATCGACAGCCTCGCGGCGAAATGGAGTGGTGGGGGAGATCCAACAAATTCTTTTGGAGTCATTTTGGGATGAACCGAAAATGCCCAAAGGAAAAAGATCACCATCGCGCTGGCGGCTACATCTTGGGCATATTCGAGTATCTGCATGAGGGTCTTTCTATTTCAGCGAACGTTAGATGTGCGCCCACCGGCGCGGTTGTAGTGATGTTGAAATGAAATTGAGGAGCTTATGCCGGTTGGTGCGCCATGACTTGTTCGCCGGTTGTTGTGTTGTTACCAGAAATCCTGGACCACTCTTAGTTCTCCACCGAGCACCGATTCGATTGCGGAAATGAAGCCTGATTCTACCGGCGTCCCGTAGTCGGGGTAGCACTTGCCGCACTCAACGACAACGGCACATCGATAAGTGATCCCACCATGGCCTGACTCCGGAGCGCCAGTCATCGGATGGCTGGCCTCCATGGGAATCCGTGCATAATCGACTGGTTGTCCACAGGCTGGACAACTTGTGGGAAGTCTCCCCGCACCAAAGCGGTCGCCGGCTGGAAGCGGAGTCTCCTCGATCTCCTGGCCGCACGCGCAGTAAATCGAATCGAACGGCTGAATGATCTCCGAGATCCGGTATGCGGTATCCCCGACCAAGTGGACTTCGATGCCGTAATAGATTCCGTCCGATCCCGGAATCCTTGCAAGCGGGTAACGAAGGCCGCTCGATGCGAGATCGGAGATCCGCCATCGAACCTGAATATCGGTGGCAGGATTGGCATCCAGTGCTGCTCGTAAATCATCCATACTCCCGGAAGCTTTCGCGCAGCCGACGCTCCAATTCAGGCCCTCGGGGAGGTAGCGTTGGTCTTGAAGGTTGCGGATCAGGCTATCAATTGCCTCGGGCTCAGGACGAAACCCGCTGGAGGCGGGCATGATGTAGAAGTTGGATTCGACTCCCATATGATTTATTGGCGAACGTCTCGGATCAGGCGACGGCGAGCGCGAGACGTTGCTGACACGACAGATAGCTTTCGAGCCGTTGCCTGCATCCGTTTTGTTCGGGCTTGTTGGTGTTACTGTGGTGTCTGGCTGCATCTGAAGTGGTGAAATGTCTGGAACAAGCGGGCGACCTGGGTCGGATCACACGCCCCTCGGAACTGATTATCGCTGACGGAGCATTGAATCCAGCGCGGTGATACGGGATGGTCCTCTGGCGCGATGCCCTCCCGAACCTCTGTCATCGTCCGCCCCTGTAAGTCCGTGTGGATCAGGTCAATGGTCAATTGCCAACCGGGATTGTCGAGAGTCTCAAGTCGCACTCCATACTGGTGCTCCCACGAATCATCGCAGTGACTCTGATACCACGCGATGAGATCGGCGAAATCTACCGTGGTCGTCAATGCGGTCTGTTCTCTGGAACTCATTCGTGTTGATGCTTACGTGTTGCCCGATTAAGGTAGGGACGTCAGTTGCCTGACGCCCCCCTCGCAGATCCCGGCGTGCGGAATTACCGCACCGGGCTCCTCAGGAATGCGCGCAAGTGGAACTTCGATCATGATTGGACTCTAATGGGTTGGACATGGAATACTTCTTGATTCTGGTTTTGTCCAGAACGATACGGTATTGGCGTCTCGATGATCCGTGGCGTCGGCATCTTCCAGCGCTCCCAGGCCGCCGCAAATCCGGTCCACCTGAAACTTTTGCGCTGGCTGCGCCGATTGAGCCACTTGTAAACCAACCTCTTCGCGTGATGCACGAAGGAACTGATTTGATCCGCGTTGCCGATGACACCATAGTAATTCAAGTGGCCTAGC
>JANXMQ010000241.1 GCA_025354565.1 Akkermansiaceae bacterium
CATCCAGTGGGGAAATGCCACCGGCACCTTTGTTCCTGCTGTCACCCAATCTTGGACGCGCGGCACCGCTGGAAAAATTCTATCAGCCTCCAGCAACGTCAGCGGCGCACCCAGCTTCAACTACCTAGGCACCGCCAACAACGAAGCCACCGCCTTCGATACAAAAGGCCGTCGCCTCAAATGCGCCACCGCAGGCGGCGAGTGGACCTATCAATATTCTAACGGCCAACTCATCAGCGCCACCCATCCCACCATCGGCAGCTTCACTTATCACTTCGACGGCATCGGACGCCGCACCGAAAACAGCGAGAACACCGGCAGCGTCCTCAACCAAACCCTCGCTTGGACCAACACCCAATTCAAAACCCTCAAAGTAGCCGCCCACCCCGCCGCCCGGGTTTGGGTCAATGGCACTGAAATACAAAACTTCACCGGCAACTACAGTTATACGATCCCATCCCCCGGCACCTCTGGCGGTTGGGTCCCATGGCACACCCTCGCCGTGCTCGAAGGAGAAGGCGACGCCGGAGCCAACGCCGACGCCAAAGCCGAACAAAGCGGAGCCGTCTGGGTGCCGCCTGTTAGCGAAACCTTCACCTACGACGCCGCCGGAAACCGCGAATCGTCCGCTCTGTGGGACTACGGCTGGAACGCCAAAAACGAACTTGTTAGGTCACGCACACAAACCTACAACACCGCGCCGCAAGGCTACGACATCACCAACGCCTACGATGCCGAGGGCCAAAGATTCAGCAAAAAAGTCAACCGCTGGCAAAACGGCAGCATTGTCGAACAAAAAGTCATCACCTTCCTCCACGATGGAAACGACCTAATCTACGAACGCCAGCAACTCCCCAGCGGCCTAACACTCCTCGAAAGGAAATACGTCTGGGGACCAGACATAAGTGGCAGCCACGGCGAAGCAGGCGGCGCAGGCGGACTTCTCCTCATCCGCGAGACAAAAGGCAACAGCACGATTGATCTCTATCCACTTTACGATGGCACCGGCCACGTCATCGCCCTAGCAGATTCTAACGGCACCCTCCAAGCCGAGTATGCTTACGGCCCCTTCGGCGAAACCATTTACGCCCGAGGCCCCAAAGCCTCAAGCTGCCCCTTCCGCTACGCTACCAAATACTATGATGAAGAAACCGGATTATATAACTTCGGCAAACGCTTCCTCGATCCGATAACAGGCCAGTGGCTCTCCCGCGAACCGCTGGGAGAAAGCGAGAGTTTGAACCTATATTCGTACTGCGGCAATGACCCTGTGAATCATGTGGACAAACTTGGCTTGGAAGCCCGTCCAGTCGATGCCGCAATCCACAACGGCATCCCCACGATGATTTACGAGGAATGGGCGGGCAGCGGTCTCTCCTACCTGTGGAACGCGATGGCAGCAGGGAAAGTGAAGACATGGCCGCAGGCACCGGATGAAGGACAACTCAGCCGATGCTTCTATCAGGAAAACGGCGTCTGGAAAATGCGTTCACCCGAAGCCCGCCGCAATCTTTACATGGATGAGGCATTGGCGGCGATTCCTAGCGAAATGGAAGAAATCAAGCCGGTGATGAAAACGCTCGAAATCGGCGGAGCGGCAATCGCCTCGGCACCATTTGTCGCTTTTGCCGGGAGCGCGGAAGTTGGTGCGGGAATTTACACCTATGGAACCCAAGCGATGGGCAGCATCTGGTTGCAGGCACCAATGGCCTTGATTGGAACTCAAGCTGCGTACGAGTTCGCGACCGATGACGGTGTGAGGAATGACACTATTGGAGGCATTCTGAGCGATCCCAATGGAGTCCGTGCAACTGGAGAATTGCTAGGAGTTGGTGTTAGCGGTCTGGCGAGAATGGGACCGCGGGTCGCAAGCTTGTGGGAAACGGTTTCGGATGGACTATTTCCATCCTACGCCGGAAGAACTGGCTTCGCTTCTGGTAGCATCATTAACCCGTTTTATCGTTCGCCGGGCATTCCCTCGATTAATGTTAGGCATATCTTTTTGGGAGAGGTAAATCAAAGAGGAAGAGCTGTTGGTTTCCATCATCAAGGTGCCTTGTCAGGGGCGAGTCGGATCGCCCAAATTATCGATCCACCAAATGCCCAGGGAGTGTATCGTGCCATGGTTGAAATCAATGGTATTCCGAAGGGTGTTCCTTCTACATTTTTCCCGGATAGCTGGTCACGGGTGCAAGTTCTTCAAGAAATTCGCGGTGCCTTTTCGGGGCGAACAATGCCCCGAGGCGGCAACTATTGGGAGGGTCTTTCGCCCGGTGGAATTAGGATTGGAGGCTATCTAGATTCCGCCGGAAACATCAACACCGCTTTCCCCATTTACTGATGATCAAATGTCTTTTCGATAAACAAGGGTATCCGCGTGCGGTTGCCTCCGATGATAGATTGATGGCTGTAGCTGCATATCTTGAGCAGGACATGCAAAGTTCACCTCATTCCATAGCTTTGATGGAAGATATATTAGCGAAGGTTGAAAATGGAACTTTGGACGCTTGGGAGGGAACGGGCAACGCCTTTACAGTTCAAATCAAATCCAAATGCGTCTCCGTTCAGAATGAATTCGAAGAAAATTTATCCTCTACGCTTCCGTTAGAAGACTTCCGCAAGGCTCTGGAAGCTTGGAAACGCTTGCTTCAAATGAATCGTCCCTCCGGCCCGTGCTAACAACTCCCTCCCAAAATCAGGCTCCTGTCGTCGCGCTTCGCACCGCTTGGCAACTCCCCCCAACCTGAACCGTACAAGCCAAACCAATAGCGTTGGTCATGCCAACCTATTTCAATATTTAGCAGGATATGGCTTCTCGACGATTGAACTCCCTTTGGCTGGTGGAAAATGAAATCTTCCGGGCTTTCCTCAGGCGCTTGCCTCGTTCCGGTTTATTCGTATTTTCCACTTCGCCACTTCACGGGAAAAGCCCGCCTACATTCAACACCCCAACGCCTTGCCCACCTCCGAGCGCTGTCCTGGTTAACCACGGGAAATCCTGTTCTCATGCCAATGCGGATTTCCGGTCAGAATTCAGTAAGGAGTGCGACCATTCACAACGATGTGGCGCGAAGATTGATCGACTTCCTTCTTTTCACGCAAGCCTCGACTTTGTAAACCAATCCCAGCTTTGCCCCGCGCGCTGTCATTTTTCCTGACACTCTGGATTTTCCTGCTGGCCGGGATTTCCAGCCTGTGTGCGGATGTCACCATCACCTACACCTCCGGCGCACTCGCAGGATATAAAATCACCGAGGGTCACGACACCAGCAGGCGCGATACCGGCTTTGAACTCACACGCGGCAACGTCGTCATCCACTCCGCCCAACAAGCCCCCAACGGGGCATCCGCCGAGGTTTCCGACATCACCAGCGGCAACGTCAAAATTCACTACGTTAGAAACGAAGCCGCCAGATCACCGACATCCAGTGGGGAAATGCCACCGGCACCTTTGTTCCTGCTGTCACCCAATCTTGGACGCGCGGCACCGCTGGAAAAATTCTATCAGCCTCCAGCAACGTCAGCGGCGCACCCAGCTTCAACTACCTAGGCACCGCCAACAA
>JANXMQ010000243.1 GCA_025354565.1 Akkermansiaceae bacterium
CGCTTCTTTTTGTCTGGGAAGTTGTATTGGCGATGAGTTCGTCGAGTTTTTCAGGTGTTGGATTCGAGGCCATGGTGTTGTTTTTGGTTTGGTTTGGTGTTTGGGTTTGAAAATGAGTCACTTACGTGCTCGGTGACGCCGGAACGGCGGAAAATGCGACAGGTGGTAGTCTATGGGTCGTCGCATTCACGGTGAATAGGACGAGTGGCAGTCTATGGGTCGTCGCGTTCACGGTGAATAGGACGAGTGGCAGTCTATGGGGCGTCGCGTTCACGGTGAATATGACGAGTGGTAGTCTATGGGTCGTCGCGTTCACGGTGAATAGGACGAGTGGCAGTCTATGGATCGTCGCATTCACGGTGAATATGACGGGTGGTAGTCTATGGGTCGTCGCGTTCACGGTGAATATGACGGGTGGTAGTCTATGGGTCGTCGCATTCACGGTGAATACGACGGGTGATACCTGCCGACATGGAGTTTTTCCGAGCGGAAAATGGTGGACGCCGCGCCGCCGGACGGCAGAAAAGGACGGGCATGACAGAGGGACAGGCCAATAGTCATGACGGGCGCAATCCCGTCACCTCGACCCGATTCGGCAGCTTGATTTTCGGGTATTCTCTTCGATTCGGAGTCGTCCTGCCAGTCGATTGCCCCACATCGCGACGAAGAATAGACCGAGTGAAATCGCGGAACCGATTACTGTCCGAAGCGCAGACGGATTCTCAGAGTATTCATATTTGGTATATTCATTCGGATGCGGAAATGGCAGGAAAGTGCCGACAAAGACTAGTGCACAGCAGGTCATGAACGTGCCAGCAAAAGCCTCCGCCAGAATGCGTCGTAAACGGATCGCTCGACTCGCATTTTGGAAGTTCACGGGGGTCAATTTCTTGATTTCTTTGCCGAACGTTAGATGTGGTGGCACGGCGGCGCAGGACTCATAGAGCGAAGCGAATAAGCGAGCTTATCCGCCGTTGCCACCCACGACGTGTTCGGCTTTTGGATTTTCATGAGTGGCCCTCTCCCTTGATAACCACTCTGCCAGCCGAGTCGAAACCGATACAGTAATACCAATTCATTCCGTTGATCCATTGATAATACTCCACAGCTGGGGACTTCTTCGCAGCGTCAAAGAAGTGCTCAAAGCCGTGCCTTTGAGGAAGGTTGAACTCATCGCTCTTGGCTAGCGGCTCACCAAGTGCATCAACGACCAGCTTCTTGCTTTCTCCCTCGGAAATATCTTCGTATCTGGCGTGCATCCCTCGATCAAATCCAGCCAAGAAGCTGCGAGGCCCACGAAAGACCTCTATCACTGCGAATCCCACCAGTGCTACGGCAGCAAGTGAAATCGCGATTGTGACTTTGCGCTTGGTGGTCATTTAATTTCCTTCGCCGAACAGTCTTTATTCGTATGGTCTCCACCGGCGAGATTCGGTAAAGGTCGCTCGAAAGGTTACTCTGGAATTCCTTGATTTGGCAAGAATTTTTCGGGTGGACGTATCCCGGATCGAAGCCCAAACGGTCATGCAGCCCTGTCAGGCTATGGCACTATCTTAGACGCCGGGTCGCTGGTAGTGGTACAGTTTCAAATCGGAAATTTCCCGCTGGGCTTGAAATTCTGAATCCGCGTGGCAGAGTGGGACATGCCCAACCGCTCAAGCAGACCACCCCGTGACGTGAACCAACTCGCCAAATTCATCGTGGATCAGTCCACGGGTCAAATCCCTAAAGCAGAACACAAGAAAAACCCCGCCGCTGTCGCGCTAGGGCGGCTCGGAGGACTAAAAGGGGGCAAAGCCCGCGCTGATTCAATGACGCCGGAGCGGCGTTCCGAGATCGCCAAAAAGGCAGCTGAGAAAAGGTGGGGAGAAAAGGAATAGAGACTAAGCCACCGCCACCGGCTTCTTCCGCGAGATTCTCTGAGATGGCACGGTCTCAACGTCTTCACATGGAGAGACTATTCTCAACATTGGCATCCTTGCCTCCTTAATGGATCGGGGGAGTTTCTCTGCCGCATCCACCAAGAATGACATTAAGTTGAATCCGGCTTCATTGAAGAACTCCGAAATCTTCTTGGGGATGTGGTAATCGTCTTCATTTTCGCAGGCGACAGCCGCTAGCTTGTCTAAATCGCTTTTGAGGGCGAGCGCGTGCTCCTTTACGCTTTGGACCAAGCTTATTGGAGGTCCAACCCTAAGTGTGAATTTCGCTTTGCAGTAAGCAGCGTAGCTGGTCAATTCCCCGAGCGAGATGTCACAATCTACGGAGTTTTCAATTTTAGAGATTGTCCCCTGAGAAACTTGCATTCTCTCCGCTAAGTCCTTTTGGGTGAGCCCAGCCTTTATCCTAATTTGGATCATTTCGCGGACAACATTGGTGCACCTCATCAGTTCATCAAACTCCCGCACATGCTCTTTCGTGCCTGTTGCTTTCAGTAAATCTTTTACCGACGTAAATGTAGTGCTCATATCTTATTTTTGTTTGGTGCCAAGGCTGCCTTTTCGCAATGCCTCAACTTGTTTTTTGGAAAATTGAATGTCTTTCGGTTGGCTCGTCTTATTACCGATGCAGAAGAGATGAATAGTTTGGGATTCGGAATCAGGATAAACATAAAGCCGGGCCTCTTTCATTTTCACCCTCTTTGTTCCGTCATCCAAAGTGCCTCCGGTTTGGTCGATCGCCTTCACCCCCATAGGCTCCGAATGGAGAAATCCTAGGTGAATTAGTGAAGGGCTTTTGGTCGAATTCAAAGAGTCTATGTAAATCTGCAAATTCCTCATGACAGAGACGAATTCTCCTCCTTGGCTTTTCCCGGCTTTTTTGGCGTCCCGGTCAAATTGTTCCGTTGGAGAGAGTGTCCAGCTCATTAGGAACTCACTACTATTCCGGATTGGAATCTCCGTCAATAGATTCCTGTGCAAATTTGCGAATTTTTCGCGAGGCTGCGCGACCTAATATTACGAAATGGAATATTTTTGTTGACCGCTCAAGCATAAATGCTATTTTCATCCGTATGAACAAGTTAGCCCTCGCTGAACGCGTCCGCATCGTTTCCGCCCTCGTGGAAGGAAACAGCCTCCGCTCCATAGTTCGGATGACCGGCACGCACCGCACCACGATTCAAAAGCTTTTGGTCGATCTGGGTGCCGCTTGCTCCGCCTACCAGTCCAAGGTTTTCGTTAATCTCCCTTGCAAGCGCATCCAGTGCGATGAAATCTGGAGCTTCGTGGGTTCCAAGGCCAAGAATACCACCGCTGACAAAAAGGCCGACGGATGAGGCGACGCATGGACATGGGTTGCACTGGATGCTGACACGAAGCTTGTCCCTTGCTGGCTCGTGGGAGGCCGGGACGCCGGTTGCGCTTACGAGTTCATGCACGATCTCGCCGGACGACTCGCAAACCGTGTCCAGCTCACGACGGACGGTCACAAGGCGTATGTCTCCGCCGTGGAATCCGCTTTCGGATCTGAAATTGATTACGCGATGCTGGTGAAGCTCTACGGCGGCGACAACAGTGGCGGGCCTGAGAAGCGTTACAGCCCGGCTGAATGCACCGGATCAAAGAAAGTGGAACTCATGGGGAATCCCGACTACAAGCACGTCTCCACCTCCTACGTCGAACGCCAGAACCTCACGATGCGAATGGGAATGCGACGCTTTACCCGCCTCACAAACGCTTTCAGCAAGAAGCTTGAGAACCACGAGGCGGCGATTGCCCTTCACTACATGCACTACAACTTCTGCCGCATCCATCAATCCCTCCGCGTCACACCAGCTATGGAAGCGGGCGTTTCCGATACGGTCTGGAGCATCGCGGACGTGGTGGCCCTGCTGGGCTGAGGATAGGACTTGCGCTCTGGGCGGGCTTATGAAACAGTAAAACCGGCTGGAGCGTGAGCTCCAGCCGGGTTAAGTTTACATTCTAGTCATACTGCTACTCCGACCCTGCAAGGCGATTCTTTCTACGGAACCTTGCGGGGTCGTTTTTTGTCTTTATAGCGCGGATGTGCGATAGTGCTTTATTCCATCATTCCACGCTGTTCTGGTTCTAGGCATAAACGGGTGATTCCGTTGGTTGTAGCGGAAAATCTTAAAGGCCGTCATCATCATCCGGGCGCTTGCCGTTTTGTGCGTTTGCATAAATCGACGGGGCTTTGCCAGCGCCTTGCTTAACAGTAACAACTTGGCCAGCTTTGCTCATACGGCTCAGAGCGAAGCTCACGTCGTTCTTGGAGATGCCTATTGCGCCTTTTGCCATAATGTCTCCGTAAATATCGGACGCGGTAAAATTGCCCTGCCATTTACGGAATGCCTCACGAATCACGCTGGCTTTTGATTTTCCGGCCGACAAACCCGGGAGCAGCTTTTCTTGAGACTGCGGCTTTTTCCGAAGTTCTCGCTCTTGGTTCATCTTCTCAAAAAGGCTCCGCGGTCGAACAGGCGGTGATTGCGGGGTGGCAGCATCCTCTTTTCCAGCCAAGTGATTCGCCACAAGCGCAAATGCCCTTTCTAGTTCCTCCATCTTATCTTGCTCGACGCGAAGCGCCGCTCTTTTGGCGGCGATTGCTTCCAGCTCCTTTTTGATTTCGGACGGGTCCATGCGCCAAGAAAAGCGCAATCGAGCTTATGTGTCAATCTTTAGTGTGTTATTTATCGGATCGCATGAACACGACACACGAAATTACCAGTGTTACACGGAATGTATTTCGGATTTCCAAAGCAATCGAAACTGTACCACTACCGGGTCGCTCTAGGGGCCGGGGCCATGAGCGCGAGTTGCGTTCCCGCAATGGCGATGAGTGGTGAGGGGTTCTTATTGCTCAGGTTTTGTTTGATCTTGGTCATCTGCGTTTTCGGTTGGTTGTTGTTGGTTGACCGGCACACCATTCGACTGAGGCTTGCCCTCGCATCAAGAACGGCCTGCGAGCCGCCGAGAATGGCGGACGACTTTGAAATCCAGATACATCTCCAGCAGCTCCGATTCCGGGAAATCGCTCTCGAACTCGGGCAGGCGGGTGTCGCCAGCGTGGCGGGTGAAAATGTGGCTCACGAACAAGTCATCGAGTTTCGGGAGGAAGGCGGCGTAGATTTCCGATCCGCCGATGATGAAGACGCGTCCGCTGAGATCTGGCAGCCCTGCAAGTTCGTCGGGATGATGGATGACCTCCACGCCGGTGGCGGACCAAGCGGAATCGCGGGTGAGCACGATGTTGCGGCGCTTCGGTAGCGGGCGACCGATGGAGTCGTAGGTTTTCCGACCCATGACGATGGGGTGGCCGGTGGTGGTGCGTTTGAAAAACGCGAGGTCTTCGGGCAAATGCCACGGCAGGGTGCCTGCTTTCCCGATCACCCGCTCCGGGGTCATGGCGACGATGGCGGTGAGTTGCAGGCTCATTGTTTCCCGTCCTCCTGATCCGCGTCGTAGTGGAAGCTGTGAAGAATCCGGTGGGCGATGGGGCCGAAGAGGAAGCCCGCCATCACCAGAAACGCCAGCCCGGAAAAGAGCGCGTAGAGGCCGGCGAAAATTTTCCCGGCATCGGTCTTCATCGGATCGACCGGCCCCATGCCGCCGAGGATCATCGAGGCGTTGAGAAAGGAATCCGTCCACGACATGTTCTCAAGATACCGGTAGCCTAACATCCCCGCGCCGAGCGCCACGCCGATGATGAGGCAAACAATACTAACGGAGTGCAGCAGCCGCCCGATGAAGGCCGCTTTCGAGATGAGCGTTTGATCGCGGTTTTCGTAACGGAACATATATCTAGATCGCCACAGGGGCCTTGATGTGGGGATGGGGATCGTAGTTTTCCAAACGAATGTCGTCGAAGGTGAAGGCGTCGATTTCCTTAACTAAAGGATTTAGCCACAGCGTCGGCAAGGGGCGCGGCTCGCGACTGAGTTGGAGATTTGTTTGTTCCAGATGGTTCGAGTAAAGATGCAAGTCGCCAAAGGTGTGGACGAAATCCCGCGCCTCGTAGTTGCAGACATGGGCGATCATTTGAGTGAGCAGGGCGTAGGAGGCGATGTTGAACGGCACGCCGAGAAACAGATCCGCGCTGCGCTGATAGAGTTGGCAAGAGAGACCGGGCCGGCCGCCGTTGATTGGCTCGTGGACGTAAAATTGAAACAACAAGTGGCAGGGCGGCAGCGCCATCTGATGGAGTTGGCCGACGTTCCACGCGGAGACGATGTGCCGCCGCGATGGCGGGTTTCCTAACAATCCATCGAGCAGCAGGCGGAGTTGGTCGATCGTGCGACCATCGGGCGTCGGCCAGGCCCGCCATTGTTTGCCATACACCGGCCCGAGCTCGCCCTCCGGGTCCGCCCATTCATCCCAGATCGTGACGCCGTTTTCCTTGAGGTAACGCGTGTTCGTTTCCCCGCGGAGAAACCACAGCAATTCGTGGATGATCGAGCGGAGGTGGAGTTTTTTCGTCGTTACGCAGGGGAATCCCTGCCGCAGATCGTAGCGCGCTTGTCGCCCGAAAACCGAAATGGTCCCCGTGCCGGTCCGGTCGGAGCGTTCTTCGCCGTGTTCCAACACATCGCGCATCAAGTCGAGATAGGGTTTCACGCCGCCGATCAAGCCACGGGGCGAATCTCCCGGCAAGGACGAAGGATTTTAAAAATCATTTCGCTGGGTGCTTGACGTGGTGATTTTATCTCGCCAATTTCCTAGAACTTTCAAAAGGAGCAACTCATGGAAATTCACGGAACTGTTTACGACATCCTACACAACAAAAGCGGTACTATTTGCTCAACCACACCGGATGACACGGTCTATGAAGCCATCCGCCAGATGGGTGAGCGAAACATCGGGGCGCTCGTCGTGCTGGAAAACGACGAGGTCATCGGCGTGCTTTCCGAACGCGATTACAGCCGCAAGGTGGTTCTCCAGGGCCGCACTTCGCGGGACACCAAGGTCGGAGAAATCATCTCCCGGCCAGCCATCACCGTGCGCAGCAAGGACAGCATTGAAAAGTGCATGCAACTGATGACCAGCAACCGCATTCGTCACTTGCCGGTCGTCGATGACGAAGGCCTCGTCGGCATGATTTCTATCGGTGATTTGGTGACTTGGGTGATGCAATCCCAGCGCCACACCATCGAGCAACTGCAGGGGTATATCTCGGGTGAATATCCTGGGTGATTTGTGCCTGTGCGAACGGCTCCGCAGTCCGGCTCGCCACTGGGAATGTGTGAAAAGTTTCACACTTCCCTGCTTGGCAGGAGAGGGGGGGGGTGGGTAGTTTTCCCGGATGTCAGATTTATCCCATATCCCGGAAGGTTATCACTCGGTCACGCCATCGCTCACTTCAAAGAGTGCAGATGCTTCGCTGAAATTCTATGCGGCGGCTTTCGGAGCGGTGGAATATTTCCGGATGCCGGACGAGAAGACCGGCGGCACCGCACATGCGGAGTTTGAAATTGGAAACTCGATCATGATGATTTCGGACGAGTATCCGGCGTTCGGTTCCTTTGCCCCGGAATTCGCGAAAGGCGGCTCATTCATGATTTACGTGGTGGACTGCGATGCCGCATTTGCCCAAGCGCTCGCTGCCGGTGCCGCCGCGCTCACTCAACCGACGGATCAATTCTGGGGCGACCGTACCGCGATGGTTGCTGATCCATTTGGTTATCGGTGGAGTCTTGCGCAGAAAGTTGCATCCCCGTCGCCCGAAGAAATGGCGGAAGGGATGAAAAACTTCTGTGGCTGAAATCACACGTTGAAGCGGAACTCCACCACGTCGCCGTCCTTCATCACGTATTGCTTGCCTTCGATCCGGACCTTGCCTGCCACTTTTGCGGCGGACATGGAACCGGCGGCGACGAGATCGTCGTAATGCACGATTTCCGCAGCGATGAAGCCGCGCTCGAAGTCGGTGTGAATGACCCCGGCGGCGGCGGGAGCCTTGTCGCCAGCGATGATTGTCCAGGCGCGGGTTTCCTGCACGCCGGTTGTGAGGTAAGTGCGGAGTCCTAACAAGTGATAGACACTGCGGATCAGAGCGGACACTCCGGAGTCCGTCACCCCCATGTCTGCTAGAAATTCATTGGCTTCCTCGACCGGCATATCGCTGAGCTCTTCCTCGATCCGAGCGGAAATGACCACCGCTTCAGAGCCAGTGTGTTCTACGGCGAATTTCCGGACGCGGGCGACTTGGGAATGTGAGTCAGGATTTTCAATCGCCCCGGCCAATTCGTCTTCGGCGACGTTGCAGGCGTAGATAGTCTTCTTGGAGGAAAGCAGGAAAAACTCTTTCACGATCGCCTTGTCGTCGTCGCTGAAATCAATCGTTAGAGCCGGTTTCCCCTGATCGAGATGTGGCATGATGATGTCGATGAGTTCGACTTCTTTCTTCGCTTCCTTGTCGCCGCCTTTGGCCTTCTTCTCGCGCGAGTGGCGGCGTTTTTCGAGCGATGCCATGTCGGCGAGGATTAGCTCGGAGTTAATGATTTCAATGTCGCGGATGGGATCGACGGTGCCGAGCTCGTGGATGATGTCGTCATTTTCAAAACAACGGACGACTTGGACAATGGCGTCGGTTTCCCGGATGTTGGCGAGGAACTGGTTGCCCAGCCCGGCCCCTTCGGAAGCGCCCTTCACCAGCCCGGCGATGTCCACGAACTCGATGGCCGTCGGCACCAGTTTGTGCGAGCCGGAGATTTTCGAAAGCACCGCCAGCCGCGCGTCCGGCACGCTGACGATCCCGACGTTCGGGTCGATGGTGCAAAATGGATAGTTCGCCGCCTCCGCCTTGCGGGTGCGGGTCACCGCATTGAAGAGTGTCGATTTTCCGACGTTGGGTAGTCCTACGATTCCAGCTTTGAGCATTGCGGCGGGAGGGTGGGGGAAGGGCGGGCGGGAGGACGAGAAAAAACTTCGGAATCAGCAGCCAGCGGGCGCGGATTGTGACAACATGCGGGAAATCGCCAGTTCGCGCGATGTGATACAGGATCAGGCTTGGCGTGGCGGCGATTTGCGCTCATGCTGCACGGCATCCGTCTGGCATGAAAATTCTCAGTTACCTCGATCCCGGCTACACGCCCTATGTCCGCCGTCTCAACCGCCGTGCTTTACCGGAGCCGGGCACGCGCGAGCTGGTCACGCAGATCATCGCCGAGGTGGCAACCAAGGGCAACGACGCGCTATGTGCCTATACCAAGCGCTTCGACGGCGCTACTCTAACGGCGGAAACGTTGTTTGTGAGTGAGGCGGAGTTTTCTCTAGCAGAAGCGTCCGTCACTGCCGCGACGAAAATCGCAGTCGCCCGGACCTTAAAAAACATCCACGCCTTCGCGAAACGTAGTTTACGCAAGGATTGGTCTGCAAAAAATGCCGAGGGTGCGACCGTGGGGGAACGCTTCACGCCCTTTGACCGGGTAGGGGTGTATGTTCCCGGCGGCAAGGCTCCGTTGGTTTCCACCGCGTTGATGACTGCCGGATTCGCGCAGGCGGCGGGAGTGCCGGAAATTCTAGCAGCCACACCCTGCGGTGCGGATGGCACGGTGAATCCAGCGTTGCTCTACGCACTGAAAGCCGCCGGCGTGACGGAGGCGATCAAGGTCGGCGGGGCACAGGCCATCGCCGCGCTGGCGCTCGGGACGGCCACCATCCGCCCGGTGGACCGGATTTTCGGGCCGGGTAATAGTTTCGTCGTCGAGGCAAAACGCCAGCTTGTCGGGGCGGTCTCCATCGACCTGCTGCCCGGCCCCAGCGAGATTCTCATCCTCGCGGATAAAACGGGGAACGCGAATTTCATCGCCGCCGACATCCTCGCCCAGGCCGAACACGGTGGCGACAGCGTGGTGGGCTTTGCCACGGATTCCAAGGCGCTGTTAGGCAAGGTCGTTAAGGCGATTGAGCGGCAGTTGCCGACCTTGTCACGGGCGAAGATCATCCGCGAAGTACTCAAGCGCGGCACCTTTCTGTTGCATGTTAGATCGTTCGCGGAGGGTGTCGCCATTTCCAACGCTTTCGCCCCGGAACACCTCTCGCTGATCACGGCGGATGAGGACCGCTGGCTGCCGCAGATCCGCACGGCGGGCGCGATTTATCTCGGCAACGACTCACCGGTCGCAGTCGGCGATTTCCTAGCAGGTCCTAGCCACACGCTGCCAACGGGCGGCGCAGGGCGATCATTCTCCGGACTCCGCGCAGACCAGTTCCAGCGGCGGACCAGCATCGTGCGCTTGGATAAATCAGCCGTTAGGAAGTCGCTCTCCGTCGTCGCCGAATTCGCACGCATCGAGGGCCTCGACGCGCACGGCAGATCCACGGCCATCCGCCTCGAATCATGAACGGCCTCGCCGGACAATCAAACCACCGCTCTTCCCGGTATGCGCCCCCGGTAAGCATCGCCTGCCCCGCTTGCGGCAGCCAAATCGAAGCCGCCGCGCAAAGGTGCCCGGTCTGCCATTTCACGGGCGAGGCTTCGATGAAGGTGTTCCCCACCGCGCCTCCACCGCTTTCGACAGTCATCGACGCTGCGGGCATTCTGAGTGAAAACGATATCGGAAAAATCAAAGCTGCCCGCAATGTGCTGCGTCGCCAGTATCCGCAATTCCGCTGGCGTATTTGCAGCGTGCGCCTGCCGCCGGAAACCAGTCTGCCGATGTTCGGCTTCTGGCTGCTAAACGCCTGCCCGCTCCAAGAAGGAGAATCCGCCGGGGAGCGGGCGTGGACTGTTTTACTCGTTATCAACGCCGCTACCGGTCAGGCCGCCGTCATCCCCGGCTACGCGGCAGAAACTATTCTAACGGATGATGAGTGGCAAAACGCTCTAGCAGCCATGACCCGTGCATGGCGCGCACGGAAACCGGCATTGGCGATCTGCCAGTATTTGAAAGCCGCCGATCACCTGCTCAATCAAGCGTGGAAACGCCACAACGCCCGTCGTTCCAGATGATGATTACCAAGTTTTGGAAAATTCTACCCATCATGGTGGTTAGCCTGCTGCCAGTATTTCCATGCGCACACGCGGCGGAGGAATTTGAATACGGCCTGCGTCCAGCGTCACCGGTTTTTGATCCCGCAGGATTGCTCAAGCCGGAAGCGGTGAAGGAAATATCTGGGCCGTTAGAAAGCATCGCAAAGTCTGAGGACATCGACATCCTCGTCGTGGTGCTCGCAGATCTGGACCAGGCTCCACCCGAACTCGTGGCCGGACGTTTCGCGAAAGCGTGGTGCGTGTCGCCACTGCATTGCGTGGTGCTAGACGTCCCTGGTCATGCCGACAGCCCGTGGATCGTGCCCGGCGGTAAGCTCATCGCCTATCTGAATCCGGAGCAGGTCCGCGATGCGGTGGCCAACGCCTGTCGCCGGGCTGCCTCGGAACCAAAAGAGGAGGACAAGGTCAAGGCGGCGACCCGTGAAGCAGCCGATATGCTTCGCTTCTGGATGGCCAATGCGAAAAATTACAGAGCGATGATCCAAGCGGAGAGCGCGAAAATTCGAGTGGAATTGCATGACCAGTCCGGTAAATGGCGGCTGGCGGTAATGATGGCGGCAGCATTGTTAGTTACACTGTTCATCGGATTCACCATGCTCGCCCGGCTCACCGGCAGGCGTGCCCCGCGCGCTTTTCCGTTTCACAATTGGCAGACCCGTCTCGGCGCACCCCACGCCGGAGGCAACCATGCCGTCGCCGATTTGGGGCCACCTCTACCCTAACAATCGATGAAACTATATGTTCCAATCGTCATTCTATCAGTATGGATTGTCTTCCCAAGCGCCTGTAAGCCACGCGACAAGACCATCCCTTCAATCGCCGTAGCAACCGTCCCGGCACGGCCAGATATTCCGCTTCTCCCAGTCGTCAAAAGCGACTTCTGGATTTACGAGGTCCATCTGGAAATCCCAGCGGATGTGACCTCGCCCGGCGCTGCGGAAGTGGACGAAAGGCACCGACGGACTCGCACCTACCTCGGAAAAATCACTCCTGCCGCCGGACTGCCGGAGGTCGATTGCTTCGAAGTCGTCGTTCCCGCAGCACCCATCGAGCGTGAATTCGTGGAAATTTTCCCCGATAAAATCCTGCTGCGGGGATCACTGCTGATGCACCCGGATAGCACCCGACCGATGTGGTTGGATCACGCCGTTCCCCTCGTCATTGCAGACATGAAAGCGGGGACCGAGACGCCTGAAATCCAAGTCGCTGGCGGCAGTCTGTCGCGCAAGACCCAGGTCATCGCTCGCGAGCAAGTCACTGTCCCCGCTGGTGTTTTTCCCACGATCCGCCTGCTGATGAGCGGACTGGATGGTGAGTTGGAACTCAAACGGACGATATGGTTTGCCCCAGGCACCGGCATCGTCCGCGAGGAGAAATCCCGCTACCGCAAGGGTAAGCTGATTTTCCGCGAATCTCAGGAGTTGGTAGATACGAGTGTTAGAGGCCGTTAGGAGTCGAACCTCCACCTGCCAGACAGGCACTCAGACCAGCCCGAGAAAATCACGGGCGGAGTCGCGGATTTCCGCCAGCACCTCGTCCTGATAGATTTGTTTCCCTTCATAGGCCCACACGGTCCCCGGCCACGCAGGATCACTGGCGCTGCGCCCGACGATGTGGATGTGCATTTGCCGGACCTGGTTGCCAATACAGGCGACGTTGAGTTTATCCGGTTTGAAATGGCTGGTGACGAAATCGCTAACAGACCGCATCGCTGCCATGACCGCCGTGTATTGGTCAGGTGGCAACTGGTGCAGATCTTCGATGCCTTCGACTTGCGGCACGAGGAGGAACCAAGGAAAAAGGGCGTTGTTTTTCAATAGCAGCAGACAGCCGCCGAGCCGTCCAATTTCGATGCCGCCTGCCGCGAGTCGGGGATGGAGTTCAAATGCCATGGAGAAAATCTAGCCAGCTAACCCGCCACTTGTCACTCTTTCACGCCGCCCGTGCGAGTTTCTGAACGCCTTCAGACTTACCATAACGCTGGAGGCGGGAAGTTAGCATGTGTTTCGCAGCCATGGAAGTGAGATTGTCTTTAAAGTTACCGAACATATCGGCAAGCAGCTTGGGTGAGTTCGTGCGGAATTCAATTCTAGATATTCAGGATTTTGGAGTTTGTTTTTTAGCCAGCCAAAAGGGGCACCGCCTGCAAGCAGAGATGCAAGCAACCGCTGCCCGTGAAGGTAATCGTTAGCGACTTAAATGTTGCTTCAAGGCCTCAAGGACCGGATTGCCCGGAGCCAGTGACAGTCCCTCCTCTATATAAACGGCCGCTTCGTCCAGCTTTCCGGCTTTCATCAACAGTCTGATTGCCTTGGCTCTGAACGCGACCCGCGTTGGGTCGCATTCAATTGCCTTTGAAACATACTCGTTGGCTTCCGCGATTCTTCCTTGCTCTTCCAGAACACTTGCCAATTCGCAATAAGTCCCCGCATTGTCTGAATCCGCCTCCAACACCGCGCGGAACGCATTTTCCGCCTCTGAATGACGATTGCATGCGGTGAGAGCTCGTCCCCGCACCCGTAATGCTTGAAGCCTCAGGCTACCATCAAGCAGTGCATCAGTTGCGAGGATGACTTCCTCGTATCGGCGTTCCATGAGCAATTGACGGGTGCTTCGCAGAAGTTCCCGCTGCTGCTCGTTCGCCTTGGCGATCCCACGCGCGAAAATGATCTTTGCGTCACTAACCAGCACGCCGACTTGCGTCCTGTCCGATTGACTCGGACTGGGCAGGGCCGGGAGGAATGCCTTCAGCGTCTCAGCCGTGTCGATCTGCCGCGAATTTTCCGGAGCAACCCGTTCCATGATAATCGCAGCATCTTGCAGTCGCCCGCGTGAAATGAGAAATTCGACATAATCAAAAAACACCTGATTGGATGCCGGATGTTTGGCGATGGCAGCCATGTAAGCCTGCTCGGCACTCTGAAAATCTTTACGCGCCTCGTGGATTCGGGCGATGCGGCGGAATGGTTCAATACCCTGGGCGCTCAGTCGGGACCAGCGAAATGCGACAGCAATCGCTTCATCATATCGCTTCTCCTTCTCAAACACTTCTAACAGGTAGCTAAGAACAAGACTATTGTTCGGTTCATCATCGGCTAGTGTCGCTAATGCATCAATGGCCGTCTGTGTGCTGCCGGAACGAAGAATTTTCAGTGCTTCGAGAAGTTTCTCCAGCCATCCCCGTTCATCTTCAGGCAGACATTGGATGGCGGTCAACGCATCATCGAATCGCTTTAAGTTCAAGCATAGGGTGGCGTAAATTCGGGCCAATTCCAGATCCCGATTGATCTGGGCTCTCAGCGGCTCAAGTATCCGGATAGCGGCGAAGTCATCGTACGCTTCCATGGCTTCCTTCGCCTCGGCAATCGTTGATTCTATCAGCTCACTTGAGATGATTTCCCGATCGCTGGTGTATGCCGCAATCATCCGCTCGACATTAAAATCGATAAGTTGTTTGGTGACGTGGATATTGTCGTCCTGCCATGCCAGCATCCGGTCGCTGAGGACGATGCTTTCATAAGACGAAAAATAGTCGATATGAGGATGGATGACGACCAAGTGTTCCACGGCTGTGCGAAGCACCGATTTGGAGTAAGCATTCGAAACGATCACATCCCTTGGCAAGAGCGTGGCCGTGAGCGGAACAGGGGAAACCGTCAGCACGATTCTTTGGTCATTCCGGCACTTGCTGGTGAGCAACGCAATGATCTCTTGCAGGGTTGCCATGGTTTCAGAAAAATCAAGAAGACGAACCTGAAACCTGTCTGGAAACTTGGCAATCAACGACTTTGGAACCGCAAAATTGATATATCGCTTCGTCAATGTGTCATACCAAACCTCGCTGAGTCCCAACGTAATTACCACAATTCTACAGTCAACGATGCGCTGAGTGACTTCGCGAAGCGCCGCGCGTCGCGCCATCGCAACATCGCGGGTATCTGGTCCCATATTGAGATGAATGTCCTGAAACAGGCCGGAACCCATCTCGAATATATGGTCCTCGGGAATGAACGGCTGTTCTGGACAAAGCGCCCACTGAAGCTCGTTGAGAATGGATGGCAGACCATAGTTATTCTGGACCGCTGTATTGATCCTTGTGAAGGCAGGGTCAACATTTGGCAACTTCGCAGTCGCAACGTCAAAACCTCTCGCTTCCAAGGCCATTTCTATGTTGCGCGCAAAACACGAGCCAATGGCGAAAATACGATCGCTTCTATCAATGCGAAACGACGGGGCTAGGGCAGGTTCGCAAATAGGATCGACTCGGTTTGGTTGTTGCCCAGAGCGCACGGGCCAGGTGCGGAAACGATTGCTCCTCAGATTGCGATAGGCTTGGGCACCATCGATGGTGATTAGTGGCATTGAGAGTGTGTTAGTTATTGGTTAAATGGATACGTTCACCACGGCACCCTGTTGTTAGTCCTCGCGGATTCACCGGTTCTGCTATTTCTGCAAGTTTCATTGATTTTCATTCAGAATTTTTCCAGTTTGAGTCACTTGACTGACAGATTCCGGTTCCCGCGTCCAGAGTAAATCAAATTCAGGGTTTGTCCTTGCGTCGAAGTGACGGGTGGAAAGAATCCGCCTTCCGCGCCGCGGTCCCACCCCATGAGCGAATCCCACAATCTCCCGCAAAATGCCACCTTCGAACAAATCGGCGAAGTCCTGCGCAATCACCAATCGTTTGTCCTAATCAGCCACGTCCGCCCGGATGGTGATGCGATTGGCTCTCAAATCGCCCTCGGTTACTCGCTGCTCGCTGCGGGAAAAAGCGTGCGACTCATCAACGAGGACGGCCTCCCGGACAACCTCGCCTTCATGGCGGGTGCGGAGAAAATCGAACGGCCACCCGCAGAACCGCTTGAGGTTGAAGTCGCCATCGCACTCGACACCGCAGCCAAGCCGCGGATGGGTGACCGCGCCCTGCACGCAGCTTCCAAGGCGAAGATTTGGCTCAACATCGACCATCACCTTTCCAATCCGAAGTACGGCGACCTGAACCTCATTGACTCAACCAGTCCGGCGACCGGCCAGATTCTCTATCAACTCATCACCGCCCTCGACCTGCCGTTTCCCGCAGAGACGAGGGATGCAATTTACGTCGCCGTTTCGACCGATACCGGCTCCTTCCAATATTCCCAAACCACTGCGGCGACCTATGAAATGGCCGCCGATCTCCTGCGGCGTGGCGTGGATGTCGGGACGCTCAATTCCAAGATTTACGACAACCACCCCTATCGGCGCGTCGAACTGATGCGCGCCTTGCTCAATACGCTGGAACGCTCGCCGGACGGCTTGGTCGCCCACTGGGATCTGCGGGATAAAACGCGCCTCGACCTGGCCTTACTTCCCGAGGACAGCGAGGGACTCATCGACATCATCCGCGCGATCCGTGGCGTTCAGCTCGCGGTGTTTTTTGAAGAACTCGTGGATGGGAAAATCCGCGTTTCGATGCGTTCGAAAGACCGCCGCGTGGACGTCTGCAAGATCGCACTCGAATTCGGTGGCGGCGGCCACGCACTCGCCGCCGGCATCCGCATGAAGGGGCCGTTGGAAGAAGCCAAGCCACTCGTGCTCGCCGCGATCCGCCGTCATATCGAAGCCGCTGGTTTATAATTTCTACCCGATTTACATGAGAAGCAATCCCACGGAGATGGACGGCCCGAGCGGCGTCCTGTTAGTTGATAAGGCGCAAGATATGACCTCTCACGATGTCGTCGCCATCGCCCGTCGTGCCCTGAACACCAAGAAAATCGGCCACTGCGGCACGCTGGATCCGATGGCCACCGGGCTGCTGATGTTAGTCATCGGTCGCGCCACGAAAATCCAGGACTTGCTGATGAGCGAGGACAAGCAATACGTGGGCACGCTCACGCTGGGCGCGACCACCAGCACGCAGGACCGCCAGGGTGAGACATTGGAAACCAAGCCTGTCGGGGATTATTCCAAGGAGCAAATCCACGCCGCTTTCGACGGCTTCATGGGCAACTTTGAACAAATCCCGCCGATGGTTTCCGCGATCAAAAAAGACGGGGTGCCGCTCTATAAGCTTGCCCGCAAGGGGATCGAAATCGTCCGCGAGCCGCGCAAGGTGCATATCACGTCCTACGAGGTTTCACGGATCGAACTGCCGGAAGTGGATTTCACCGTGAACTGCTCCAAAGGATTTTACGTTAGAACCTACGCCCACGACATCGGAGCCGTTCTCGGTTGCGGTGCCCACCTCAGTGCCCTGCGCCGCACGCGCTCCGGAAAGTTCACGTTAGAGCGCGCTGTGACTGTGGCGGATTTGAAAACCGCACCGCGCGAGGACTTATACAAAGCGTTGATTTCCCTAGCAGAAATCTCGCTGATGCGCGGGGCATGAGCGTTCACTTGCTGCGGTAGTTTTCTCATGCGATAATTCCCGAATGGGTATAGGAAATGTGAATGATCGGTGTGGTTGGCGGATGCCTGTCATTGTTCTGCTATTCTGTACCTCTTGGCGTTTGCCGGGCCTTTGAGTTATGCGATTGTCCCGTTATTTGCATCAGCGGTGATCGAATGCCCCGGTGCCCGAGTTTCAAGTATCTCCCGAGGGTCTCTCACCAGTAGTCCGTAAAGCTCAGATTGACGGATGGCCGTGCCGAGTTGTGGTTGGGGCGTCTCGCCAGTTGTGTTCTTAGAATGATTCTAACGGCGGAACCGCGTTGAATGTGACGAAATTGTCACTTGTACGATTTTATCGAGTATGTCTCAATGCTCCGCGTGTCTAAGCCGAAGCAAAA